>NZ_JBXASN010000014.1:0-159491 GCF_058809335.1 Ancylobacter sp. GW821-FHT10E12 | reverse complement strand
CTGGGAGACCGGACCCGGCGCCATGCTCGACGCCCCCAACACCCGCGAGCTCGCCGAATTCGTCGGTAGCGGGCTGTAACGCCGGCCCGCTCCGCCTGCCCCGCCTTCCGCAAACCCCAACGAAAATCAAAGGACGCCACCCGGATGAAACGCCCGCTTTCCCCGCGCATCGGCACTCTCGCCGCCGCCCTGCTCTCGCTCGCATTGCTGACGCCGACGCTGACCGGCGCGGCCCAGGCCGACGCCCTCGCCGACATCAAGGCGCGCGGCGCCGTCAAGGTCGCCATCGACCTCGGCCTGCCGCCCTACGGCATGATCGACGCCAACCTGAAGCCGGTCGGCTCCGACGTCGAAGTGGCCGAGCTGCTGGCCGGGGACCTCGGCGTCAAGCTCGACATCGTCAAGGTGACCGGCGCCAACCGGGTGCCCTTCCTGCTCAGCGGCCAGACCGACATCGTCATCTCCTCCTTCTCGATCAACGAGGAGCGCAAGAAGGTCATCGACTTCTCCAGGCCCTACGGCCTGCTGCAGAACGTGATCGCCGCGCCGGCGAGCCTGAAGATCGAAGGCTTCCCCGACCTCGCCGGCAAGCGCGTCGTCGTCACCCGCGGCACCACCGCCGACAAGGTGCTGACCACCAACGGCAAGGGCGCCGACATCCTGCGCTATGACGACGACGCCACGCTGGTGACCGCCGTCATCTCCGGCCAGGCCGACATCGCCGCCAACACGCCCACCGTGATCGCCGCCATCAAGGAGAAGCGCCCGGCCGATCCGCTGGAGGTGAAGTTCTCCATGGCGACCTTCCCCTATGCCATCGGTCTGCGCAAGAACGAGCCGGAGCTGCTTGCCTGGCTCGACGGCTGGGTCGAGGCCAACATGAAGAACGGCAAGCTCCCCGCCATCTACAAGAAGTGGCAGGGCATCGATCTGCCGGCGGACCTCGATTGACCGAACCGGCCCGACGGCGCGCCGGCAACACGACGCGCCGTCGGGACGACCGTTTCCGCCTCTCTCCCCAAGGCCCGCGCAGGCGCGGCCCCGTCCCGGATGGGTTTATCTCCCGCGCCTTCAGGAGCGCGTCGACGGGCTCGAAGGTTGCCCGCCGGCAAGGCCGCTCATCGCGCCCTCGCGGGCGGCCACCGGCGAGCCGCGGCCGCGGCGCTTGGCCGGCACTTCGAGCGTGCGACGTATGGTGTCGATCTCGCTCACCGGCCCATCGCCGTCGCCCGGCTGCATCCGCACGATGGACCCGCCTTCCAGGGGGGCGGGCGGCGCCTCGGCGGCGTCGACCGGCCGCAAGGCGGCGCCGGGGGTCTCCTCGATAGTCGCAATTTCCCGCGCCGCAATCTCACGCGCCACGATCTCCCGCGCCATCTCCCAGTGCAGCTGGTCGCGCCCGTGCGGACAGCCTTCCTCAAGCCAGAGATGATAGGCCCGTTCGCGGATTTTCTGCTCACGGTCGTCCATCGGCGTCCTCCTCCTCGTTGTTGTCGAGGGAGAACGTGCCGGCGCGGCGGGCGTTCCTGCCGGCGCGCACCTGTCACGCGCATGGGAACCGGCCGCGGGGACCCGGCCGCGGGGAGCCGGATGGCGAACCGCCCGCCCGCTACAGCCGCGCCAGCGTCATCCCGAACCGGGTGTCGGCATATTTCTCCAGCGCGGCGATGGCGCCGTCATTGGCGCCGGCATCGTTGAAGTCGCGATAGAGCGAGCTGCCGTCATTGGTGTCCGGCAGGCTCGCCAGCCGGTAATCGGGGTGCACCACATAGACCGGCACGCGATGGACGGCCGTGTGCCACTTGAACCACAGGTCGTCGGCCGTCGGCGCCGCCTTCAGCGCGGTCAGCATGTCGAGCACGGCGGGATGGAAGAAGGAGGGGTGATACAGCACCCCGTCCTTGCCGGTCGGCAGCAGGAACACGCTCGGATTGTCGGCGATGATCTGCTCGGGCCACCGCTTGTAGGGCAGGAAGGCGTTCTCGCCCCGCGCCATCTGGTGGCCGCGGAAGCTGACGATGCAGTGGTGCCGGCGATAATAATGCACCAGCGTCGACAGCCAGTGCGACGGGTAGATCGTGTCGTCGTCGGCGGTGGCGAGCAGCGAGGACCGGCACAGCGGATCGGCCAGCAGCGGCAGCAGCTTGCGATAGGGGCCGGTATTGGGCACGCGGCACCATTTGAGCCGGGGATCGCCCAGCAGCTCCCGGCAGTCCGGGGGGATCTCGTCGACGCCCTCGTCGAGCAGGTAGGGCTCGCGCGAGGTGAAGACGCGGATCTCGAAATGCGGGTGATCCTGCTGGAGCAGGCTTTCCAGCGTCAGGTGCAGCTTGTCTTGCCGGGCTCGGATCGAGGTGAGCCCAATGATGACCTTGTCCATATCTTCACTCCGAGCCGGGGCGTCCTGGACGGGCGGCGCGAGGCACCGGCCACGTCCTGCGATGGGGAGGTGGCTACGACAGCAGGTTCTCCGAGCGCAGCGGCCACGGGACGGCCACCGGGTCGGCGACCGGATCGACCCGCCGCCCATCCAGCACCGGCACCCGGATCCGCCTCGCGAAGGCGTCGCGGAACAGCGCGAGATATTCCGGCCGGGTGCGGCGAACCGCATTGGACAGGCTGGCCGGGCCGGCGAAGCAGAAGGTCAGCGGGCAATCGATATGCGCGTACACATGCGGCCCATAGGCCGCGCGGAGACGTTCGCGGAACTCGACGTCGCCGCGCGAGCGGACCGGCGCGAAACCGCCGATGACGTCGAAGATGTCGCGCCGAAACACCGAGGTCATGGTGCCGTCGCCGAGCAGTTCGAGCGTGTGCTCGAATTGCAGCCGCGCCAGCTGATCGATCCTGAGATGCGCGCTGGTGCACAATTTCAGCATCGGCGAGCGCGCCAGCACGCCGATCTGGGCTTCCAGCCGCTGGGGATGCGCATAATCGTCGCCGTCATGGATGGCGACGAACGTCCCGGTGGCGATCTCCAGCGCGCGGTTGCGGCCCGCATAGGGCCCCTCGTTGCGCGGCACGCGCAGGAAGTCGATGCGCGGATCGGCCGCCGCCAGCGCCTCGATCTCCACCGAGGGCACCGCGTCGCTGGCATCGTCGACCAGGATGATCTCGATGTCCTGATAGGTCTGCCGGACCAGCGAGGCGAGCGAACTGGCGAGCAGGTTCAGGTCGGGATTGTAGACGGTGACGATGATACTGACGCGGCCATGCTCCGCCACCGCCGCCGGCGGCAGCGGCTGGCGGGTGAAGTCCTCGAACAGCGCATCGATGGTGTCGCCGGCGAAGGAGATCGGCGCGATGCCGAACGGCTCGCCCCAGCGGGCGAAGGCACGCTCCAGCGGCTGCATGTTGCGGTGGTAGCTGGCGGCGACGATGCCATGGGCGTCGTTGGTCGATTCCAGATTGTCGATGCCGGCGCCGTCGAGATGGCGGATCGCCACCCGGTCGTCGAGCAGGATGGCGAGCGCCAGCGTCTCGGTCAGCGCCGCATGCGTGGGATAGCGGACCGCGCCGGGCGGGATGTCGAGCCGGGTGATCTCGTAGGTATAGGTGCGCAGCTGGGCCAGCAGCTGGTTCACGTCGCGGCGCTCGGCGAAATAGAGGTTGAGGAGCTGCGTGAACGTGCCCGCCTCGCCCTCCAGCAGCGCCGCGATCATCCGGTCCATCAGCGGCGCGACGAAGAGCGGCGCGTCGGAATCGTGGCGCAAGAGCGCCAGCTGGCGCTGCAGCTTGCCGGCATGGACGAGCGCGGCACCCACCGTCTCGGCGACATCGGGATCGGCCAGCACGTCCTTGTGCGGCGACCGCTCGATCATGCCGACCAGCACCGCCATGGCCTGGGCCGATCCGTAGCGCCGGCAGGCGGACACCAGCCGGGCGACCGACAGGGCGTCCGGCTGGCGCAGAATCTCCGCCGCGCCGGCCATCAGCACCGCCGCGAGATCGGTGGTCGGGAGCGTCATCGCCACCGCCTCGAAGAGCGGCATGACGAGGCTCGGCCCGCGCGTCAGCAGCACCGGCAGGTGGAGGCCCAGCGCCTCGCCGACCTCCTCCTGCAGGCCGACCGCCCTGCAGCAATCGAGCAGGCCGAGAAACGCCTCGTCGTCGAGCGCCAGCACCTCGGCGGGATGCCGGAGGAAATCGCCGAGATAGGAGGCGACGACCGCGAGATGGCCGCGGCGGGCGCATTCCTGCAGGCGCGGGAAGAAGTCCGGCGACTGCCGCAGCTCCCGCGTCGCCTCCATGCCGAGCGACAGCGAGGAGACCAGCGCGACGTCGTCGGAATTGCGCGGCAGCTGCAGCATGCCATAGGCTTCGGCGGCGCCGGCCCAGTTCTCCAGCACATGGGCGGCAAAGCCCATCGCCCGCGCCGTCAGCGAGACGGCGAACTGCCGGAGCATCGGCCTGGCGGCGATGTCGTTGAGAAGCGCCAGCGCGGAATCGCCCTCGCCGACCAGATGGAAGGCATGCGTGGTCGCCAGCACCACCCGCGTCTCGTCGCCGGGCGCAAAGCGCGTCGCCGCATCGACGAGGTCGGCCAGCCGGTAGCAGCCGCGCTCCCTGAGGCCGAGATAGCAGGTCGGCAGCGACGAATTGGCGGAGAGGGAGAATTCCTCGCGGCCGGGATGGTAGCGCAGCGCGCTCATCACCACCGAGCGCTCGCCGGCCATGACATATTCGCGCAGGCAGCGGGCGACATAGTCGGCCGGATATTGAAACTGCCGCGACATGAAGATGACCGGCGTCGAGGCCGGCCAGCCGGAACCCGCGATCTCCGCCCACGCCTCGGCCGAGCCATCCGCCTCGGGATCGTCGGAAAGCGGCGCATGGATCACCCACGCGCCGGGTGGCACCTCGATGGTGGCGTCGGCATCGCCTTCCCGGACGATGACGCAGCTCGGATCGGCATAGGCCTCGTCGATCGCGGCACGGGCGGCGGTGAGGAATTCCGTCCCCGACCAGGCGGTGGCGGACGGCGCGAGGGCCACCGCCTGCGCGGCGCCGGCAACGTCGCCGCAGACATGGATCGCGGCATCGGCCTCGCGCGGCAGGAATCCCGCCTGTGCGGCGCCGAGGCTCTCGTCGGCGAAGCGCATCACCGTGCCGATGCTCGGCCCGGCGGATTTCAGCAGGCGCGGCCAATAGCCGAGTGCCGCGGTCGGCAGGGTGCGGTGCTCGCGCAGCACCACGAAGCAGCGGCCGCTCGGTGCGGATTCGGCGATGTGGCGGGCGATGGCCGCGGCATCCGATCCCGCCGTCTCGGGGATCGGTACGATCGTGCATCCGAGCGCGGCGAGCCGGGCCCGTTCGGCCTCACTGTACACCTCACCGGACAGCACGATGGCGATCTCGCCGAAGACCGGACCGCCTTCGTCCTCGAGCGGCAGCTGGTCCAGCGTCATCCACAGCGCCACCGCCTCGAAGGCGGTAGCGGCGACAACGGAGGCGGCGGGAGAAGCGGCGTCGAGCAGCGGCGCATAGGCGGCGGGCAGCTCGCCCTTGGCGGCGAGGTCGAGCCCGTCCGCCTCACCCTCGATCACCCGCAGCCGGTAGGCCTCCGAGAGCGCGGCGACATAGGAACGGTCCGCGCCCTCCTTCCAGCCGGCGAGGAAGGCCTCATAGCCAAGCCATTGCGTGCGCAGCACGAAATCCAGTGCGAGGAAGCGATGCACCGCCGCGCGGCCGCTGCCGCGGGCGATCGAGCGGGCGACGAGATAGGCCTGCGGGAGACGGCCGGTCGCGACCAGCGCGTCGATCTCGCCAACCCGGCCGACCGTGACCCGTATATTGGCGAGATCGACCACCTGCGGCCTGCCGGGCAGCAGGGCGCCGCCTCCGACCACGCGGGCCTCCACCAGCGCGAGCGAGCCCTTGCGCAGGTTGAGGCTGGACAGGTCGAAGCGAAAGCCGACCGGAATCTCGAACTTGAACTGCGCCTCCCGCGGATAGACCCGCTGGCCGGCGAAGCTGCGCTGGACCGAGGTGCCGTCGACCACCAGCTCGATTTCGAGCGGATCGGCCGGATTGGCGAGGTCGACCGCCCAACCCTCGACGATGGCGGGGGGCGTGAAGCGCCAGACCCCGGCAAAATCCGGCCGGGCGGTATCTCCATCCGGGGCGACCTCGCCGCGGGCAAGGTCGCTCAACCGCCGGCGCACCCGCGGATCGAGGACCGGCAGCGCGTTGGCGGGCGAGCGCCCCGCCGAACCCTGCAGCGGCGACGCCGGATCGGCGACGCCCGGCAGGCCGGTGAGCAGCACGGATCGGGAGCCGATCCGCACATGGGTCAACCGGGACAGGAATTTCCGCGCGTCCTGCCTGCCCAGGCTGCCGCGCGCGGTGAAGCCATCGGCATCGACCGCGAGCTCGACGCTCTGGCGAACCAGCTCGTCCTCGACGAGGTCCACGCGGACCCGAGGCGGGATCGCCGTCCCCGATTTCAGCACCAGAACGTGGTCGCCCTGCGCGCCCGGCTCCAGCCTGGCGGCGAGGCTGTCGACGACCGGGTGGCGGCCACCGACGGGCGGCAGCTTAAGCCCGCGCGGATAGCTGACGATGTCGATCTGCGACGCCAGCCAGGCCTCGGCGCTCGACGCCGGCGGCAGACTGAACTCGAACCGGCCGCGCACGTCGCCGACGCTGCGGGTGGCGGCGGTCTGCACTTCCGCCCCGTCGATGACCAGACTGAGCTCCAGCGGCGCATCCGGCGCCGACGGGTCGATGGCCCATCCGGCAAGCCGGCCGTCCTTGGCCGGGTGCAGCTCGCCCTCCAGTCGCGGCGTCTCGGCCTTGCGAAGGGTGAGCATCTGGGTGCCGAGCGGCACGCGTTCATTGGCGAGGGCGTAGACCGTGACCTTGTGCTCGGCGTCGTCGAAGAACTCGGCGGGCGGGCCGCTGAAGCGGAATCCGGCATTGCGCCGCGCGTCCAGCTGGAGCGGCTGGTCGGCCTCCTGCCGGTCGATGAGGATGTCGTCGATTTCCAGTTCGACGACCAGCGGCCGGCCCAGGTCGGTCACCCAGCCGGCGGCACCGGCAAGGCCGATTTCCGTGATCTCGCCGAACAGCGTGCGGCCCTTGACGGTGAACGTCGTCTTGTCGGTCCGCAGCCAGCCGTCATGGATGAGGCGGCCGGACTTGCTGTCCTTCAAGGTGAGGCGATGCGTCTCCCCATCCCAGAATTCGAGAGGCAGGGCGGTATGGAAGCCGACCCGGAGCTGGTTGCCGACCTGGCCGTCCACATCCTTGCGGGCGATCTCGCAGGGAATGTTCTTTGCCGGTTTATGATCGACGAACATGTTGAGCACGAGCGACTGGGTGAGGTCCTCGGAATCATAGGCCCAGCCGGTGATGCGCTCGGCGGTGAACGCGGTGATTCGCGCCCTCAGCTTGCCGTCGCGCTCGCCCACGTTCAGCGTGAAGCGGCCGCGCGGGATGGTGGAGCCGTCGGCGGCGGCCGCGACGTCCACCTCATATTGCCCCGGCGGTATGGAGGGCGGCGGCGAGAAGAGGAAGCCATGATTGCCGTGGCCGCCGAAGCCTTTGGCAATGTCGGGACGATGAACGTCGGCGGGAATTTCGAATTCGTAGCCAGCGATCGAAATGCGAATGATCTGGATCGCGTCCGGTGAATCGACGTCCAGCACCCAGCCCCACACTTCGCCTGTGGGTCGGACGCCGTTGACATCACCCTTAATCAGCATGAACAACTCCTCACAAGCCGCTGCCAGCTATAGCAACTGCCAGCGACAGAACCAAGCAGCCGGGCGGATGGCGACCTGATGGCGCCCGTTCGCCGACGCAGTCCCCGCGCAAGGGCGCGAAGGAGCGGTTGATGGAACCGCGCCATCCCTACATGATCGGGCGACCGATCGATCCGGGCCGGACGAGAGCAAGCCATCATGACCGACAAGGCGACGGAATTTTCCTCCGGGCTCTATTGGGAAAAGCGCTATGCCTCGGGCGGCTATTCCGGGGCCGGCTCCCGCGGCGTTCTCGCCAACTACAAGACCGCATTCATCAATCGTTTCATCCGGCTGAACGCCATCGGCTCGGTCGTCGATTTCGGCTGCGGCGACGGGCAGCAGATTTCGCAGCTCCGGGCACGAACCTATCTCGGCCTCGACGTCTCGCCGACGGCGATCGAGATCTGCCGCGCCCAATACCACGATCGGCCCAGCTGGGCGTTCCAGCCCTACGATAGCTATGAACCCGGGGCGGGCAGGCACGACCTCGCCCTCTCGCTCGACGTGATCTATCATCTGGTCGAGGATGCGGCCTACGAGGCCTATATGCGCAAGCTGTTCGATTCGGCGCAGCGCCATGTTCTCGTCTACGCCTCGGACTGGGACATGCCGGGACATGTGCAGCATATCCGCCACCGCTGGTTCAGCGGCTGGGTGGCGCGCGAGCGTCCCGACTGGCGGGTGGTCGGTCGTCCCGTCAACCCCTACCCATTCGACGAAACCAACGATCTGAACACCACCTTCGCGAGCTTCACGGTCTTCGAATTGACCACTCCGACCGGGCGGAAGGCCGGGAAGAGAAAAAAGAAGTGAGCGCGGCGGTCGCGTGCCCTGCCGGACACGGCCACGGCTCCCGGCTTGCAAGATCTCCCGCCATCACTAAAAGCTAGACGGATTATCTGCAGGCGATTTCCGACGATTTGCGCATGCGCGCGTCGTCTCTGCCCCTTTCGCGTTTTGCGAGCCTGGCCGCGTCGAGGTCTTCCACCTTCGGCGGCCGTTCGGGGTGCATTGGAGCAATGAGGGCGTGGTGTCCGGCCGATGAGAACAATTCTGCATGTGGGAACCCACAAGACGGGAACCACCAGCATCCAGCAATTCGCACGCCGGCATGAGCAGAAGCTGCGGTCGAGCGGCCTGCTCTATCCCGGCTACGAGCTGATCGGCGGCCCCCGGCACTATGCCCATCACGACTTTTCCCACGCGATAGCCGGGACCCGCTCGCTCCTTACCCTCGACCAGGTCGAGGCGTTCGTCGCGGCGATCGCCGCCGAGGATACCGGCGATATCGACCAGGTGCTGCTCAGTGCCGAGCCGATGTACCGCCACCTCATCGGCGCCAAGGACAGCGACGCCAGCCGCTATTGGCAAGGCCGGGAAGCCTATATCGCCCGGCTCGCGCAAATGACGGAACCGCTCAAGCCGGAGATACTGATCGTATTGCGGCGCCAGGACGATTTCGCCCGGTCCCTGTATCAGGAGAACGTCAGGGTCAAACACATAAAGGACGGATTTCGCGAATTCCTTGAAAATCGCCTGCCCTTCTTCCAATATAGGGAACAGATAGACCTATTCAAAAAGTACTTTGAAATTGTCGATATTGTCACATTTGAGGATTTGATCGTTGGCGGCAACCTTGTCACAAATTTCTTTAGCCATCTTGGCGTCAAAATAGGCACCGAGGGACCTATTGCGGAATTCAACGAAAGCCTTCCGATGGAACTGGTGGCGTTCAAGAGTCAGCTCAACAGGAGCGGGCTGACGAAGCAGCAACTGTCCACTCTCGGGGGCTTGGTCTCGGAGCTCGGGCGACGCAAGGAGTCGCCGTTCCCGCGGCGCACAAATGTCGACTGGATTTCCGCCCCGGAGATGGCGGCCTTCATGCAACGTTTCGAGGTGGCCAATGCCGAGGTGCTCGATATGATGAGTAAACCGCCCGATCGCGCGACGCTGTTCCCTCCTGCACGAATGCGCTCGGAGGTATTCGAGGGATTGCCGGCTGAACGTATGATGCAGATCAACGCACTGATGTTGCGGCAATTGCTCGCGAAAATCCCGACTTGATTCCAGTCGCCCCTCACGTATCTGGCCGTTGCCGCGGCCTGGTTTATCCCGCCGGCGCGAACACGGCTTCGGCAAGCGGCACAAATCTTGATTGTCGCCGCAGCGGGCAGGTTGCGGTGCGGAGAGGGAAGACTGGCATACCGTCGTCGGTGTTATATGTTCTCAATCCGTCAGGGGTATTGAGGTTTGAAGTTGCAGGAGTGTTCTGATTGATGGCAGGGAGGGGCAGAAGATCTGCCGCAATGCAGCGTCAGTTGTTCGGGACTAGAGAGTGAGCGGCTGGATGGCTCGTGGCGTCAATCGATCTCAGCCTGAGGTGGCGATCCTCGGATATGCCTGCAGGCTCCCGGGCGCGAACTCGCCTGACGAATTCTGGAACGTCCTGACCAATGGCACCTGCACGGTTTCCGACCGGCCCGAGGGCCGTTGGGACGTCGAGCGCTTCCTGCATCCCGGCCCCGCGCCCGGCTACAGCTACACATTCGCGGGCGGCTACCTGGACGAGGTCCTCGGCTTCGATACCGGCGTTTTCGGCGTGTCCCCGCGCGAGGCGGCGCAGATCGACCCGCAGCAGCGGCTGCTGCTCGAAGTGGTCTGGGAAGCGCTGGAAAATGCCGGGATGGTGCCCTCCCGCCTGACCGGCGACGGCATCGGCGTCTATGTCGGCGCCTCCAATGTCGACTACCAGACGCATAGCTCGACCGATCTCGCGGCGATCCAGAGCCATTTCATCGCCGGCAACTCGCTTTCCATCATCGCCAACCGCGTCTCCTACGCCTTCGACTGGTCCGGCCCCAGCATGACGATCGACGCGGCCTGCGCCTCGTCCTTCGTGGCGCTGCACCAGGCGTTGCGCGCGCTGCGCGACGGCGAGGTCGACATGGCGGTGGTGGCGGGCGTCAATCTGCTGCTGTCGCCGGCCCCCTTCATCGGCTTTTCCGCCGCGCACATGCTGTCGCCGACCGGCCGGTGCCGGCCGTTCTCGGCCAGGGGCGACGGCTATGTCCGCTCCGAAGGGCTCGCCGCCCTCGTGCTGCGCCGGCTTCCCGACGCCCGCGCCAATGGCGAGGCGGTGCGCTCGGTGATCCTCGGCTCGGGGGTGAATTCCGACGGGCGCACGGTCGGCATTTCCCTGCCGTCGGCTGCCGGCCAGCGGGATCTGCTGGAGTCGGTCTATGCGGAAATGGAGCTTTCCGTCGATCGCCTCGCCTTCATCGAAGCGCACGGCACGGGAACGCCGGTGGGCGATCCCGTCGAGGCGGGGGCGATCGCAGCCGCCATCGCGCAGAAGCGCAGCGCGCCGCTGCCGATCGGATCGGCCAAGTCGAATGTCGGGCATCTGGAGCCCGTTTCGGGTCTCGTGGGCCTGCTGAAGGCCTCGATGGCGCTGCAGCAGCGCTGGCTCCCGAAGACGCTGTTCCTCGACGAACTCAATCCGAACATCGATTTCGCCGCGCTCAATCTCGCGCCCGTCGCCGAGCCGATCGCGCTGCCGCAGGGCGCGCCGCTGCTGGCCGGCGTGTGCAATTTCGGCTTTGGCGGCACCAACGCCCATATCGTGCTGCGCGGCCCGACGCCCGAGGAGGCCGCGGGCGCGGTCGTCGACCGCGAACCGGCGGCGCAGGTTCTGGTTCTGTCCGCCCAAAGCGGCGAGGCGCTGTCCGCCATGGCGGGACGCTATGCCGAGGCGGTGGAGCAGGCCGCCGTCCCGCTGCCGCGGCTCGCCAATGCGGCGGCGCATCGGCGCGAGCGCCTGGAGCACCGGCTGGCGATCCCGCTCGGCTCGACGAGCGAGGTCGCGCGAGCGCTGCGGGAGATCGGCGCGGGCACGGCGCCCTCGCTGGGCGCCAGGGGACGCGCCCTGCGCGCGAACGGCAGGATCGCCTTCGTCTTTGCCGGCAATGGCTGCCAATGGGCCGGCATGGGACGCCGGGCCTATGCGCGCAACGCCGCTTTTCGCGCGCATATCGACCTCATCGACGCGCAGTTCGAACCGCTGGCCGGCTGGTCGGTGCGGGAGATGCTGCACAGCCCCGACATCGTGCCGAAGCTGGCCGAGACGTCGACGGCCCAGCCGCTTCTGTTCGCGATCCAGGCGGCGGTGGTGGCGGCGCTGCGTGTCGTGGGCGTCGAGCCGCACATGGTTCTCGGCCACAGCGTCGGCGAAGTGGCGGCGGCCTGGGCGAGCGGCGCGCTGAGCCTTCAGGCGGCGGTGCGCCTCATCCATCTGCGCAGCCTGCACCAGGAGAGGATCCGCGGCCAGGGACGCATGGCCGTTGCCGCCACCGGCGCCGCCAATGTCCAGGCCTTCCTCGATCGCCACGGCCTCGACCGGATCGCCATCGCCGCGATCAACGGCCCGGCCTCGGTGACGGTGAGCGGACCGGCCGACGACATCAAGACCGCCCTGCAGCGGATGCGCCAGGAGCGTATCCCGGCCCTGCTGATGGACCTCGACTATCCCTTCCATTCGGCGATCCTCGATCCGCTCGAAGGCGAGATGATCGAGGATCTGGGAGACCTCGGCGCCACGCCCGGCCGCGTGCCGTTCATCTCCACCGTCACCGGCGACGTGATGGACGGGACGGCCTGCGACGCCGACTACTGGTGGCGCAATATCCGCCAGCCGGTGCTGTTCTCGGCGGCGGTGGAACGGGCGGCGGATCTCGGCGCCTCGGTCTTCCTGGAGATATCCCCGCGCCCGATCCTCACCGGCCCGATCGCCGAGACGCTGAAGGCGCTGGACAAGCCGGGCGAGGCGGTCGCCGGCCTCACCGAGGACGACGGCGAGGCCGATCCGATATGGGACATCGGCGCTCGGCTGCTGGTCTGCGGTGCCGAGGTGAATGCGGCGGCCATGTTCGGCGAGCCGGGCACCAACACGGTCGACCTGCCGCTCTATCCCTGGCAGCATTCGCGCCACAGCCTGCCGCAGACCTCCGAGCGGCTGCAGGTGTTCGGCGCCAATTTCAACGTCGCCCCGCGCCGTCATCCGCTGATCGGCTCGCGCGTCTGCGAGGGCTCGACCGAGTGGCGGCAGGCGCTCGACACGCGAATGGTGCCCTATCTCGCCGACCATGTGGTCGACGGCACCCCGATCATGCCGGCCGCCTGCTATCTGGAGATGATCCTCGCCGTCGGCCGGGACGTCCATGGCGCGGTGCCGCTCAGCGTGCGCGACCTCGACATCGAGCGGCCGATGACCCTCGGCCCCGAGGTGATGCGCGAGATTTCGATGCGCTACACCCCCGAGACGAGCGTCGTCGAGATCTGGAGCCGCAAGCGGCTGACCGCCGAGGAGTGGGTCCGCCACGCCCATGGCCAGATGCTGCCCTTCACCGGCGAAACCGGCCCTCTGCCGGAGGGCCCGAGCACGCAGGGACGCTGGATCAACGGTCCGGCGGAGGTCTACGCCGCCACGCGGCGGGCGCGGCTGGACTACGGCCCGAGCTTCCAGCGGGTGACCCGGCTGGAGCGCGACCCCGATGCGCAGGTCATCGAGCTCAACGACGTCGAGCCGCCGCTCGGGGCGTTCTCCGCCGAGCATGTGCTCGATCCGACCGCGCTGGACGCCAGCTTCCATGGGCTGATGCTGTCGCGCACCACGATCGAAGGCGAGGTGCGCTGCGACCTTCCGGTCCGGCTCAGGTCGGTCACGGTGCTGAAGCCGCACAGCCCGGTCCGTCGGGCGGTGGTGCGACGCACCTATGAAACCAGCACGTCGACCACGGTCGATGTCGCACTGTTCGGGCCCGATGGCGACCTGGTCGCGCTGCTGGACAACATCTACCTGCGGGCCGTCGTGCTGTCGCGCCGCAGTGCCGACCAGCGGGTCCTGCGGCTGGACGAGGTGCTGAGCCAGTCGCGCACCGTGCCGGCGGCGCTCGATCTCGCCGGCGCCGCACCGGCCAGGGAGACCGCCGCGCCGGACGTCTGGCTGCTGCTCCAGGCCTTCACGCTGTCGCTGGTGCGGCAGTGGCTGGATCGCCGGGAAGCCGAGGGCGACGGAATAGCCGCCGCCGCCTCATCGGTGGCAGGGCGCGCACGGGCGCTGGTGGAGCATTTCGAGGCGAAGGACGGCCGGCTGGATCTGCCGCCGCCCGAGGCGATCCTCGCCGCGATGGTCGAAAGCGCGCCGTCGGCTCAGGCGGAGATCGTGCTCGCCTCCCATGCGCTGGCGCATCTGGAGACCGCCTGCGCCACCGGCGAGTGCATGAAGCTGACCGCCTCGCAGAAGGCGCAGGTGGAGGCCGAGCTGTCGATCCTCGCCGCCGGCCGCGAACATCTGGCCGCGGCGCTGGCGGCGGCGGTCAAGTCCAGCGCGCCGGCGCCGCTCTCGGTGCTGTGGACGCCGCCCCTGGAGCTCGGGCATTGGCGGATGCTGCTGCCCTATCTGCGCCGGGACGCGATCACATTGTCGATCGCCACCGAGCGTCGCGAGGCCTATGACGCCTTCATCGCCCAGCACGGCCGCGGGCTGACCATCGGCCATGTCGACCTGCTCGCCGTGGAAGCCGTTGCCAGCCGTTTCGATCTGCTGCTCGGCGGCGATGCCGCCACGACCCGGTCCGCCGCCCGATGGCTGAAGCCGGGCGGCATGGTGGCGCAGCTCGACTTGAAATCCGAACCGACCGCCGATTTCCTGCTCTCCCTCGCGGGGATGGCGGAGGAGGCGGCCAACCATGGCGAGGGGGTGCGCCCCTTCAACATCATGGTGCTGCGGGACCAGTTCCGGCTCGAGAAGCCGCTGCACGAATGGAGCGACGGCTTCACCCGCCTGGCCATCGGCCGGATCGCGCCGAAGGAGGCGGAAGCCTTCGCTCCGGTGTCGATCCTGGCGCGCGTTTCGGACGACGCCGCCTCCCGCGGGGTCATCCGCGAGCTCGCCGATATCACCGACGTCACCGTGACCGGCGAAGGTCTCGATGTCGCCGATATCGAGGGCGCGACCGATATCCTCCACTTCGTCGGCACCGATATCACCGCCGATGCGGCGAGCGAGGCGCTCAAGCGGCGGCTTCTCGAACTGGTCGCCAGCCTTGCCGCGATCACGCCCGGCATCGAGCGGCTGCGCTATTGGGTGGTGCTGGGAGTGTCGAGCGGAATCGGCGAGGAGCTCGCCGTGGCGCATTCGTTGCGCGCCTTCGCCCGCGTGGCCCGCAACGAATTCCCGATGATCGACATCCGCGTCGTCGAGTTCGATGCCGGGGTGCCGGCGGCGACGGTCGCCGTCGACCTTGCCGCCACCATCATGCGCGGCTCGCCGGAGAGCGAGCTGCGTATCGACGAGGTGGGTATCTTCGTACCCCGCGCGCGACGCGGGGCACGCCAGCAGATCGAGCCGGTTTCCGCCACGGCGCGCGCCGTCCTGCGGCCGAAGAACGCGCTGTCGGCGCATGAACTCGCCTGGAGCCTGGAGCCGCGGCCGGCGCCGCAGGACGACGAGGTCGAGATCGAGGTCGCCTATACCGGCCTCAATTTCCGCGACGTGATGGTGGCCTTCGGCATCCTCGACGAGGACCTGCTGTCGGGCGGCCTGACGCGGGCGGCCTTCGGGTTCGAATGTTCCGGCACGGTGACCCGCGTCGGGCCGAACTGCCGCGGCTTCGTGCCCGGCGAGCGGGTCATGGCCTTCATGTCGAACGCCTTCGCGTCCCATGTCACGGCGTCGCCGGCGCATGTGCAGAAGGTGCCGGACGGCATCTCGCTGGAGGAGGCGGCGACGATACCGGTCGCCTTCGCCACGGCGTGGTACGCGCTGGAGGAAGTGGCGCGGCTGCGTGCCGGCGACCGGGTGCTCGTTCACGGTGCCGTCGGCGCGGTGGGAATGGCGGCGATCCAGATCGCCCGGCGGCGCGGCGCCATCGTCTATGCGACGGCCGGCACGGCGGCGCGGCGGGCGCTCGCCTGCGCGATGGGAGCCGAGCAGGCGTTCGATTCCCGCTCGCTCGACTTCGTCGATGCGCTCAGGCAGATCGGCGGCGTGGACGTGGTGCTGAACTCGCTGTCGGGCGAGGCGATGCGCGAAGGCGTGCGCGTGCTGCGCCCCTTCGGCCGCTTCCTCGAACTGGGCAAGCGCGACTATCTCAACAACACGGCGCTGCAGCTGCGGCCGTTCGTGCACAATCTGAGCTATTTCGGCATCGACCTGGACGAACTGCTCAAGCACGACGTCGATTGCGTGGCCCGGATCATGGGCGCGCTGGGCGAGCATCTCGCGGACGGGACGCTGCGCCCCCTGCCCTATCGCCGCTTCCTCGCCGAGGACGTGCCCGAGGCGCTGCATCTGATGCGCGGCGCCGAGCATTTCGGCAAGCTCATCGTGCAGCCGGCCGGCTCGGGCGTGGCGCCGCCGCGCGCCTTCCGCGCCGCCGCCGACGGCGTGCATCTGGTGGTCGGCGGGACGGCCGGCTTCGGGCTCGCGACCGCCTTCTGGCTCGCTGACCGCGGCGCGACCTGCATCGCGGTGGCCTCGCGGCGCGGCCGGATCGATCCGGCCTTCGCCGAGACGGTCACCGCCTATGCGGCGCGCGGCGTGACCATCGCGGCGTACAGGCTCGACGTGACCGATGCCTCGGCGGTCGAGCGCCTTGTCGGCGAACTGGTCGACGATTTCGGCGCCGTGCGCGGGGTGATCCATACCGCGATGGTGCTCGACGACGGCATGCTGTCGAGCCTCACGAGCGCCGGGCTGGACACCGTCCTGAAGCCGAAGGTGGACGGCGTGCTGGCGCTCGACCGGGCGACGCGGCCGTGCGCGCTGGATTATTTCGTCGTCTATTCCTCCGCCACGACGCTGATCGGCAGTCCGGGACAAGGGGCCTATGTCGCCGCCAATGCCTTCCTCGAAGGCGTGGCACGCCGTCGCCGGCTGGAAGGCCTGCCGGCGATCGCCATCGGCTGGGGCGCCATTTCCGATATCGGCGTGATCGCGCGCGACGCCGAGCTCGCCGAGCGGTTGCGGCGCACCACGGGCGTGGCCGGCATCACCTCGGCCGACGGGCTGGCGCAGCTCGGCCGGCTGCTCGCCGAGCAGGACCGTCTCGGCCCGGTGCATTTCTTCGCCGATATCGGGCATTCCATGGTGGCGGAGAAGCTCGCCATCCTGACCTCGCCGGCGTTTGCCGGCCTGCTGGCCGCCGAGGGCCGCGATTCCGAGGGCGGCGACGTCGACCTCGCGAGCCGGCTCGCGGACAAGACCGAGGCCGAGGCGAAGCTGATCCTCGGCGACGTCATCGCGCGGGAAATCGCCAAGATCCTGCGTCTCGCCCCCGAGGCGGTGGACATCAAGCGGCCGCTGGGCGAGCTCGGCATGGACTCGCTGATGGCGCTGGAACTGCGGCTTGCGCTCGAGCAAAGCTGCGGCATCGAGATGCCGATCATCTCGATCAGCGACCGGACGGTCGAGGATATCGTGGTGCAGGCGCTGCCGTTGATTCACGGCGGCGAGGGCAACCAGGCCGACACGCCGGCGGCGATGGATGCGATCGCCGCCGCCAAGCTGGAATCCTTCAGCCTGGCGCCGAGCGAGACCGACGGAACCGTGGCGGCCATCGCCCAGCTCGACTACAGCGGAGAACGTCTGACATGACGGGGGGCGACACGCAGAAGCGGCTATCGCAGGGCCAGGTCGGCGCACTCATCGACCAGATGCGGTCGGTCAAGCCCGGCGCCGCGGCGGTCGCGCCGCAGCAGCCCAAGGCGCAGAGCTTCACCCAGCTTCCGGCCTATCAGGGCATGGTGCAGCAGAAGGCGGTCGGCGAAACGCTGGGCATACGCAGCCCCTATTACCGCCTGCACGACGTCAAGGCCGGGCGCCACACCCGGATCGAGGGCCGTGACGTCCTCAATTTCACCTCCTACGACTATCTCGGCCTGAACGGCCACCCGGAGGTGACCGAGGCAGCGAACGCGGCGATCGAGGCATTCGGCACCTCGGTGTCGGGAAGCCGCATCACCTCCGGCGAGCGGCCGGTGCATGCGTCGCTGGAGCGGTCGCTGGCGACGCTCTACGACGCGGAGGACGCGGTGGTGTTCGTCAGCGGCCATGCGACGGCGGTCTCGGCCATCGCCGCGCTGCTCGGGCCCAAGGACCTGCTGCTGCACGATGCCTGGATCCATAATTGCGTGGCGGTCGGCGGCCGGCTCTCCGGGTGCGCGCGGCGTGCCTTCGCCCATAACGACCTGAACGAGCTGGAAGCCATCCTCGCCGCCGACCGCGGGCGCTTCGAGAACGTCATGATCGTGACCGAGGGGCTGTTCTCGATGGACGGGGACGGCCCGGACCTCGCCGCGCTGGCCGATCTCAAGGAACGCTACGGCTGCTGGCTGATGGTCGACGACGCGCATGGGCTCGGCGTGCTCGGGCGGACCGGGCGCGGCATTGCCGAGCATTGCGGGGTCGACCCGCGGCGGGTCGACATCTGGATGGGCACCTTGTCGAAGGCGCTGGCGAGCTGCGGCGGCTATGTCGCCGGCGCCGGGCCGCTGGTGGACATGCTCAAATTCGGCGCGCCGGGCCTCGTCTACAGCGTCGGCATGCCGGCGGCATCCGCCGCGGCGGCCGATGCGGCGCTGGCGGTGATGCTGCGCGAACCCGAGCGGCTCAGCCGGCTGCGCGACAACGGCCACGCCCTGGTCGCGCGCCTTGCCCAACAGGGCCTCGACTATGGTGGAGCCTGGGGCTACGGCGTGGTGCCGGTGATCATCGGCGACGCGCTCCAGACCATCATGCTCGCCGAACGCCTGCTGGAGCGCGGCATCTACGCGTTCCCGGTGCTCCCGCCGGGAGTGCCGAACCATTCGGCGCGGCTGCGCTTCTTCGTGTCGTCGGAGCACACGTCCGAAGACATCGAGCGCGCCGTCACGGCTCTCGTGGAGGAGAAGCGCGCCCTCGCCGAAGCTGGCCTGTCGATTGCGAACCTGTCGCAGCTTCTGGCCCAGCGAAACGGTGCCGCCCGCACGCGCTGAGGTATGTCCCCCATGTCCCGTCCGGCTCGGACGCTCCTCTTTCTCCAGGGGCCACCGTCGCATTTCTGGCGCGATCTGGCGGATTCGTTCCGTGCCGCCGGCGAGCGCGTCATCAAGGTCAATTTCTCCACCGCCGAAAGGCTCTATTGGGGAAGCCGGGACGCGCTGTCCTATCGCGGCTCCCTCGACGATTGGGCGGACTGGCTCGCCGAACTGATCCGCCGCGAAGGCGTGACGGACGTTCTCTACTACGGCGATCAGCACCCCTATCACCGGGTGGCGGCCGAGGTGGCGCCGGCGCTGGGCGCCACGCCTTATGTCATCGAGTTCGGCTATCTCCGCCCGGCCTGGATCACGCTGGAGCGCGGCGGAATGGGAGGCTGGTCGCAGTTTCCCGACGATCCGGCGACCATCCGTGCCGTGGCGGCACAGGTCGACAACGTGCCGGAGGAGCGGGTTTTCCCCTATTCCTTCGCGCAGGAGGCGTTCAACGAGGTCTTCTACAACCTCGTGAACTATTTCTATTTCTACTTTTACCCGCGCTATCAGGCGGACCGCTTCTACAACCCGGTACTGGAATATGCCAGCACGCTGCTGCGCTGGCTGCGCCAGGCGCTGCGCGGACGACGCCAGGAGGCCGCCCTCGCCGAGCGCATGCGCGGGCGCTTCGTGCTGATCCCGCTTCAGCTGCAGAACGATACCCAGATCCGCTACAACTCGCCCTATTCGGACCAGCGCGAGATGCTGCGCGAGATCTTCCACTCCTTCGCCGGCCATGCCCCGTCCGATCTCGGCATCGTCGTGAAGCAGCACCCGCTGGATGTCGGGCTGATCGACTGGTGCGCCGAAGTCATGAAGCTGGCGCGCGAAGCCGGCATTGCCGAGCGTGTCGTCGCCGTCGACGGCGGCGTGCTGTCGGAAATGCTGGAGCACGCGGAATCGGTGATCGTGATCAATTCCACCGTCGGGCTGCACGCCTTGCGGGTCGGTCGTCCCACCAAAGTGATGGGCGTGGCCCTCTACGACATCGACGGGCTGACATCCGGCGCGACGCTCGACCGCTTCTGGACCGACCCCGGCCGCGTGGACATGACGCTGGTGGACGCGCTCGTGCGCAGCCTGGCCGGCACCATCCAGCTGCCGGGCTCCTTCTACAATGCGGAAGGCAGCGCCTTTGCCAGGCGGATCATCGTCGAGCGCGTGCTGGCCGGAGCGGTGAACGGCGCGGGCGCGTTCGTCGATCCGCCGCCGCGGCTCGCCGCAGCGCATGAAGCGAATGCCCGGCGCCGCGAGCGCGTCGATATCGCGGCCGGGCGCCGATAGCGGCAGGCGCTACTGCATCATCTGGCGATAGCGCTCGATGGCCTCGTTCAGATTCTCGTAGACGCTGAGCTTGCCGTTGGAAAGGATCATGCCGGTATCGCAATAGTCCTTGATCGTCGCGACCGAGTGCGAAACCATGATGATGCCGGCCCGCGACCGGCGCTCGGCGAAGGCTGCGGCGCAGCGCTGCTGAAAGCGGCTGTCGCCCACCGCCGTCGTCTCGTCGACGAGATAGAAGTCGAACTCGATGGCCATCGAGACGGCGAAGGCGAGGCGGGCGTTCATACCGGACGAATAGGTATTCACCGGGGCATCGATATCCGGCCCGAGCTCGGCGAAATCATAGACGAAATCAAGCGTCTGCCGCAGATTCGCGCCATAGATCCGGGCGATGAAGATAACGTTCTCCCGCCCCGTCATCTTCGGGTGAAAGCCGCCGGTGAAACCGAGAGGCCAGGAAACGCGGACATTACGCGAGATGCGGCCCCTGTTGGGCTCCTCCGCGCCGGCGATCAGCCGCAGGAATGTCGACTTGCCCGCGCCGTTCTGGCCCAGCAGGCCATAGTTGCGTCGCGGATTGAAGGCCACCGAAACATTGTCGAGCACAAGCTTCCGGCGGAGATTGACGCTGTAATATTTGGTGACGTGATCGACGATGATCATGGTCGTCGGTCCTCAATTGCCGCGCAGCTTGTTGCGGAAGCGTATCGCGGCCGTGCCAGCGCCCCACAAGCCTATCAGAATAAGCACGCCAAGGATTATGTTGCGAGCCCGCTTGGGCCCGGACGGCTCGTCCGGCAGGATCGGCTGCACGAAGGAATTCAGGTAGAGCTGCTGGCGCTCGGTGTTGATGCGCGCACGTTCGAAATTGGACGCGGCGGTGGTGTAGAGGCGCTCCGCAAGCGTCCGGTTGAGCTCGATCTCCTCGAAACGCGCGATCACGTTCGAGATCGTCCCCTGCCCGGACCCACTCGGCGCGGTGAGCTGGCGCTCCAGGATGTCGATCTGCTCCTGCGTCGCTTCCTCGCGCCATTTCAGCAGCTGAACCTGCGGAGCCGTGGCGCTCAGCGTGCGCAGGCTGGTGGAAATCTCCTGGCGCAACCGCAGCTGCTCGGCCTTCAGCGTGGCGATCAGCTTCTGGATGCCTTCCGCCGCCGTGTTGGGGTCGAGCATGCCGACCTCGTTGCGCCATTCCTTGAGCGCCGCCCGCGCCTCGCGCAGCCGATCCTCGGCTCGCGCGACCTCGTGCTCGCTCGAAGTGATCAGGTCGCGCCGCGCCCGCTCGCCGAGCTGATTGACCAGCTCTTCGCTGAGATCGACCACCGCCTTGGTGATGGTGACGGAATCCTCGGGCGAAAAGGCGTCCACCCGCAGGGTGATGATGCCCGACGGCATCTCGATCGAAGTCGATACCTGGCGGCGCCAATAGCTCAGCACGTCCTCGACGGAGGGCTCATCGCCGAGCCGGCTGAGCCAGTCTATCCCGGACTTGGTGAACAGCTTCGAGAGCTGCACCCTCTCTTCCAGCGCCTCCACGATGGCGCGGCTCTTCAGGTACTCGATGACGATCATCGTGTCCTGAAACTGGGTCACCGAGGGCAGGCCGGTGAGCGCGGTCACCATGTCCAGGCTCGTGGTGTCGCCGGCACGCACCGCGAAGCGCGCTTCCGCCGAATACTGGTTCGAGCCGATCAGCGTGTAATAGAGGATCAGCAGGGTCGACGGCACGACGACGCAGATGAGAAAGCTCATCCGCATCACCAGCTGGAGCGGCGCCGCCAGCCAGGGCAGCCGCCGGATGAAGTGCTTGGACTTGCGCTGCCCGGCCGCGATGCCGCGCACGCGGGCCTGCCGAGCAGTCCTGCGCAGTTCGTCGGACAGCCTTGTGCTGAAGGCCAGGAGCTCGTTGCGACGAGCTGTCTCAGTCATTTGATGCGAAGGGGCCTCGACGCTCATTTGCGGTCGTGGCTTTCTACCAGCAGGGCGCGAATGATTGACCTCATAGGTCGAAAAAATACTTTCAAATACGTAACAATATGTCGTGGTCCAGTGCGCTGTTTGATAGGCGGCGCGCCGGCGGCCGAATGCTTATCGATCCACTTTACTCCAAAATGGTCGCCAGATAAAAGCTGAACCACACACCAATCGTCAGAGCACGCCTTGGCGCTGATCGGCAGGGGTATCGCGGAAAGATGGAGGCGGGTTTCGTATGCTGTCGAGCCGATCCGCTGTGAATGGGCCGCCGCTCGGCCAAGGCATCAAATCCCAGGCCGCCATCGGAAATCTCGAAACCTTCTCGGCCTTCGGCATCGGCGGCTGGGTGATCGCCAAGAACCCCTCCGCCGGCCCGCTCGCCGTGCATGTGGTCACTCCCCGCAGCTACGACATCGGCGCGCCGGCGCTTCCTCGCCCCGACGTCGTGATGGGCGGCTATGATACGCTGCATTGCGGCTTCAATTTCCCGCTGACGAACTGGCTCGGTCTCGGCATTCAGCCAAACGACGCTGACGAAACCATGACGCTGCTGGTCATGCAGGGCGATGCTCCCTGCTTCAGGGCGAATTTCAAGGCCTCGCCGGCCAGTCTCCTGGTGCCGCAGTTCCGCTTCAACGTGGAAGCGTGCGCCCGAACCCATGTGAGCGGATGGGTCGCCTCATCGGATCCGACCCCGCTGTCGCTCGTCGCGGTCAACGAGCTCGGCAACGAGATCCGCTTCGAGCCCGCGATCGCCCGACCCGATCTCGATGCCGACGCCCGCGCCTTCTGGGAGGCCCTGCCGCTGCGGTTTCTGCTGCGGCAGGGCGAATTGAAGCTCTTCGCCGAGCAGAGGGGCCGCCGCTTCCTGCTGACCGGGCTGCGCCCGCCGCATGTCGTCGCCTTTCTCGAGCGCGAGATCGAGGAACAGCTGCAGCTGGGCCTTCGCCCGGATTTCCTGAAGGGCTGGGCGGTCAATCTGCTGAACCCCGGCCGTCGGCCGAAGGTGACGCTCAATTCCGGCGACGCCGAGATCTGGTCGGCCTATGCCACGCTCCACCGTCGCGATATCGCCGCCCAGACCGGGATGGATGGTTTCTCGGCCTTCTCGGCACCGCTCGGCATGCTGCCCGCCAACGCACCCTGGTCGCTGTCGGTCCGGGAAGGCAACGAGGTGTTCGTGCTCGCCAGCTTTCAGGAGGCCTGATGTCCGCATCGATCGCGATAGCCACTGCGGACTTCGCCGGCCCGGTGCGCAACGGAGGCGTGGGCACCGCCCTGCGCGGGCTGGCGGAAACCCTGATCGACGCCGGCCATCGCGTAACGGTCATCTACGCCAATGCCGCCTATGAGGTCGGCGACGGGGCGCTCTGGCGCGACTCGCTCGGCCGCGACGGCATCGATTTCCACGAACTCGATTTCTCCGTGACCCAGGACGTCTCGGTTCCGGCCATGGCCGGCGGCGGCTCGGATCCGCTGCGCTCCTATGCGCTCTACCGCCATCTCGCGCAGACCCGCTACGACATTCTCCATGTCGCGGACTATCTCGGCATCGGCTATTACCCGACCCTCGCCAAGCGCGCGGGCCTGCTCGACTGCGGCCCCATCGTCGCCCAGCTGCACGGACCGACGGCCTGGTCGATGCGCTGGAACAACGCGCCGGTGATCAGCCCCAACGTGCTGTTTCGCGAAGCGATGGAACACGGATCGGTCCAGCACGCCGACGCCATCCTGTCGCCGAGCGACTACATGCTCTCCTTCCTCCGCGACGACGGCTGGGCGATGCCCTCGACGGTGCGGGTGATCCAGAACGTGTTGCCGAAGGCGCACAGCGCACGGATCGCGCAGCCCGCGGCGACGGCGTCGGGCGTTCCCACGCTCGCCTTCTTCGGGCGCCTAGAGCACCGCAAGGGCCTGAACCTGTTCATCGATGCCCTGCAGATCCTGCGCGACCGCGCGAGCCGGCCCTTCAAGGTCGTGCTGCTGGGCAAGATCAACGACCCCGCCTATTCCGCGGACATGTTCGGCCTGCGCATGTCGCGCCTCGACATCGAATGGGAGCTGATGGAGCATCTGAGCGCCAACGAGGCGCTCGACCTGCTGCAGTCCACCGGCGCGCTGGCCGTGATGCCGTCGCTGAGCGACAACATTCCCTGCACCATCCAGGAATGCCTGGCGCGCGGCATTCCGTTCCTGTCCACCCAGGTCGGCGGCGGCGCCGAGCTGGTCGCCCCGGAAGACCGCGCCTCCGCCTTCGTACCGCCCACGGCCTGGGATGTCGGCGAAGCGCTGATCCGCTTCGTGCACAAGAGCAGCCCGGCCCTGCGCGGGCACATACCGGCGGCGGAGGCGGCGCGCCAGCACATCGACTTCACGCGCGAGCTCATCGAGAAGGACGCGCACGAGCGCCGGACCGTAGTGGCGGCGGCATCTCCGAGCGCCGACATATCGGTGTGCATAACCCACCGCGACAATCCGGCCGGCCTGGTCCGGGCCATCGAGGGCTTTGCCGCCCAGACCCTGAAGCCGCTGGAAGTCGTCGTCGGCGACGACCATTCGGCGACGCCGGAGGCGCAGGCACTGCTTGCCGCCCTGCCCGAACGGCGCGACCTGCCCTTCCCGGTGCGGGTCGTGCGCTCGGACGGCGCCCGCTTTCCCGCGGCGGCGCGCAATGCCGCGGCGCGTGCGGCGAGCGGCAAATGGCTCAAGTTCCACGACGACGACAACCTGTCGAAACCGCAGGAGCTCGAGGTCTTCGCCCAGGCCCTGGCCGGCGGCGCGTTCGATCTCGTCACCTGTGCGCTCGACTTCGTGGCGACGGATGCCGACATGGCTGAAGGACGCTCCTACCGGCGCTTCCTGTTCCTCGGTGACGGCGGCGCCGCGTGCTACATCTTCAACGTCATCGGCGACACCAATTTCATCGTCGACCGGGAGAAATTCCTGGCGGCCGGCGGCTTCGTCGAGGACGGCTTCCTCTATCACGCGGAAGACTGGCGCGCCCTGGTTCGCGCCAAGCTGCACGGCCTGCGCATCGGCACGGTGCCGGAGGCGCTGGTCTGGTACAAGGCGGAGCCTTGGCGCAACCAGACCAACTGGCGCAAGGGCGATCTCTGGGGTGCCCGCGCGCGCATCGGCGAGCTGATCCGCGAGCATCACGGCAACGAGATGGCGTCGATCCTGCGCCTTGCGCAGGGGCTGCTGTTCACGCCGACCGCGCGGCAGGCGCCGCCGGTCCAGGAAACGCCGGTCGATGCCCGGCCGGCTCCCCGGCCGCTGGCTCCAACCGGGCGCTGACGGTTCCGCCGCGTCGACGACGCGCCGACCGAACAAGAGAGTTGCCGCCGCTACTCCGCCCGATCGGCGGCGGCCTTGCGGACCAGCCGGCTTTGCCGCGCACGCAGGATCGGGCCGATCGTGCTGTGGAACAGGGCGGCGAGCGCGGTCGGCAGTCCGGGCGTCACCGTGAAGCGACCGGCGAGCGCACCGGCGATGATTTTCCGCGCCACCGCGTCGGCCTCCCATTCGCCGCCGCCGGCCGTGATCCGTCGCGTGATCTCCGGCTTGGTGCGCTGCTCCGCCTCGAGCTGCGGCGTCCTTGTATCCGGGGGATAGGCGATGGTCACATGGATACCGTGCGGCGCCAGCTCGACCCGCAGCACCTCGGCAAGGCCCCTTACCGCGAATTTCGACGGTGCATAGGCCGAATATCCATAGATGCCGTACAGGCCCGCCCCCGACGAGACGAAGACGAGCCTTCCGCCGCCGGCGCTCGCCATAGGGCGCGCGGCGGCATGCGAGAGATAGAGCGAGCCGAGATAGTTGGTGGCGAGCTGCGCCTCGTGCGAGGCCAGCGGCTGGTCGAGAAACAGGCCCGGCTCGGCGATGCCGGCGCTGTTGATCAGCCAGGCGGGCGGGCCGTATTCCGCGCAGAGCGCATCGACCGCCCCGGCGCAGGCGGCGGCATCGCGGACGTCGATTGAGCGGCAGACGATCTGCGCAGCGGGCTGGTCGCGGCGGATCAGGTCCGCCGCCTGCGCGAGCCGCGCCTCGTCGCGGGCCAGCAGCGCCACCCTCTGGCCCATCTGCGCCAGCTGCACCGCGCAGGCGAGGCCGATGCCGCTCGATCCGCCCGACACGATGGCGAGGGAATCGCGTGCGGGCGCTGTGGGCTGGCGGTTCGGCGGCATCCCCGGACCTGCGGGAGAGGAGGACATGCCGGGCTGGATACACCGCGGCCGGCATGCGAAGGAAGAACTTTCCGCCAAGGCAACGCAACTGCTAAAGACAATGCGTGCGGAGCGCGTGGATAGCCTAGAGGCGTAGCGTATGGTTGAAACAGGCTCCTCGCCGCCGCAGCGCGTGCTTTTGCTGCTGCGCGGCGCGAACCCGAGCTGCGACTACTTCCTGATGCCCCGGCTCGCGGCCATGAATGTCGCCGTCGAGATGATCGACACGAGGACGCGCGATACGGGCGACGTCGTGCTGGACGGCGCCATGGTGATCGTTTGCCGCTATCTGCCATGGCGATGGCTGTGGGCGCTGCGCCGTGCACGCAACCTGACCGGCATTGCCGTGTTCATCGACGACGACTACCTCGGCATGCTGCGCGACGGCCGATTGCCGCTCGCCTATCGCGGGCTGGTGGCGCTGCAGGGATTGCTGCCGCTTCGCCTGCTGAAATCGAGATCCTTCCGCCTCTGGGTTTCCACGCCGACCCTTGCCCGCCGGTTCTCCGCCCATCGGCCAGCGGTGCTCGAACCCGTGCCGGGCGAAATGGACCTGTCCGCCCCGCCTTCGCCGCCGTCCGACCTGGTGCGCTACCATGCGCAGCTGAGCCATCTCGCCGACCACGACCTCGCGGCCGACATCATGCGCCGCGTGGTGGCGAAGCGGCCGCAGACCCGGGCGGAGGTGATCGGCCCGCCGGCGGCCGAGGCGCTCTGGTCTTTTTCGGACCGGGTGCGCTTCGTCCGGGAAATGGACTGGCCGAATTATCGCGCGCGCACCACCGGCGGCGGCGGCGTGCTGATTTCGCCGCTGCGCGACACGGTCGTGAACCGCTCCCGTGCGCCGACCAAGGCCATCGACGCGGTCCGGCTCGGCGCCGCCGGCCTGTTCGGCGCCGGCCCCGCCTCGGCGAGCCTGGAAGGAAGCGCGCCGCTGCTGCCGGATGACGCCGCGGCCTGGGAGGGGGCGCTGCTCAACCTGCTCGACGATCCGCACGCCATTGCCGCCAACGCCGCATCGCTGCGCTCGGCGGTCGTCGCCTGGGGCCGGCGCGCCGCGCCGCTGGCATTTTGAGGTTCGGGCGGATGGCAGCTTCCCCTGAATCCGGCCTGTCCATTGCACTGTTCGTGCATGCCTTCATGCCCGACCAGAGCTACGGCACGGAAATCTACACGCTCGAACTCAGCCGCGCCCTGAAGCTGCTCGGTCATCGCCCGACCGTCATCGCGGCGCGCAGGCACGGCGCGGCGGAGATCGTTCGCGAGGAATGGGACGGCGTGCCGGTCATCCGCGTTCCCGCGCTCCAGACCGATACGCGCGCGACATTCGAAGACCCCTCGCGGGTCCCGCTCTATCGGGCGCTGCTCGAAGAGCTGCGGCCGGATGTCGTGCATATCTGCCATTTTCTCTACCACACGACCGCGGTACACGAGGCGGCGCGGCAGCTCGGCATCCCGCTCGTCGCCACCTTCACCGACTTCCACGGCTTCTGCCACACGGGCCTGCTGAGCACGCCCTCGGGCGCCGCCTGCGCCGGCCCGTCGCGCACACGCTTCGGCTGCCTTGTCTGCGGCGTTCACGAAAAGCAGCGCACGGCCCCGCCGGGCAGCTGGTGGAAGCTGCTCGGCCATGCGCCGATGACCGAGATCGTGGCCCTCGGCGCCCTCATGTACCAGCCGATCCTGCCGCGCGGCGTGCGTGAGGACATACGGGCGCTGCGCGACCGCCCCGACGTGCTCAAGGAGGCGATGAACGCCTATCGCGTCGCCATCGTGCCGACGACCTTCACCGCCGAGCGCTATCGCGACAACGGCATCACCGTGCCGATGACGGTGTCCCGCTTCGGCGTCGATATCGACCGCTCGCCGAAGCCTCCCGCCCCGCCCGGCCCGCTGCGCATCGGCTATATCGGCCAGATCGCGCCGCACAAGGGGCTGCATGTGCTGATCGAGGCCGTCGGCGGGCTGGCGCGGGACGGGCGGCCGGTCGACGCCCAGGTCGACGTGTGGGGATCGCTCGACCAGCACCCGGCCTATGCCGGCACGGTCCGATCGATGGCCACCGACATGCGCGTGCGCTTTGCCGGATCGTTCGAGCCGGCCGACATGGCCGAGATCATGGCCGGCATCGACGTCCTGGTGATTCCGTCGATCTGGCACGAGAACAGCCCGCTCACGCTGCTCCAGGCGCTTGCCACCCATACGCCCGTCATCGTTTCGGACGTGCCGGGCATGCGCGACTTCATCGAGCCGGGCCGGAATGGCTTCACCTTCCCCCCCGGCGACGTCGACGGGCTCGGCGAGGCGCTGCGCCCCTTCATCGACGATCGCGGGCTTGCGGCGCGCCTCAGCCACGGCATCGACTATTCGCGCACGTCGCTGGAAATGGCACGGGACGTGCTTGAAATATATCGATCTTGCGCCGCCGACCCCTCCCCCCGCTCCAGCAGTGTCGAGGCGTCGGGCTCCCTGTTGCGAGGACGACACAGATAACGTCTCAATAACCAAATTGGATGGGCACCGACTTCATCGCCTCGCTTCGGCAGGGTTGAGCCGTTATAAAGCCCACGTGTATGGGGAAGGTCGTATGATTGTCTGGAAAAGCTCGCATCGCGTAGGCGTCATTTCTACGCTTTGCTCAGCGATCATTCTGTCCGCCTGCAGCATGATTCCAAGCGCAGGTCCCAACCGTCAGCAGATCCAAGACGCGGCCAATTCGCAAATCGACGGCATCGCCGATTTCATGCTGGTCGATGTCGATAGCCATGTCGTGTCGACCCTTTCGAGCTATGCCCCCCCGACACTGGAGGGCAGCTTCAGCAACCGGCGCCGGCCTGCCAAATACGTCATCGGGGTCGGCGACTCGCTCTCGGTAACGGTGTGGGAAGGCGCAGCTGGCGGCCTGTTCTCGCGGCCCGCGGCCGACGGGCTCGGCACCGGCTCGCAATCCGCCGCCATCCCCGAACAGCAGGTGGCGAAGAACGGCGAAATCTCCGTGCCTTTCGCCGGCCGCATCAAAGTGGCGGGCAGCACGGCCGACGAGGTCGAGCAGGCGATCGTCACCCGGCTGACCGGCAAGGCCATCGAGCCTCAGGCGCTGGTCGTCGTCTCGCGCAGCGTCAACAATGCGGTGACGGTCATCGGAGAGGTCAACGCGCCCGGCCGCATCCCGCTGTCGCCGCGCGGCGAACGACTTCTCGATGTCGTGGCGATGGCCGGCGGCAACAAGACCCCGGTCCACCAGACATTCGTGGTGATCGACCGCGACGGCACCAATGCCTCCGTGCCGCTTCAGACCGTCATCGGGCGGCCCGCCGAGAATATCTATGTGCTGCCCGACGATACGATCAGCCTGATCAGCAATCCGCAGACCTACACGGTTTTCGGCGCGGCGGCGCGAAATGCCCAGGTGCCGCTCGATCCGGGCGGGACCATGCTTAGCGAGGCGATCGCCAGGGCCGGCGGCCTCATCGACTCGCGGGCCGACCCCGAAGGCGTCTACCTGATGCGCCTGGAATCTGAAAAAGTGGCGCGTCAGCTCGATCCGAACTATGATCGCACGGGTCCGGGCCACTATGTTCGCGTCGTCTACAAGCTCAATATGCGTCACCCGGATGCGTTCCTGCTGGCGCGGGATTTCCGCATCCGCAACAAGGACGCGATTTTCATCGCCAATGCGCCTATTTCGGATTTGAACAAGGTTTTGTCGATTTTCAGTACCGTAGCTTCGCCGGTATCGCAGGCGACCAATATCGCGGATGGGTTCTGATTGGAGAAGGCGGGCGACATCGACGCGCCGGAGCGGCGCCAGCAAAAGGCGAAGACGGCCAATCGCCCCGCGACATTGGCTGAGGCTGAAGCTGGACGCCCTGTTTCGCTCGAGTCGCCCCCGTTGGTCGGGCCGGATATCCCCGGCCAGTCTCCGCCTTTGCCCACCAAGAAGCCCGAGCCTTCCTCCCCGGCAGGGGATGCGGCAACGCCCGCAACGGACGCCAGCCAGAGGCAGGCTGCCGAAGCCGAGATCGCGAAATTCTTCGACGCCCGCGAACGACGCTCGCGGCGTATGCATCTTCTCAGCTTCATTCTCGCGGTCGTTATCCCGGGCCTGATCGCGATCGTCTATTTTGCGTGGATCGCCACGCCGCGCTTCGCCGTGCAATCCAAATTCGTGGTGCGCGGCACCGTCGAAATGCTGAAGACGGATTCTACCCGCATGGGCGGGGACACCTCGAAACTCTCCAACATCACCAACAACCAGGAATCGCACATCCTTGTCGACCATGTATCAAGCCGCGCCATGGTCGAGGGCATGCTGGAGAGGAAGGATCTCTACGAGATATTCCGCATCCCGCGCAGCGACCCCGAGGCAAGGCCACAGCAGGATCGAGCCTTCGGCAAGCTTCTGACGACATGGAACCAGATGGTTCATATGTCGATGGACGGAATCTCGGGCGTGGTGACGCTGGATGTACAGGCCTATACTCCCCAAGACGCGATGTCCTTGGCCGAGGCCATTCTCGACGAGTGCCGGATCCTGGTGGATGAGCTGACCGCCCGCCCGCGGCAGGATCGCCTTGCGCAGGCGACGAAAGAGGTCGAGCTGGCGCGGGCGGACCTTGCCGCGCTGCTGAAGGAATTCGAGCGCTTTCGAGACCAGCAGGGGACGATCGACGCCAGTTATTCGGCGCTGGCGCTCGAAGGGCTTACCGCGCTGCTGCGCGACCAGCGCGTGACGCTGCGGGCCGAGTTGACCAATGCGCGCGCGTCGATGGGGAACGATGCCTCGCCGACACGGACATTGTCCAACAGGCTCGATTCACTGAATGACGAGATCACCAAACTCGAAGCGCAGATCGACGGCAGTCAACGCGTCGTGGCGCGCGACGCCGTGCCTCAGTCGCTGGTGTCGCAGGAAGGCCTCGAAACCCGTCGCGGACTCATCATCGGCCGGGTCTCGCGCGCCGAAGCCATGCAGTCGATCGCGCTCGCGGACAGCTTGCGCCAGCAGGCTTTTCTGATGGTCTTCGAGCCGCCCTCCATCCCTCACCTTGCCGCGTTTCCGCGGGTTTTCACGGATACGCTCATCGTGCTCCTGATCTTTTTCGCGTTCTGGTCCCTCGGCGCGACTTACGTCAAGAATCTGCACGCGCATAGTTGACGGGCCCCTGCCGACGGCCTTCGCTACCCGTCGGCCGCCCGGGCAATGCCGGTCACGCTTCACGCAACTCTGCCACCTAAGCGGTTCGCCCAATGAAGCGGTTCGGCCGGCTCCCTGCCCTGCCGAACCGGGCGCATGGCCGTGCGGTAGCGACAGCCACCGCCAGGCTCGCGCCAGTCGCCGGCGGGGAGACGGCGGGCGCCCATGTCACGGAAACGGCGTCCGGGGTATCAGCGGAAGACCTCGGCGGGGGGGAAACCCGGCATGTCGAGCGTCGGAATGAATCCGGCGTAAAGGACGGCGTAGCGATCCACCATCTCCTCCACGTCGAAGGCCGCGCTGCGGGCGCGGTTGCGTTCGCCGAGCGCCATGCGGCGCGGCGCATCGTCCAGCAGGGCGATCGCCTTCGCAGCCGTGTCCGCCGGATCGTGTCCCAGCGTCTCGCCGCTTTCCAGAATCTCCGACAGGGCGCCGATGTCGTTGCCGCATACCGCAAGCCCCATGCTCATCGCGAAGGGGACGACCTGGCCAAAGCTCTCGCGCACCACCGGCGCAATGAAGGTGCCGGCCCGTGCATAGAGCGCCGGCAAGTCGTGGAACGGCACACTGCCGGTGAATTCGAAACTCGAACGGACGCCGGTTTCGATGGTGCGCCCGATGAACATGTCGAGCAGCGGACCGTCGCCAACGATGAGAAAGCGCGTCGCCGGACGCCGCCGGGCGATGTCGATCAGCACCTCGATGGAAGCGTCGTCGAGCTTGTCGCGCTCCAGCCGATACACCATGACGACGGTATCGGCGACGTCGGCCGCCGCCGCGGCGCGACGTTCGGCAGGCTGGAAAACTCCCCTGTCGATTCCCGGATAGATGACATGCGCGACGGCGGGGTCGATATCCCGGGCGAAATGCGTGCGCACATAGTTCGACACGAACACATAGGCATCGACCGCCGGATGGCGCATCGGCGGCACGGGCGTGTTGACGTTCTCGATCGTCGGCACATTCCGGCCGCTCAAGGCGGCGAAAGCCTCCATATACCAGGGGTCGTCGGACCCGCCCCAATATTGCACATGGACGAGATCGGGACCGAAGGAATCGAGCACATGGGCGAAGGCGGCCGCGCGACTGCCCAACGGAACCAGATGGACGGTCGACCCGACCGGCGCCCCGCCCGCCGGCAATTTCGCCGTCAGTATCTGCATCTCGGTCTCGAGCCCCAGATACTCGATGAGATCGATCACCAGCTGCGTCGAGCCGCCGATATTGAGGTTCGGGATGATGTGCAGCACCTTGCGCCGCCGACCCGCCGGTCGTCGCGAGCCGCGATGGACGATGCGGTAATGCGGAGCCGCCGAACCGAACAGCAACGTCTTCAGGGTCGTCGCGAGGCGCCTCGCATAGAGCGTCGGCGCGAGATGCAGCTCCCACGGCACCGCCGGCACGGCGCGGCGGCTGCGGCGGCTGATTTCCCGCGCATGCCGCTCAAGGCCGGCCAGGAACGCCAACGCCTCCCGAGGGGAGCGCACCAGCTCGATGAAGCGATAGACCAGCAGGCCCAGGCCGGACGAGGGCGGGCGCGAGAAATCGAAAAAGCGCGGCCGGTCCCGCACCTGTTCGAGCACGCCGCCGAGCACGAGCAGGTGCTCGCGTATTTCCCTGGCTTCTTCGAGGATTGCCTGCTGCCGAGCCTCGACCCGGTCCAGGCGGTCATTGATCTCTTCCCAGCGGCCGGAGACATCCTGCTCCCGAGGAGGCTGGCCGTGGATCATCCTGAATTCCATACTCAATCGCCTTAGATATGTGTGCAAGATTGCACAACGATTCTTTGAGAGGAAGGCGGGAATAGCGGGTGGTACCTGAGTGCCCGACGCGGTCCTGCATAGGGCTCGCCGCCGCAGCCATGCGACGATGGGCACGATTGGCGAGGATGTTGGGCCTATGGGTGGATGGGGCTACGAACGACCCCGAATGATCGAGCGCGCGGGCGTCGATTTCTTCGAGCCGGTGCACCCGGAGCCGCGTTCGCGGCGGGCCAGCCTTGCCGAGATGGTGCTGGGCGCGCGCGACAGCCTGCTGTCGAACTGGATGGAGAAGTCCTACAGGAGCGGCTGCGACGTGTTTCGCATTCTGCGACGGCAGGTCGTGGTGGCCAACCGGCCGGACGCGATTCGCCAGGTGCTGGTGACCGAGAACGCCACTTTCGAGCGCAAGGGGCCGCCGGTGCGCCGGGCGCTCGAAGGCGTCATCGGCAAGGGCCTGTTCATCAGCGACGGCGCGCTCTGGGCGGAGCGCCGCCCCCTGGTCGCCGACGCCGTCCACAAGAGCAGGCTCGGCACCTTCGCCGCCGCCATGGAAACGGTGACGTCCGAGTTTGCCGAGCGCTGGGCATCGCTGCCGGCGGGAGCGCGGCGCGACGCGCAGGCCGATATGGCGGCGCTGACGGCCGAGATCATCACCCGCTCGGTGTTCGGCACGCAGTTGCGCGCCGGCGCGGCGCAGGCGGTGATCGATGGCTTCACCTGCTTCCAGGAGAGCGTCGATTCCTTCAATATCGGTTATTTCCTCGGCTTCGACGAAGGTTTTCCCATCTGGCAGGGCCGGCGCGTGCGCAAGGCGGTCGCCGGCCTGCATCGCGCCATCGAGCAGGTGGTCGAGGATCATCTTGCCTCCGGGACGCACGACGATTCCCTGCTTTCCCGTCTGGTCAGCCACAAGGGAGACGACCAGCAGCGCCGGCTGGGCGCACAGGCCCTGCACGACGAAGCGGCCACGCTGTTCCTCGCCGGCCACGAGACCACGGCGACCACGCTCACCTGGGCCTGGTACCTGCTCGCCCACGCCCCCTGGGTGGAGGCGAAGCTGCACGAGGAGATCGACCGCGTCGCCAGCGGGCGCCCGATCGGCTTTGCCGACGTGCCGAAGCTTGCCTGGTGCCGGGCGGTGATCGACGAGACGCTGCGACTCTATCCCCCGATCCCGATCTATTCACGACAGGCCGTGCGGGCGGCTAAGATCGGCGACATCGAGGTGGAGCCGCAGGCGATGGTGCTGGTGATCCCCTGGCTGCTGCATCGCGCCAGGGACCTTTGGGACGACCCCGACCTGTTCAAGCCCGAGCGCTTCCTCGCTGGGCGCCCGGCCGCTTTCAGCTACATCCCGTTCTCGGTCGGCCCGCGCGTTTGCGCCGGGGCGAGCTTCGGCCTGACCGAAGCCGTGCTGTGCCTGGCAATGCTGGCCCAGCGCTTCGTGGTGCGTCCGACCGGCGCTCCCGTCGTTCCGGTGTGCCGGCTTACCCTCCGGCCGGAGCGTGGGCTGGAGGTCACGGTGGAGAAGCGGCACTGAGATGGAGGCGAACAGCATCCTGCGCGAGGGTTTTCGCGAGCGGCTCGAGGACTATTGGCATTTCAGCCTCTATCGCCTGCTCCGGCATGCGCCGATCGACATCGCTTCGGATATTGGCAGCCTGCTGGTGCGCCGCAATGTCCGCCGCAATCTGCCGCACATCATCACCGGCGCCCGGCACAGCCTGCGGCAGCTTCGGCCCCAGTGGTCGGAGGACGAGATCGAAGCCGGCATCTATCGCTTCCTCGACAATGTCGGCCGCGTCTACGCCGAATTCTCGGTGCTGCACCGCCTCGTCGGCGAGGGACGGGTGAGCTTCGACGAGCAGCGATTCCGCCGAATCTGGACCCCGGGCCGCCCCACCGTCGTCATCATGCTGCATACCGGCAATTGGGAGGTGTTCTCGGCCGCCCTCTCGCATCTCGGCCTGCCGACCAGCAGCTTCTACCTGCCGCCCGAACCTGCGGTCCACAATGCCATCGTGCAGGCGGTGCGGGCGGAACTCGGCGTTTCCCTGCTGGATCCGGGGCCGCGCGGCGTGCGCGAAGCCCTGCGGCTGCTCAAGGACGGCCGGTCCTTCGCGCTTTTCGGCGACGATGCGCGTGGCGGCGAGAGCATGGCGCCGCTGTTCGGGCGGCCGCCGCATGCCAACGGAAACCTGGCGCTGATTTCGCGCTTCGCCCGCAATACCGGGGCCGATGTCTATGTCGGCCACTGCGTCCGGCTGCACAAGAGCCGCTTCGCACTGCATGTGAGCGACCCGCTGAGCCTCGCGGACGTCGTGGGCCCTCGTGCGGACATCCTGGCCGACGTCGCGTATCTGAACGAGCAGATCGAGCCGATCATACGCACCTACGCCGATCAGTGGTATTTTCTCGACGACCGTTTCTGAGCATCGGCACCGGGTCGAAAAATGGATGCGCAGGAGCCGGCAAGGCGGCGAAGGGAGAACGCGGCGCGCCGATAGACTGAATCGTTTTTATTATATAGTTTTCAAATCGTAGGACTACGCGCGGTAGCTATCCGATCCGCTTCGGTCGGCATTGTAATATTGTTTCTTTCAAGAGACCTATGTCGAACACAACCACCGGTCAGCCTGTCAAAGAAGTTCATTCCGGGGCAATCACCTACTCGGACTTCAACTTTGACTTCGATCTCGACAAGCGCCGCATCTACAATGTCACGTCGCAACCCCTTCCCTATGGCTTCCTGTTTTCGCCGAAGGGAAAGGGCCGGCCGCTTGTCGTGATCTGCCCCCATGGCAATGACCGGGGAGAGGACGGAAGGCGCAGCTTCCTGCGCGGAAACTGGGCCAGGGAACTGCCTTACAACACGCTGGTCTGGCAGGACCCGACCGCGGCTCTCGACGAGTCGGTACGGGCCGGATGGGGCTTGGGATCGACCGATCACTGGCCGATACAGACCATTGCGCGGGTCGTCGAGCATCTGCGCGACCAGTTGGCGATCGTCAATGAGAACGTCGTGTTCGTGGGATTTGCGGCCGGCGGCTTCGCCTCGCTGCTGCTGGCGTGCCAGATTCCCGGCGCCAGCTGCTTGATCAACAATCCCGACACCGACGTCTTGGGGGGACAGCGCAACGGCCTGAACGCCATTCTCGCGCATGGCTATGGCGGCATGCCGGTCGAGGACTTCACCAGGGAGTTCCCCGAGCGGTTCTCGGCGAATGAGGCGCTGAAGAACGCCGCCGTCCCGCCGCGGATCTATTGCCTGGAGAACACGCTGGACGAACAGCGCCGCTCCAAGTCCTTTGCCGCCTTCATCACCAACATCAAGACCCAGCTCACCAGGGCGCCGGCAGAGCGCGCCGACCATTTTGTCGTCGACTATTACGTGGACGAGCGGCCCAGAAGGGCGAGCGAGCACGCCGAATGGTCCCGCTGCCTCGAAACAATGTCGGGCTGGTTCGCAACACCGGCAATGGCCGCGCCGGCGACATCGCCGCCGGGCATTCCGGCACGGCCCGTCGCATCGACGAAAAAACAGATCACGCGCGAGCAGTGGAGCCAGCTGCTGCCGACCGAAATCGCCTACTGGAACGCGGTCATATCGGGCTCCTACGACAAGCAGGAAACCGTGCAGGCTTTCCGCGACCGGGCCGCCGGGCTCAATCCGGTGCCGGGACCCGTCGTCAAGCTGCTGGATCGGCTGGACGTCGTCAAAGCCAGGGTCCTCGATGTCGGCTCCGGGCCGCACACCACCATCGGGCCATTTCTCTATGGAACCCGCCTGAACATCGTCGCCATCGACCCGTTGGCCGATACCTACAACGAGATGCTGGCCCGCCACGAGATCGAGCCGGCGATCGCTTCGATAAAGGGCGAGGGCGAGCGGCTGGTGGAACAGTTCGGCACCGGGCGCTTCGATATCGTGCATTCGCGCAACGCGCTCGATCACGCCTACGATCCCCTGATCGCCATGCAGCAGATGATCGAGGTCTGCGCCCCGGGAGGGGCCGTCTATATCGAGGGCTCAATCAACGAGGGGCTGAAGCAGCATTATGAGGGCCTCCACCAGTGGAACTTCATGCCGGTGGACGACGACCTCGCCATTTGGAACGGCCAAGGCTCGCGCCTTGCCAGCAAGGCGCTGACAGGCGTCGCGCAAATGAAGACCAGCCGCACCGAGGAATGGTTCAGCATCACGCTGCTGAAGCAGCTCTGATGCCGCCGGTCAGTTTTCGCTGAGCCGCGTCTTCAGGAGGTGCATGAGAATGACGCTGATGCTGACGAACACCAGCATGAACCCGGAGACATAGGCGCCGCTGTAGAAATCGCTGATGTAGTAGCCGTAATAGGCGGTACGGGCCTTGTCGACGAGCTGGGTGGCCGGCAGATACCAGATCCAGTCGGCGATCTCCTGCGGCAGCATGGAAGGAATAAAAAGCACGCCAGAGGTAATCCAGAACACCGGCGACAGAAGGTTGCCGAATATCACCGCCACAGTCGACAAAAGACCGAGAACAGCATACAGAAAACCGAAGCACACTCCCAACAGATAGCTTTGGAACAACACAAAAGCAAAGAGGGGAACGTCAAAAATAACGACCTGGAAACCCAGAAGTGCCAGCGCAAATAACGTAAAGACACAAATAAGCGCCGAGCTGATCAGGTCTACGAGCGAGCGTGCGATCAGCAGGTCGAGCAGCGTCACGCCGGGAAAGGCGGTCAGCCTCTTGTTCTGCAGGGGCGCGTTCATGATCTGGCGAAAGCCGTAGAGCCACACCACGAAGGGCAGCACGCCGGTGGCGAGGAAGATCGTCGTGTCCGTCCCGATCGGTCCGCGCCGCCCGAACAGGTAGTACACGGTGAGCGTTATGGCGATGTGGCTCAGCGGCATGAAGAGCGACAGCACGAAGCCGAAACGGGTGCCGGCGACGCGCGTTTTGATGTCTCGCAGAAACACCGCGCGGACGACCCGGAAATGGATCTGCGCCATCGACCAGACGCTGGGACCGCCATTGCCGAGTTCCGCGAGGGCGCGCCGCGTATCGGCATCGGCCATGGCCGAGCCCGGGCTCGGCAGAGATTCGGCGTTGTTCATCATAATGGTTCGATGGGGCTCACTGCGCCGCGCGCAGCGGCAATAGGCTCTGGAAATGGTTGGAGAGGAAGGCGACGCCGGATCGCAGATCGACGTCCGGCTTCCAATCCAGCACGTTGGCCGCCTTGCGGATATCGAGCTGGGAGGCGTGCACGTCGAAGCGCCGCGCGTCGCGCATGATGACGTTCGGGCGCACGCCGAGATGCCGCTCCAGTTCGTCGATTATGGCGAGGAGGGTCGAGCCCACGCCGGACCCGACATTCACCGCCCCCGTCACATCCCGGCGCTTTCCCGCCGCGATCAGGGCCTTGACCACATCATCGACCCAGACATAGTCGCGCAGGATCGACCCGTCGCCATAGATCGTGATCGGGCGTTCCTCGATCGCCGCATAGGTGAAGGCGGTCACGGCCCCGAGCCCCTTGGCGATGTTCTGGCCGCTGCCATAGGCATTGCTGATCCGGAGGCTGACGCTGTTCACCTCATACTGGGCGGCGTAGAAGGCCAAATAGTTTTCCGCGGCAAGCTTCGAGGCGCCGTAGGCGCTGACCGGGCTGGTGGGGTGGTCCTCGTCGATCGGCAGATAGCGCGCCGGCCCGTAGACCGCACCGCCGGACGAGGCGAAGACGAGGCGGATATCCGGGCGCGTGCGAACCGCCTCCAGAAGGCGGACGAACCCGACGACATTGTTGCGCAGGTCGGCAAGAGGATCGGCGGTCGCCGTCTGCGGTATGGTCGACCAGGCCAGGTGGTAGATGGTGTCGACCTTCTCGAGCATGCGGCAGAACGCTTTATGGGAGGTCTTGGCGAGGTCCACGCGGTGGATCGGGAAAGGCCCGTCGGTCAGGTTGGAATGGCCCCTGAAAACGGTACCCTGCAGCGACACCCCCTGCCGCACGAGTTCGCGGCAGAGGGCGGTGCCCAGGAATCCTCTCGCTCCAATGACCAAAACCGTCATGTGCCAACTGAGCTGATGTTCAAGATTAAAGCCCGCCTCGCCCGCATCATAATGACCTCATCGCCCATCCTGTTGCGGAAACCCAATTCGTACAGAAGAATGTGTGCAGTGCAAGATACATGCAAATCCCGGACAAAGCGACCCAGGCCGGCACGATGAAAATTGTCCTTTTCGTTCACTGCTACTTTCCGAACCATTTTTATGGCACCGAAAGCTACACGAGGGTGGTAGCCAAAAACCTGCGAGACCTTGGCCACACTGTCAAAATTATTACTGCTACATTCGTTGGAGAATCGGAGCAATCTGCCTTCATCGAGGAATATGAATGGGAGGGCACGGGTGTCCTCCGTTTCGATCGCAATCTCATTCCCAACCGCGCGGTGCGCGATACCTATTATATGCCGGAACTACGTACCGTATTGGAACGCATTCTGCGGCGCGAAAAACCGGATGTGGTCCATATCTGCCATTTGATAAATCATACCACGGCACTTCTGGAAGTCCTAGATAGCCTCGGAATTCCAACTGTCGGCACCTTCACGGATTTTTATGGCATTTGCTTCAACAACAAATTGCAGGCCCATGACGAGTCCCTTTGCTTCGGGCCCGACAAGAACCGGACCAATTGCCTGAACTGCTTTCTCAAGGAAGTCGGCGGGCAAGGCGGCGACCGCTGGACCCGCCTCGCCGGCCATCCCGCGCTGCGCCCCTTCGCGGCACGGGCCGCGCGGTTTGCCCTGCCCGCCCTCAAGCCCGCCTGGCGCGACGATGTCGAAGCGATCGTCGAACGCCCCGCCGTCCTGGCCGAGGCCTACGGCAAATTCGACGCCGCGGTCGCCCCGACGCAGTTTCTCCACGATGCCTATCGCCGAAACGGCTTCGAGGGCCGCCTCGACATCAGCCGGTTCGGCATCGACATCGACCGGGCCCCCAAGCCGGCCAGGACGGAAGGCGTTCATTTCGGCTTCATCGGACAGCTCGCGCGGCACAAGGGCGTCCACCTCCTCGTCGAGGCGTTCAGGAACGTTTCATCCGACAATGCCCGGCTCAGCATCTGGGGAAGCGAGCAGACGGACGCGGCCTATTCGCGGGAGCTCCGCCGGCACGCGGCCTACCTGCCCGTCGATTTCCGCGGGACCTTCCCGGTGGAGCAGATGGCGGAGCGCATGGCCGAGATCGACGTGCTGGTCATTCCCTCGCTCTGGTACGAGAACAGCCCGCTGATCCTGCTCCAGGCGCTCGCGACCCACACGCCCGTCATCATCGCCGATGTCGCCGGCATGACCGAGTTCGTGCCGCCCTTCGAGTTTGGGATGTATTTTGCCAGGGGAAGCGCTAAATCGCTGGCCGCGGCGATGGAGCATTTTTCCAAGGACCGGGGCCTTGCCCGTGCCATGAGCGAACAGATCGGCTACGAAAGGACCACGCGCCATATGGTCGACGATCTTTTGCGCATCTATGAGGAGATCGCATGAAGGGTTTCAGCTTTCAGGGATTGAAAGCTGCGGTTTGGGCTCAGAAACTCGACCCGCATGCGGCCGCAGCAACCGGGTCTCCCGTGCCTCTCTCGCCAACATTCGGAATCAAGGGCAACCTGGAGGAATGGCTTCAGTTCAACCTCGACGCCGCGAATGACGCCGAGCGATTCCGCGACCTCATCGCCCCGTTCCCCCCCACCAAGCTGATGCACAACACGAGCGGCCTGGTGAGCGAGCAGGATTTCGCCCGCCACGGCATCGACCTCGTCCGCGCCCTCTCCGGCGTCAGCCCGCGGCCTCCGTCGGAATATGGCGACATTCTCGACTTCGGGGTCGGCGTCGGCCGCCTGGCCCGCATGTTCCACGGCTACGGGCATCGCTATGTCGGCGTCGACATCGACGAGCGCCATATCGCCTGGATCAACGAGAACCTGCACCATGTCGAGGCCCATCACACCCAGCCGGCGGAGGCGCTTCCCCTCGACGATCAAAGCTTTGACACAGTCGTCAGCATTTCTGTGTTCAGCCACCTGTGCGAAGCGGATCATCTGATCCATCTCGCGGACCTGTCGCGTCTGGTCCGTCCGGGTGGGTTGCTGTTTTTGTCGGTGCATGGCCAGAGGGCGCTGTCGCGGGCGCTGTCGGAGACCAAGATCGTCGATATGCTCAGCATTCCCACATGGGATATCGAACGGGCTCGACGCGTCTTCGAGTATGGATCCGGCTACAGCTTCGTCGTCCAGGCCGGACACTTGACGACCGACGAACATCCCTATGGGATAACCTTTATTTCAGAACGGTACATTCGAAGCGTGTGGAGTCGCTGGTTCGAGGTCGTCAAAGTGGCATCGGGCGCGATTCACGACTTTCAAGATATTGTCATACTGAAGGTCGGCAATGAAGCAAGCTAAGAAGATTGTCAAAAGCAAATTTGCTCCAGTCCCCATTCCACAGGGACAAGCGCCAGCAGTAGAAATTAGTTCGGGCTGGCGGGAAATAACATTTAAGTTCATAAAGACACATCTGACGACGGTTTTGACATTTATTCTGGCCCTTTTTATTTGCATTGCATATGGGATTTACGTATTCATCATATCCTCCGATCTTTATGTTTCCGAAGCCCGGTTCGTCATTCGCGTAGCTCAGGAAAACGTGTCGACCGATGTGGCGGCTTCGGGCGCCGGTGCTTCCGATGCGGCGCAGCTGGCCCGCGCGGCCGGATCGGCGATGGGAGATATTTCCGATGACACGCTCGCGCAGAATCCGTTCGTCATCGCCAATTTCCTGATGAGCCACGCCTTCGTGCAGGAACTGCGGCAGCAGGGCTGGCTGCGCCCGCGCTTCTCCATGGCGTCGGTCGACTACCTGTCGCGGCTGCCCCCCGACCCGACGCTGGAGGAAGCGTGGCGGTTCTGGACCCGCCACGCGATAGCCGCGGTCGATCGCCGGTCGAACACCGTCTTCCTCAAGGTCTGGGCCTTCACCCCCGAAGACGCGCGCGCCACGGTCGAACTGATGATCAAGCGCAGCGAAGTGCTCCTCAACGACATGGAAGAGCGGGGGCGCCTCGACGCCGTGGAACGCGCCCGTGCCGAGCTCGTGCGTGCGAACGAGGATTACGGGACGAGACTGCAGCTCATCAGCGACATGCGCGGGCGCCTGGCCACCGTCGATCCCCAGCAGGTCGCCGCATCGGCCCAGAACTCGATGATCCGCTTCGAGGGCGAGCGCATCCTCATGGAGCGCGAACTCCAGGTGCTCAAGACCGCGGAAAATGCCAACTCGCCCGCGGCCAACACGCTGCGCCAGCGCTCGAAGTCCATTCTCTCGGAGGTCGGCCAGATCCGGGACCGCATCACCGGCACCGAAGCCGACATGCGAGCCGCCGTCAACGCGCTCGCCTCCTATGAGGAGCTCGACCTCAATCGCCGCTTCGCCCTGACGCGGGTGCAGATCGCCTCGCTCGCGGTGGAAAACGCCGAGCTGCGCCTGCGCGAGCATTCCTACTTCATCTACACGTTCATCGCGCCGTCGCTGCCGAGCCTGCCGACGCAGGACTGGCGCATCCAGCAATGGCTGCTCGTCTGCTCGCTCGCCTTTCTGGCATGGCTGACCGTCATCACCACGATGACGCTGAGCCGCGAAAGTCGCTACTAGACACCTTTGGCGCGATTCCACCTGAAGCGGAGCATGCATGCTGTTCAGCGTTGATGAGGATGCCGGCACCCGGATCGTGGGCTGGATCATGCCGGACAACCCGTCGCACACGCCCAGTGTCTCGGTATTCGAAGGCAACGAGAAGCTGGCGGAAATCCAGGCACGGGTGGTGCGGCCGCTGCTGCGGGAACAGGGGCTGCACGATACGGGGCTCTGCGGCTTCGTCGTCGACGAGGCCGGCATTTCCGGCCTCGCCAAGCGGCATCAGCTGGAGCTCTACGACGCCCACACCCAGACGCTCGTCTATCGGCGGCGCTACGGCGTGCCCGCCATCCCCCGCAAGCTGTTTCGCCTGGAAACCCAGATCCTTCCGAATGTGCGGATCAACCGCCTGTTCGATTCGCTGTTCCAGATGAGCTATCCGCGCATCGAGGCGCTACCGCCGGATACGACGAGAAGCGTGATCGGCATCACCTTCAGCAATTCCATCTACATATCGGGCCGCATCTACCTCAGCGAATTTGAGGGGGACCTGCAGAGGAACGGCTTCGACACCTGCACCTATGTGAGGGACCCCGTCGAGGAACTGGCCGAGCAATTGCTGACGCTGGAATGGATTTCCCGGAACAGCGACGACACGGTCAAGCAGCTCGGCAATATCGGGCTGGCGAGCCTGGTGGACGACGTGAAGGGCAAGCAGCTCAAGGATGCCGACGATTTCGGCGCCTGGCTGCTGCGGCTCAAGCCGGAGGCGCGCCTGCTGCTCTCCGATCCCGTTACCCGCCTGCTGACCTGCCGCAACGGCGACGAACGGCTGTCGATCGTTGCCGTCCCCGGCGCGCTGGACGCGCTTTCCAACATGAAGGTCGTGCAGCTGCGCTCGAATCTCGAGCATTTCCTCCTGCTTGTCGGCGCCGAGCTGGAGCGGGACTTCGGCCCGTGGGAGATGCCTCAGGCCTCGACCGGGGTCTCGACGCTTGCGGAAGGCCTGCGCGACAAGGAGCTCGTCCGGCAGATACTGGCGGCCGATATCGAGCTGTTCTCCGAGTTTTCAGGCGCCGTGAACCGCGCGCTCGACGCCGGCCGCGATCGGGATGCGCATATCGAGGGACCGGTGCCCTCGGCCCAGGCCGCCATCGCCAAGAATTGAGAGAGCCGGCGCCCCATGGCTGGGTCAGCCCTCCGGTTCGAACATCGGTCCGCGCCCGAGGCCGCTTTCGCCGATCAACCGGGCGATGGCGGTGATATCCTCCTGCCCGCCCAGCCGGTCGCGGGCGGCCGACCAGGTGGCGAGCAGCGCGTCGAGGGTCGGCGTCTCGGCATCGGCGCGGCGGGCGAGGTCGGCGGCGATGGCGATGTCCTTGCAGAACAGTTCCAGCGTCTGGCCGAAATCATAGGTGCCGGTGAGCACATGGTTCGGCAGCTTGACCTCGGTGGCGTGGCTCTTGCCGGAGCCGGCGCTCCACACTTTCAGCATCACCTGCGGATCGAGGCCCAGCCGCCGGCCGACGATCAGCGCCTCGGTGGCGCTCCACAGGGTGGCGGCGGACAGGTAATTGTTGAGCGCCTTGAGGACATGGCCGGAGCCGACCGGCCCGACATGGACCACCTCCCCGCACATCCGCGCCAATAGCGGGCGCACCCGCGCGAAGGCGTCGGCATCGCCGCCGACCATGGCGGTCAGCGTGCCGGCGCGAGCCCCCGCCATGCCACCGCTGACCGGGGCGTCGAGAACCGCCGTGCCCTGCCCGGCGAGCTCCTCGGCGAGCGCCATGGTGCTGGCCGGCGCCGCGGTCGACATGTCGATCACCACCGCCCGCGCGATCCTCGTGCAGGCGCCGCCCGGCCCCAGCAGCGCCGCGCGCACATGCCGATCGGTGGGCAGCATGGTGACGACGACGTCGCCCGGCAGCTCGGCCCCCTCGGCCGCCACCGGAATGCCACGGCCGCGGAAGGGCGCGAGGGCCTCCTCCGAGAGATCGGCGACGGCAAGCGGCACGCCGCTATCGGCCAGGCGGGCGGCCATCAGCCCGCCCATCCGCCCCGCCCCGATGAACAGCACGCTGTCGGTGGTCACGATCGATCCTCCCGCATGGGTGGCGATGGCCGCGCTCAATGCGCGCGCGCCGCGAGCGCGATCGCCATGGTGGCGACGGCGTTGCGCGCCTCGGTCTCGTCGGACAGCCCGGCGACGCGGCGGGCAAAGGCGCGCAGCATCCGCACCGATTCGGCGTCCAGCGCCGCGATGGTACGCGCGAAGTCGATCGCGCGCGCCAGTGCCGCGCCGCGCGGCACCACCTCGGTCACGATGCCGATGTCCTTCGCCTCCGCCGCGCCGAAGTGACGGCTGGTGAGCGCGAGTTCGAACGCCTTCTTGAACGGCACGAAGGTGCCGAAATAGGACAGCACGATCAGCGGCGGCAGCTTGTGCGACATTTCCGGCAGCGCGAACACCGCGTCCTGCGCGGCGATGGCGATGTCGCACTGGGTGGAGAAGCCGCAGCCGAAGCCGAGCGCCTTGCCCTCCACCGCCGCCACGAACGGCACCGGCGAGGAGCGCAGCCGGGCGTTCACCTCCAGGATCAGGTTGAGGTCGTCGCGTACGTCGGCGGCGGAGGTCAGCCCCTTGGCGCCGACGCGGCCGGCGCAGAAATGCTCGCCCTCGCCCGACAGCACGACGGCGGTGAGATCGGGCTTGGCCAGCACCTCGTCGAGCGCCGTGGCAAAATCGGCAAGCTGGGCCGACGAGATATGGTTGCCGTCGGCGGTACGGGTGAATTCGACGCCGTATATGCCGTCGCCATGCGCTTCGATCTTCATGTCACTCTCCTTGGAACGGCTCGCCCCGCCCCGCCGTTGACGGACGCGGCGAGATGGCGTTTGACCTGTCGTATTGTACGACAATATTATGTTGGCAAGGGCGAGCGTCGCGGGGCGCCCGCCGGATCTGGCGAAGGAGGACGACCCGTGGCGCTGATCGACCTGAACGGAGAACGCCTCGGCTACGACCGGGCCGGTGCTGGCGAGAAGCTGCTGCTGATCCACAGCCTCGGCACCGCCGCCTGGCTGTGGCGCGAGCAGATCCGCCGCTGGTCGGCGCATTTCGACGTGATCGCGGTGGACGCGCGCGGCCATGGCCGCTCCAGCCGCCACGGCGGCTTCACGGTCCGCAACGTCGCCGCCGACCTCGCGGCGGTGCTGACGGCATTCGGCGGCGAGCCGGCCCGCGTGGTGGCGATCTCGATGGGCGGACCGATCGCGGCGCATCTCGCCGACCTCGCCCCGCAGCTGGTGAAGCGGCTCGTCATCGCCGACAGCTTCGCCACCCAGGGCGAGGCCGGGGCAACCCGCGCGGCGGCGATCGAGTCGACCATCCGCAGCGGCTCGATGGACGCCTATGCACGGCATTACGCCGCCGACACGCTGGTGGAGGATGGCGACCCCGCCCATGTCGACGAACTCGTCGCCAGCATCGCCGGCATGAGCACTGAGGCCTATGTCGAGGCGGCGCGCTCGGTGTTCACCAGCGACGTCGTCGACCTGTTCAGGGCGGTGCGCGTGCCCACCCGCGTCGTCGTCGGCAGCCGCGACAACCGCACGCCGCCGAAGCTGTCGCAGGAGATCGCCGCCCTGGTGCCCGGCGCCGGCTATGCGGAGATCGAGGGCGCCCGCCACCTCGCCAATCTCGACCGGCCGGACGCCTTCCACGCCGCGGTCGATCCGTTCCTGCTGGCGCGCTGAGGCGGGCCGCGGGCGATGAGCGGGCTTCTCGGCATCGGCCCCATCGGCCAGGAGAGCGCGCCGCTGCGCCGCAAGCTGGTGGCGACGCTGCGCCGACTGATCGAGACCGGGGTGCTCGCCGCCGGCCAGCGGCTGATCGAGAAGGACCTCACCGCCGAGCTGGCGGTCAGCCGCACCGTGCTGCGCGAGGCGCTGCGCGAGCTGGAGGCGGACGGGCTGCTCGCCGCCGGTCCGCGCGGCCTCTCGGTCGCGGTGCTGGATCGGCACGAGGCCGGCAACATCTATGCGGTGCGGGCGGCGCTGGAGGGGCTGGTCGCCCGGCAGTTCTGCGACCGCGCCGGCGAGCGGGAGCGCGCGGCGCTCGGCGCGGCGCATGGCGCGCTCGGCCGCGCCTATGCCACCGGCACGCTCGCCGACATGCTGGACGCCAAGCTCGGCTTCTACCGCGCGCTGTGCGCCGGCGCCGCCAATCCGGTGGCGCTTGAGCTCCTCGACCGCCTGAATGCCCGCATCAGCCTGCTGCGCGCCCGCTCGCTCGCCGATCCCGGCCGCAAGCTGGCCTCGGCGGCCGAGATCGACGAACTCGTGGCGGCGCTGGCCGCGCGCGACGGCGCCCGCGCGGCCGAGCTCGCCGAACGCCATGTCGCGCAGGCGGCCCGCGCGGCGCTCGGCGAGCCGCCCGATTCCCTTTCCCCGCTCAACGACCCGGAGACTGCTCAATGACCGACGACCTCTACGAAAAGGGACTTCAGATCCGCCGCGCCGTCGTGGGCAGCGCCTATGTCGACAAGTCGCTCGCCGAGGCCGACGACTTCACCCGCCCGTTGCAGGAGCTGGTCACCAAATATTGCTGGGGCGAGGTGTGGGGCCGCCCCGGCCTCGAACGGCGCGACCGCTCGCTGCTCAATCTCGGCATGATCGCGGCGCTGAACCGTCCCCACGAACTCAAGCTCCATGTGCGCGGCGCCCTCAATAACGGGCTGACGCGCGAGGAAATCCGGGAGGTGTTTCTCCAGGTGGCGATCTATTGCGGCGTGCCGGCCTCGCTCGACAGCTTCCGCATCGCCCGCGAGGTGTTCGCCGAGGAGGACGCCAGGGCGAAGGCCACGCCGGCGACCGATTGAGCCGCCGGCGTCCGGCCGGGCCCGGGCTTGCCGCCCTGCCCGGCCGCACCCCTCAGTTCTGGTTTTCCGGGATCACCTTGCCGTCGATGGTCATCGGCTCGCCGTCCAGCGACAGGGAACAACCGCGCAGCGGGATGTCCATGTGGCAGGGCGTGTTGCGGGTGCCTCCGGCTTCGGTGTTCGGGCCGCTCGACCACAGGAAATTGCCCCAGAACGAGCGGGCGTCCATCGAAAGCCCCGCCTCGCGGTCGTAGAGGCCGAGCGTCGTCCAGTGGGCGCGCTTGTGCAGGCCCCAGCCGACATGCGCCATGGCATAGGCGTCCGGGTCGTTGAAGCTCTCCATGTAGCTGCGCAGGTATTCCGCCTCGAAGCCGCCCTCGATCCGGCGGATCCAGCCGCCCTCGATGTCGATGCGGATCGGCTCGCGGGCATAGCGCTTGAACGGCAGCAGGATGTCGCCGGTGTCGATGACGATCACGCCCTCGCAGGTGCCCTCGTCCGGCCAGGTTGCGACGAAGCAGCTCGGCCAGTGGTCCCAGCCGCCGGGCTTGTCGACGAAACCCTGCTGCTTCAGCACCGGATATTGCCCGATGGCGCAGCGGAAATCGGTGCCGGCCTTCGAGGTGACGGTCAGAGTCTTCGCCCTGGCGAGGCGGGCGGCGGCATTGGTGGCCCGGCGCGCGTCGTCGAGCGTCGGCTTCATGCGCAGCATCACTTCCGGCGGCTCGCAGGCGAGCAGCATGCGGGCGCCGGCCTTCAGGATCTCCTCCTGCTCGGGCGAGAACAGCAGCATCATGGTGTCGATGACGAGGTCGCTGTGCTTCATCGCCTCCAGCGCCGCGCGGTTGCCCTTCAGCGCCGTGTGGCCGACATAGCCGGACTTGTCGCGCGAGAGCGCCACGTCGCCGTTGAGCGGCGGCAGGTGCAGGATGGTGAGCACGCCGCCGAGCTGGCCGACCGCGGTGCGCGCGGTGGAGACCAGCTGCGGGTTGCTGTCGTCGCTGACGAGAAGCGACACCTGCTCGCCCGACGTGAGCCTGGAGAGCGTCAGCACGTCCTTCCAGGCGTCGATGAGCGCCAGATCACTGATAGCCATGGTTGCCTTCCCTTCTGGGAATCCTGCGGTGTTTAGAATCCTGCGGTGTTCAAAGGTCGCCGCCGCCGGCTCGGGCCAGCGAGCGGTAGGCGCGGTCGAAATGGATGAGCGGCGGCTCGGCCGCCCCGAGCCGCACCGCCCGCACGGTCCCGAAGAAAACCGTATGGGTATAGGCCTCGACACTTTCCGCCACCGTGCAGTCGACGCTGACCAGCGCGCCCTCCAGCGCCGGGGCGCCGGTGACGAGCGAAAGCCAGTCGGCATCGCGGAACTTGTCGGGGCCGACATGGCCGAGCCGGCCGGCGAAGCGGTCGGCCACCGGCCGGTTGTGCTCCGCCAGCACGTTGACGCAGAAGGCGCCGGACCGCGCGATGGCGTGGTGGGCGTCGCCATGGCGGTTGACGCAGACCAGCAGGGTCGGCGGGGCGATCGAGACGCTGCACACCGCGGTGGCGGTGAGGCCGCGCGCGCCTTCGCCATGGCCGGCGGTGATCACGGAAACCGCGCCGGCGAGCAGGCCCATGGCGCGCTTGAAGGAGTCGACCAGCACCGGGTCGACGGCGTCCACGGCCTGCGCGACGGAAACGCTCATCATGGCCGAGCCCTGATCGCGTCTTCGATGAAGGCGGCGACGGCGAGCGTGTCGGCATCGGCGCCGATGCGGCCGACCACCTGCACGCCGACCGGCAGGCCCTGCGGGCCGAGGCCGGCCGGCACCGAGAGCGCCGGCACATGCAGCAGCGTCCACGCCTTGTTGAACACCGGGTCGCCGGTCGGCATCCCGACGGGCGCCTCGCCCGGCGCCGCCGGGGTGATCAGCACGTCGCAGCCGTCGAGCAGCTCCTCGACGATTGCGTCGCGATGCTTCAGCACGGCGAGGGCGGCGTCGTACTGGTCGCGGGTCGCCTTGGCCAGCGTCTCGATGAAGCCGAGGGTGATCGGCGAGATGCGCCCGCCCAGCACATGGCGCTCATAGGCGAGCGTGCGCGGCGTCTCCCAGCCCATCACCGCGTCGAACAGCGCGAACAGGCGCTCGAAGCTTTCCGGCACCGCGAGCGCGCGCACCGTGCCGCCGGCCGCCTCGACGGCGGCGGCGGTGCGCTCCAGGGCCGCGCGGGTCGCCGGCTCGGCGGATTCCCAGCGCGAGGTGCGGAACAGGCCGATCCTCGGCGCGGAGCCAGCCTTGCCCTCCGCCAGCGCCGACTTTTCCGCGAGCGCGGCGGTGACGAAGGCGGCGTCGCGCACGTCGCGGGTGATGACGCCGAGATGGTCGAGGCTGTCGGACAGCGGCTTGACGCCGGCGCGGTTGAGGGTGCCGAAGCTCGGCTTGTAGCCGACGACGCCGCAATAGGAGGCCGGACGCACGATGGAGCCGGCGGTCTGGGTGCCGAAGGCGACATGCACCATGCCCGCCGCCACCGCGGCGCAGGAGCCGCTCGACGAGCCGCCGGGCGTATGGGCCGGGTTGAACGGGTTGCGCGTCTTGCCGGGGCTCGACATGGCGAATTCGGTGGAGACGGTCTTGCCCATCACCACGCCGCCGAACCGGCGGGTGAGCGCGACGATGGGCGCGTCCCAGGCCGGCCGGCAGCCGTCATAGACCACGGATCCGTAGCCGGTCGGCATGTCGGCGGTGTCGATCACGTCCTTGACGCCGAAGGTCACGCCGGCGAGCGGCCCCGCCGGGGCGGCGAAGGCGGCGGCGAGCGCCTGCTCGCGGTCGAAATGCGCGAAGGCCTGCACCTGCGGCTCGGCGGCGGCGATGCGCTCGGCGAAGGCGGCGCAGACGGTTTCGGCGGTCAGATCGCCCTCGGCCACCCGCCGGGCGGTGTCGCGGGCCGACAGATCGGCGAGCGAGGTCGGCACGTCGTTCATCATCATGCTCCCAAGCCGATCGATGCCGGCCGCGTGCCGAACCACGGGCGCGCCCGCTCCAGCTGCCCGGCCAGGCTGAACAGCAGGCCGTCGCGGCCGAGGCCGGCGCCAAAATGCACGCCGACCGGCAACCCGCCCGCCGAGCGGCCGAGCGGCACGCTCATCGCCGGGCATCCCGAGGCGTTGAAGGCGCAGGTGAAGGGCGCATGGGTCCAGAACGCGTCGTAGAAGGCGTCGAGGCTCTTGCCGGCGCCCGCCAGCCTGCCGAGCGGCGGCGGCAGCTCCGCCGCGGTCGGCGACAGCAGCACGTCGTATTTCGCGAAGAAGCGGCCGAGCGAGCGGGCGGTCTGGTGCAGCACGTTCACCGCGCCGAGATAGGCGGTGGCCGGCAAGGTCCGCGCCTCGCGCACCCATTCGGCGTTGACCGGCTCGATGAATTCCAGCGGATCGGCAAGGCCGAGCGCCTTGCCGCGCGCCTCCACCGCCGGGGTGATGTTGACGCCGACGATGATCCGCCACGCCGCCTTCAGCGCATGGGCGTCATAGCCCGGCTCGCAGATCTCGACATGGTGGCCCAGCGCCTCGCACAGGGCCGCCGCCTCTTCTGCCACGCGCCGGCATTCGGGATCGACCGGGGTGCCAAGCGGCGAATGCGGGGTGAAGCCGATGCGCAGCCGGCCCGGCTCGCGCGTCACCTGCGACAGGTAGCTCTCCGGCCCGACCGGCGAGAAATACGGGTCGCCGACATCCGGCCCGGCGGTGGCGTCGAGCAGCGCGGCGTTGTCGCGCACGCTCCGGCTGGCGGCATGGGGGGTCGACATGCCGGCGATCGCTTCCACCACCACCGGGCCGAGCGGGTTGAGCATGCGGCTCGGCTTGAAGCCGAACAGGCCGCAATGCGAGGCCGGCAGCCGGGTGGAGCCGGCGCCGTCCGAGGTATTGGCCATCGGCACGTAGCCGGCGGCAATGGCGGCGGTGGAGCCGCCCGAGGAGCCGCCGGGGCTCAGCTCGGGATTCCACGGGTTGCGCGTCGGGCCGAAGGCGTCCGGCTCGGTGGTGAAGCTGAGCGCGAATTCCGGGGTGTTGGTCTTGGCGATGATGACGAGGCCGGCGGCCTTGTAGCGGGCGGCCAGCGTGCCGTCGCGGGTCGAGACCGCATCCTTGAACAGACGCGAGCCGGTCGACAGGATGGTGCCCTCCAGCTCGAAGCCGGTGTTCTTGAGCAGGAACGGCACGCCGGTGAACGGGCCGTCCGGCAGGCCGTCGGCGATGGCGCGGCGGCCCTTCTCCTCGAAGCGATGCACCAGCGCGTGCAGGCGCGGCTCATGCGCCTCGATCCGCGACAGCGCCGCGTCGAGCAGTTCGTCCGCCGTCACCTCGCCGGTGCGCACCAGGCTCGCAAGTCCGGTGGCGTCATGATCCTCGTAACCGGCGAAGCCGGCATGGCAGGGGTGGTCGGAATCGGTGGTCATGCCGGCACCTCGGCGATCTGCCGCTGGAAGGCGGCGGGGTCCCAATAATCGCGCGTTCCGACGAGGACTCCACCCGCCAGATCGAATACGTGCACGCCGCGCAGCTCGATCGCCCGGCCGCGGGTCGGCGCGCCCTTGATGTCGACGCCGAGGCGGCCGGTCAGCGTGTAGACGACGGCGACGCACGCACCGGAATCGATGCGCTCGCGCAGCTGCCAGTGCGCCTCAGTGATGAAGCCGAAGAAGCGCTCCAGCCCGGCCCGCAAGGCCTCGCGGCCCTCGCGGCGGGCGCCGTCATGCGCCTCCTCGTGCCAGCCGTCCTCGGCATAGAGCGCGGCGGCGGTCGCGGCATCGGCGCGGTTATAGGCGTCGTAGAAGGCATCCACGACGTCGGCGGCGCCGACCGGATCCCGCGCCGGATGGTTCGACGTCCGGGTCGCCTGCTGGGCCATGTCGTGCCTCCGGTCGTCCGTCACTGGGGGAGGAAGCCGGACCGCCGGCGGAAGGCGGTCCGGTATGCCGCATCGCGCGGCGCGGGCGATGAGCCCCGGGGCTGGCGTATATCAGGGCCGGCGCCTCAGGGCCGGCCGATCACGGCATGCCGGCCAGCTTCTTGACCTGCCCCATGAAGACGTCGCGCTTCACCTCGTTGTAGAGGCGCTCGCGCAGGCGCGGGGCCGGGCTGGCATTGACGTTCTCGAACAGCGCGACGCGGCCGGCGAGCGAGGAGGAGGTCATGTCCCAGATGAAGTTCATCAGCTGTTCCTTGACCCCGGCGCTGACGCCCTTGCCGGGCAGCAGCTCTTCCAGGTGATGGCCGATCTCCGGGTTGTCGAAGGCAGCCTTGCCGAAGCGCATCACCAGCCCCTGGCCGCACAGCTCCTGCAGGATATGGATGATGCGGGGATAATGCTCGATGGAATAGAGCCGGCCGGCGGTCAGCATGCCGGCATCCGGCGCCATCACCTCGCCCTCGGTGGGCCTGGCCAGCGCCTCGGCGGCGGTGATGAAGGCGCGCAGCGTCTGGGCGTACTGGATGATCTCGCCCAGCATGCCCTGCACCGCCGGGATATGCGCGGTGCCGAGCACGTCGAGCACCAGCTGGCCGGCGCCGACGAACAGCTCGGCCTTCACGGCGAGACGGGTCAGCACGTGCCAGTGGGCGAACACGCAGACCGGCCCGTAATAGGACATGGCGGTCGGGTCGCCGAGGTTGAAGATGCGGTCCTTCGGCACGAAGACGTCGTCGAAGATGATCAGCTGGTCGGCTTCCTCGCCGAGGCGGGCCACCGGATGGTCGAAGGGATCGGCGCCGGGATGCGAGACCATCTCGCGCGAGATCAGCTTGATGCCCTCGGCATTGATCGGCACCGAGGCCCAGATGCAGGCTTCGGCCGGCGTCTCGCGGATGCCGCCGAGATTGGTGAAGAAGATCTCGTTGGCCTGCGCCGAGATCGAGCCGACCGTCTTGGCGCCGGAGACGCGGATGCCGCCGGCCTCCACGCTCTTCACCTTGAGTAGCGAGGCTTCCGCGCCCTTGGGGCTGGAGCGGTCGTTCTGCGGGCCGGTGAGGCTCTCGGAGGCGGTGAGGTTGTTGTCGCGGCCGAAAGCGACGTAGCGCTCGATATTCTCGCCGAAATCGGGCGAGCAGCCGTCGATCAGCGACTTCTTCGCCTTGAAGGTCGGGAGATAGGCGAGCAGGCCGACGGCGATGGCGGGCGCGAGGTCCGGCGGGCGGCCGAAGGTGCCGGCGGTCTTCAGGCTGGTATATTCGATCATCCTGCGACGATCGGCGAGGTCCTGCTGCGTGCGCGGCACCTGCCAGGCCCGGCTCGCCACCGCGCCGCTCTCGTCGACATAGGTGGTGGCTTCAGAGAATTCCGGCTTGAACTGGTCGTCGAACATCGAGGCGATGAGGTCGACGCCGGCCGACAGCGCCGGATCGTCGAACACGCGGGCGATGCGCTTGCCGCCGACCCACAAGGCACGACCGTCGTCGAGCGACTTCTTGAATTCCTCACCGGTCTTGAGCTTGTGGCCCGGGGACAACTCGCTTTGCAGTTCCCGTTTCGCCGTCTGCGCGTTCATCGTCCGCTCTCCTCTGAAGGACCCGTCTCCCGGACGCATTGTCGATCGATCGTGGTCGGGCACATCGGCGAGGCGGCGCGCCGCGAATGAACCTCTGGCGCACGCTTCGTGTCGGGCTCGGGTGAACACGATCCAACCATTAAACCGGGAAAATGGTCAAGCCCCTTTCCTCCATCACCCGTCTGCTTAAAATTAGATCAAAATGACGCATAACGAAACATTCTTACGGAAATCGCATCCAGCATGAACGATGAATGTTGATTTTTGCTCTCGACAAGAACCGATATGTCGCTCAAAAATTGATCACAACAAATCGCCGGCAGGTCTCCAACCAATTTGGGCGGACCATATCCACCACCCAATCCCTTGACCAAAATATTTGGTTCTGGCTTTTTGGTTGAGGACGACGGACAGTTCAGCGCGGTGAGCGCCATCGCGGGAGAGGTCGGCATGCGAAGCGCCGGACAACAGCCCGACCGATCATTCGGCACCGCGCCGGCGGCAGTCCAGCCCCTGCGCTCCGGCGCCCTTCCTGCATATCAGATCGATGGCCGGCTCGCTCGCCCCGGCGCGGCGCGCCAGGCGAATGTCGCTGCGGGTGGAGACATCGGCACCGGCATAGCCGCACCACAGGGTCTGGATCGGCATGTGGTCCTCGGTGGCGTTGAGCAGGAAGACCTCGCCGGTCGCCGGCTTCGACCAGAGCGTCGCCTCAAGGCGCCCGCCCGGCGCGGCGGTGCCGATCTGCGCGGAATACCAGTGCGCGATGGCGGCGGCGCAGGCGACCGGCCGGCCGGTCTCGTTCTGGACACGCAACGGGACGGCAGCCAGCCCCTCGATGCCGCGCTCGACGACGTGGACTTCCTCGGCGAAGACCGGGAACGCGGCCGTCACAGCAACAACAAAACAAAAATTAAGAATACGCTTCCGCATTTCTACGAGTCTCCAGCCTGAAAACTCGATCTGATAGTATAAATCTGCCGGTCGTGGAATAATAAAATCCACAGGGATCATAAAGAGGACCTTCCATGAGGAAAATTCTTCTCAACAGCGCGGCTCTTGCACTGCTGGCCATGACGTCGCCGACCATGACGTCGATGGCCCAGGCCGCCGAGCTGAAGTCCATCGCCATCCTCACCCCCGAGGCCGGCACCGATTATGGCTGGAACCAGCAGGGCGTCGACGCCGCCAAGGCCGCCGGCGCCGCTGCCGGCGTCAAGGTGCTGGTCGCCGACAATCTCGGCTATGGCGACGTGCGCCCGACATTGCGCGAAATGGCGCAGGACGGCGCCGGCCTGCTGATCGCCCATGCCAGCGGCTACAACACCTCGGCGCCGGAAATCGGCGAGGAGATGAAGGTGCCGGTCGCCATCGTCGACCGTCCCGATGCCAAAAAGGCGGGCGCGGTGGCCGACTACACCGCCAGCGGCCATGAGGGCGCCTATCTCGCCGGCCGCCTCGCCGCCAAGATGAGCAAGACCGGCACGGTCGGCATCGTGGTCTCCGGCGAGCCGCCGTCGTGGAACTCGCAGTCCGCCGCCTTCGCCGAGGGCGCCAAGGCCGAGAAGCCCGGCATCAACGTGCGCTACGCGGTGATCGGCCCGGCGGCCTATTCCGACGCCGCCGGCGGCAAGCGCGTCACCGAGGCGCTGATCGCCGCCGGCGCCGACATCGTCTTCGGCCAGGGCAACGGCTCCAGCTTCGGCATGCTGCAGGCGGTCGAGACCAACAAGGCGACCAATGGCGGCAAGGTCTATTTCATCGACGTGATCGGCGACAAGACCGCCATCGACAAGGGCAACCTGCTCTCCTCGGTGGTGTGGAACCTGACCCCGGTCTATTCGGCGATGATCGCCGACATCAAGGCCGACAAGTACGGCAGCCGCAACTACGACATCAACCTCGCCGACGGCTCGGTGTCGCTCCTGAAGAGCAAGCACATCCCCGACGACGTGTGGGCGCAGATCGAGGCGCTCAAGAAGGACATCGTCGCCGGCAAGATCAAGGTGACGGCGCATTACGACGCCGACACCGTGCACAAGCTGGTCACCCAGCTGCCGCAGTGAGGACCATCGATGCGGGGCCGGTCGTGAACACCTGATCCCTCCTTCGGGGGCCGGCCGACGGCCGGGCGCCTCGGTATGAGGACGATCGGGGGAAACGCAAACGCCGGGCCGGGCCTGCAAAGGCCGGCCCATCCTCGGCGGAAGGCCCCTCACCCCTTCCCTCTCCCCCCGTCGGGGAGAGGGGCAGGCTGCCGGCATCGAACCCATGCGATGCCGGGCGAGCCGGAATACGAACCCCGCACCAGGCGAAGCCGCTGCGTGAAAACAAAATCCGCACCGCGTAGACGCCCTCTCCCTCTCGGCGAGAGGGTCGGGTGAGGGGGAACCGGAATCGAATCATGACACCTCTTCTCGACGCCACCGCCTCCTCGTCCGCCGACCCCCGGCCCATCGTCTCGCTCGACCACGTCACCAAGCGCTTTCCCGGCGTGGTCGCGAATGACCGGGTCGCCTTCAACCTGTGGCCTGGCGAGGTGCATGTGCTGCTCGGCGAGAACGGCGCCGGCAAGTCGACGCTGGTCGGCATGCTGTCGGGCCTGCAGATTCCGGACGAGGGCGGCGTCATCGTCGACGGCCGCGAGGTGCGGATCTCCTCGCCGGCGCAGGCGCTGGAGCTCGGCATCGGCACGGTGTTCCAGCATTCGATGCTGGTGCCCTCGCTCAGCGTCGTCGACAACATGGCGCTGGGCGGCCCCTGGTGGTCGCGGCCGGACCGCGCCGGCGTCGCCCGCAAGATGGCGGCGGTCTGCGCCGATATCGACGTCGCCATCGATCCCGACGCCAAGGTCGGCACGCTGTCGCTCGGCGAGCAGCAGCAGGTGGAGATCGTCCGCGCGCTGATGCGCGGCAGCCGCGTGCTGATCCTCGACGAGGCGACCGCGATGCTGACTCCCAAGGGCGCGGAGGATCTCGGCGCGCTGATGGGCCGGCTGGTCGGGCTCGGCATCGCCGTGGTGTTCATCACCCACAAGCTCAACGAGGCGCTGGCCTTCGGCCACCGCATCACCGTGCTGCGGCTCGGCCGCAAGGTCGGCGAGATCGCGCCGGACCGCCTCGCGCAACTCGGCCCCGCCGCCGCCACCGCCGAGATCATCCGGCTGATGTTCGGCGCCGACGTCGCCGCCGCGCAGGCGGTGCAGGCGCCGCGCCGCGCGCGCGCCTCCGCTCCGCCATTGCTGACGATCGAAGGCCTTGCCGTCGACGATCCGGCGGTGCCGGTCGCCGGCATCGATCTCACCGTGGCGCCGGGCGAGATCGTCGGCCTCGCCGGCATAGACGGCAACGGCCAGAAGCAGTTCGCCGAGGCGGTGGCCGGCCAGCGCCGCCTTGCCGCCGGCAGCATCCGCCTCGACGGCGCGGCGATCGAGCGGCTGGACGTCGGCGAGCGTCGCCGGCTCGGCCTGCGCTACGTCACCGACGACCGGCTCGGCGAGGGCACGGTCGCCGGCTTCCCGATCTCGCTCAACCTGCTGCTCAAGCAGGTCGGCGAGGCGCCGTTCTGGCGGCACGGCATCGAGCAGCCCGACGCCATCGCCGCCCATGCGAGGCGGCTGGTGGGCGAGTTCGACGTGCGCACCCCCGGCATCGAGACCGCCATCGGCAAATTGTCCGGCGGCAACATCCAGAAGGCGCTGCTGGCCCGCGAGCTGTCCGGGCAGGCGCGCGCGGTGATCTTCGCCAAGCCGACCTATGGGCTCGATGTGCAGAACATCCGCGCCACCCGCCAGCGCATCCGCGAGGCGGCCGACCGCGGGCTGGCGGTGATCCTGATCTCCACCGATCTCGAGGAGGTGCTGGAACTCTCCGACCGCATCGCGGTGATGTCGCGCGGCCGGATCGTCGGCGTGGTGGACAATGATGCCGAGGCCCGCAACCGGGTCGGCGAACTGATGAGCGGCGTGACGGCATGACGGATACCCAGATAGCGGATACCCAGATGTCGGATAGCCATATCCCGGATACCCATGTCCCGGATAGCCATGTCCCGGACACCGCCCGTTCCCGCCGCGGCGAGGCCTGGCGCGACCGGGCGCGCCTCGTGGCGATGGCGCTCGGCCCGGTGCTCGGCGCCATCGTGCTGTCCGGGCTGCTGCTGCTGGCGCTGGGCGTCGACCCCCTCGCCTATTACGGCTTCGTCATCGACCGCGGGCTCGTCAATCCCTATGGCCTGCAGGCGACGCTGACCCGCATGGGGCCGCTGCTGCTGATCGCGGCGGGGCTCATCGTCGCCTTCCGGGCCGGCATCTGGAATCTCGGCGGCGACGGCCAGTTCCTGCTGAGCGCGGTGGTGGTCGCGGCCCTCGGCCCGCTGCTGGTGCCGCACCTGCCGGCCTGGCTGGTGCTGCTGGTCGGGCTGGCGGTGGGGGCGCTGGTCGGGGCGGCATGGTCGGTGCTGCCGGCGCTGCTCAAGGCCTATCAGGGCGTCAACGAGATCATCACCACGCTGATGATGACCTTTCTCGGCGTGTCCTTCGCCAATGTGCTGGTGAAGCTCGCCTTTCGCGATCCGGCCACCACGGTGCCGCAGACCCGCACCCTCGCCGTCGCCGACCGGCTGCCGCGGCTGTTCGACACCACGGTGTCGAGCGGGCTGATCATCGGGCTGGTCGCCATCGTGCTGGTGCATCTGGTGATGACGCGCACCGCCTTCGGGCTGAAGCTGCGGATCGTCGGCGCCAACCCGCGCGCGGCCATCCATGCCGGCCTGAGGGTGCCGGCGCTCACCGTGGCGACCTTCGCGATTTCGGCGGCGCTGGCGGGCCTTGCCGGCGCGGTGGAGATCCTCGGCGTGCAGGGCAATGTGCGGGCGGACTGGAACCCCGCCTACAGCCTCACCGTGGTGCCGCTGGTGTTCCTGGCGCGGTTCAACGGCTTCGCCTCCATCGCCTTCGTGTTCCTGTTCTCGGTGCTGTCGATCGGCGGCGAGAGCGCGGCGCGGCGCACCGGCGTGCCGAATTTCTTCACCCTCGTCGTGGTGGCGATCCTGCTCGTCATGCTCGGCATCACCGAATATCTCGACCAGCGCCGCCGCGCGGCCGGCACGTGAGCGGAGGCATCGATGTCCGGGTTGTTCACCGAAGCCTTCCTCACCTCGCTGGTGCTCGGCGCCCTCACCGCCGGCCTTCCGCTGATGCTCGCCGGGCTCGGCGAGCAGATCTCCGAGAAGGCCGGCGTGCTGAATATCGGCATCGAGGGCATGATGCTGTTCGGCGCCTATATCGGCTTCCTCGTCGCCTACCAGACCGGATCGATCTGGCTCGGCTTCCTCGGCGGCGGGCTCGGTGGTATGGCGGTGGCCGGGCCGATGGCGCTGTTCTGCATCCGCATGGGCCTCAGCCAGATCGTCATCGGCATCGCGCTGACGCTCGGCGCCGAGGGGCTCACCGCGCTGCTGCACCATTTCCAGTTCTCGCAGAGCTATCCGCGCCTGCCGGCGGTCGAGACGCTGGCGATTCCCGGCCTGTCGTCGATCCCGGTGATCGGGCCGGCCCTGTTCGACCGGCCGCCGATCGTCTATCTCGCGGTGCTGGCGGTGATCGCGACCAGCTACGTGTTCCGCTCCACCCAGCTCGGGCTCGCCTTGCAGGCGGCCGGCGACAAGCCGGCGGCGCTGGACGCGGCCGGCGTCGACGTGGTGCGGGTGCGGACCTTCGCGGTGCTCACCACCGGCTTCCTCGCCGGCATCGGCGGCGCCTTCATGGCGGAGGTCGGCGCCGGCATCTTCGTGCCGTTCATGACCAATGGCGCCGGCTTCATCGGCATCGTGCTGGCGATGCAGGCGCGCGGCAAGCCGCTCTGGGTGCTGTGCGGCGCGCTGCTGTTCGGGGCCTGCCTGTCGGCGACCACCGCCTTGCAGGTCGCCGGCGTCAGCATCCCGACCGACGTGATCCAGATGCTCCCCTTCGCGGCGGTGCTCGCGGTGCTGGTGCTGTTCGGCCGCAAGGCCAGCCTGCCGCCGGCTTTGGGCCTGCATTATGTGCGGGGCGCGCGATGAACGCGCCCCGCACGGCCTCATCCCGCGTCGATCACCGCCATGGCGGCCGCCACCCCGGCGCCGACATCGACCTTGTGGCCGAGCGCGCCCAGCGCCCCGCCGAAGGCGGCCAGCGCCACCACCGCGTAGAGCGGCTGGGCGGTCGGCCCCATATGGCCGATGCGGGTGAGCTTGCCGAGCGTCTCGCCGCGGCCGGAGGACAGCACGACGCCGTAGCGCGCCCGCACCTCGGCGCGCAGCTGCGCCTCGTCGATGCCCTCCGGCGTGCGCACCGCGGTGGCGGTGGGCGAGGCGAAGTCCTCCTCGGCCGGCCAGATGCTCAGGCCCATCGCCTTGATCCCGGCGCGGCAGGCCGCGGCGGTGAGCGCATGGCGCGCCCAGACCCTTTCCGGCCCCTCGGCGAGATAGAGGTCGATGGCGGCCTCCAGGCCGTTGATCTCGGCGACCGACGGGGTGAAGGGGAATGGCCGGTCGGCGCGCCAGGCCTCCTCCCAGTCGAGGATGCTGAGGATGGACGCGCGGGGAGCGTTTGGGTTTCCCTTCATTTTCGCCCAGGCGCGGTTGGACACGCCGAGAATGGTCAGGCCGGGCGGGCAGCCGAGGCACTTGTTCGGCCCGGTGACCAGCAGGTCGATCTGCGCCGAGGCGGCATCGACCGGCATGCCGCCGAAGGACGACACCGCATCGACCAGGAACAGCGCGCCGTGGCGGGCGACCGCGCGACCGATCTCGGCGACCGGGTTGATGGTGCCGGACGGCGTGTCGTGGTGGCAGGCGGCGACCACGGTGACGTCGGGCCGCGCGGCCAGCGCACGGGCGACGGCCTCGGGGTCGATCACCCGGTCATAGGGCACGGCGAGCTCGACGATCTCGGCGCCCGAGCGCGCCGCCCAGCCGGCGAAGCCCTTGGCATAGACGCCGGAGACGAGGTTGAGCACCACGTCGTCGCGGCCGATCAGCGAGGCGGCGGCGGCCTCCAGCCCGAGCACCGGCTCGCCCTGCAGCACGACCGGCATCGTTTCGGCCTTCACCACCGTCGCCAGCTTCTCGATCACCCGCTGATAGGTCGCCTGGAACGCCGGGTCGTAGTCGTAGAGCACGGTGGAGGCGAGGCCGCGCAGGACGGCGGGATAGGCGTCGACGGGGCCGGTGGTCAGGGTGAAGACCGGCAGATCGGATGGCGCGTAACGCATGGCTTTGCTCGGGTTCGTTGTCGGGGCGGCGGAACCGGGGACCGGAAGGCGGACCGAACGCGCAACCAAAATGCGACCGAATTCGCCTTAATGGTTCCAGATTGGCACCACCCACGGCCCGGAGCAACAGCGATCGCGAATCTCCCGGCATCGCATGGCACCTCTGGATTGTCTGCGGTTTCCGGCGATTTCGCCCCCGGCAGCCATCCCGGCATCGGGGCGGCGCCGAGCGGCAGGGCCGCGACGCGGCGGCCGGCATATCTCGACCAGATGGCAACCAATATTGTAACTGGGGCATGCCGACCGTACATTTATCGGCGGGCCATGCAGGCGACGCGCGATCCCGCCGCTTCGGCGGGTCGGGCCGGCCCCACACGAGAACGGAAGTGACCCCGATGGACGCGATAGCGGACAAGACCGGACGCAAGGCGCGCAGGGCACCGGAAGCCGCGCGCGGCGCCGGCGGGCAGGAGCCGGCCGGGATCGAGGAACTGGTGGAATCGATACGCGGCATCATCGCCCGCACCGGCAGCGTGCCGCCGGAGCGCGTCGTCGCCGAGGAACTGAGCGTCAAGCGCCACACGCTGCGGCGGGCGCTCGGCGTGCTGCGTGCCCGCGGCGAGCTGGAGCCGGCCCGCGCCGGCCGCCGCGCCTCGACCGGCCTCGACAGCAGCCGCAGCCTGATCAACTCCACCAACCCGCTGGAGGTGATGGAGCTCCGGCTGATGCTGGAGCCGTCGCTGGCGCGGCTGGCGGCGCTGCGGGCGAGCCCGGTGGAGATCGACCGCATCCTGCGCGCCGCCACCACGGCGCCGGACGCCGACCCCATCGATGCCGACATGGTGTTCCACAAGGCGATCGCGGCCGGCGCGCGCAACGCGCTGGCCTCGGAACTCTACGTGCTGCTGCATCGCGTCGCCAATGACGGCCGGCTGCGCTTCACCGACAGCGACGCCACGCTGCTGCCCGAGCGCGTGCGGCTGCGCGATTGCGAGCATCGGCAGATCGCCGAGGCCATCGCCGCCCGCGACCCGGAGGCGGCCGAGCGCGGCATGTGGCAGCACCTCGCCAGCCTGCAGCAGAAGATCATGGGACGACTCGCGCCCGGCGGCATGCCGTAAGCGCGCCTTTTCCCCACCGACCCGACCACCGGCCTCCGCGGGCGCCCGCCCGGCGGACACGCCTTCCCTTGTGCCCATGCCTTCCCTTGTGCCCATGCCTTCCCGTGTGCCCTTGCCTTCGCGGAGATCCCGGCCATGAAAACCTTCGATGTCCTGATCATCGGCGCCGGGTCGGCCGGCTGCGTGCTCGCCGCCCGGCTGTCGGAGAATCCGGCCCTCAAGGTGGGGCTGGTCGAGGCCGGCGAGCATCCGAGCGATCCCGACATCGCCATTCCGCAGAAATGGCCGGCGCTGCAGGATCGCCCCTATGACTGGGCCTACCGCACCGTGCCGCAGCCGGGCACCGCCGGGCGGGCGCATGCCTGGCCGCGCGGGCGCATCGTCGGCGGGTCGAGCTGCCTGCACGCCATGGCGCATGTGCGCGGCCATGCGGCCGATTTCGCGCCCTGGGCGGCGGCGACCGGCGATGCGCGCTGGTCCTTCGAGGGGCTGCTGCCGGGCTTCCGCCGTAGCGAGAGCTTCTCCGGCGGCGCGAGCGCCATGCATGGCGGCGACGGCCCGCTCACGGTCTACCTGCCCGACGAGGAGGTCAGCCCGGTGGTGCGCGCCTATATGGCGGCCGGCCTCGCCCGCGGCGTGCCGGCGATCGGCGACCATAATTCCGGGCCGCTGAACGGCGTGGCGCCGAACTCGCTCACCATCCGCGACGGCAGGCGGGTCAGCGCGGCGGACGCCTATCTGGTGCCGGTGCTCGGGCGGCCCAATCTCGACCTGCTCACCGGCGTGCGCGTGCATCGCCTCGTCCTCGCCGGCAACCGGGTGACGGGGGTGCAGGTCGAGATCGACGGCATGGCCGAGACGCTCTCGGCGGGCATGATCTGCCTGTGCGCCGGCGCGGTCGCCTCGCCGCTGCTGCTGATGCGCTCCGGCATCGGGCCCGAGGCGGCGCTCAAGGCGGCGGGCATCGCCTGCATCGCCGACCGGGCCGAGGTCGGCGGCAACCTGCACGACCACCTGCTGACCGCCGGCAACGTCTATCGCGCGAAGCGGCCGGTGCCGCCCTCGCGGCTGCAGCACTCCGAATCGCTGATGTATCTCGATGCCGACGACCCGACGCGGCCGGACGGCCCGCCGGATGTGGTGCTCGGCTGCGTCGCCGCGCCCACCATGTCGGAGTGCTTCACCCCGCCGGCCTATGGCACGGCCTATACGATCCTGTCCGGCGTCACCCACCCGACCAGCCGCGGCAGCCTCGTCGTGACCGGCCCCGACCTCGACGCGCCGCCGCGCATCGACCCGGCCTATCTCTCGACCGACCACGACCGGCGCCTCGCCCGCCGGGCGCTGGAACTGGCGCGCGAGATCGGCCATGGCGCCACCCTCGACGACTGGCGGGCGGAGGAGATCCATCCGGGGATCGACATCCGCGACGCGGCGGAGATCGATGCCTTCCTCGCCCGCGCGGTCATCACCCATCACCACCCGGTCGGCACCTGCCGCATGGGCGCCGACGAGGCCGGAATCGTCGACGCCGATCTGAAGCTGCGAGGATTCGACGGGCTGCACATCGTCGATGGCTCCGTCATTCCCACCATCACCTCCGGCCCGGTCCACGCGGCGATCCTCGCGATCGCCGAGACCTTCGCCGAACGCAGCCGCCCGATGCTCGATTGATACATACAATATTGACATTGTACGGCTACACTCTCATATATCGCTCGCAAGCATTGCGACCGATAATGAGGAGAGCGTCATGTCCAGCGTGCAATGGCCGCCTTTGTCGCCGTTCAGGACCGGCGTGCACGGGCATTGTCCGCGTTGCGGGCAGGGCGGGCTGTTCGACGGCTTCCTCACGCTGAAGCCGCGCTGCGAGGTTTGCGGGCTCGATTATTCCTATGCCGATCCCGCCGACGGCCCGGCCTTCTTCGTCATGATGTTCGTCTGCGTGCCGGCGGTGATCTTCGGCCTGTGGCTGGAGATCGCCTATGCGCCGCCATGGTGGGTGCATGTCGTGACCAGCCTGCCGGTGGTGTTCCTCACCTGCATCCCGCCGCTGCGCCCGCTCAAGGGCTGGCTGGTCGCGGCGCAGTATTTCTACAAGGCCGAAGAGGGCCGGCTGGTGTCGCGGCCGGACGTGGAAAAGGCCGGCGCCTGAAGCGTTTTCAAGCGAAGTGGAAACCGGGTCGCGTGAAGAAAACGCGTGAAGCAATGTTCCGGATCCTTTTCGGTGAACCGGGATTCACCGAAAAGGATCCGGATCGCGCCCTCAGACCACGGCGTGGTCGGCCGGGCGCCGGTCGTTGAGGATGCCGGCCAGCGTGCGCAGCGCGGCGATGAGCCGGGCGCGATCCGGCACCCCGCCGAGCGATATCCGCACCGCATCCGGCGCCCGCCCTTCGACGGAGAAGGCGTCCGACGGGACCACCCCCAGCCCTTCCTGCCGCGCCGCCTCGATGAGCCGATGGCGATCCCAGTGCGGGGGCAGCGGCTGCCAGACATGCAGGCCGTTCGGATGCGCCTGCGCATAGTCGGGGAGGATCCCGGCCGCCGCCTTCTGGCGTTCCGCCGCCTCGCGGCGCACCCCGTCCAGAAGCTCGCCCGCGAGGCCGAGCCGGATCCAGTGCGTCGCCAGCGCGGTCATCAGCGGCGACGGCATCAGGATCAGCGCCCGCAGCGCCGCCACCAGCGCCTCGCTCTGCCGCATCGAGGGAGCGACGACGAAGGCAGTGCGCAGGCCCGGCGTCAGCGTCTTCGACAGCGTCGCCACGTAATAGGTGAGCTCGGGCGCGAGGGCCGCAAGCGGCGCGGGCGCATCGCCGGCGAGCCGCCCGTAGGGATCGTCCTCGATGATCGTCACCTTGCGGGCGCGGGCGATCCGCACGATGGCCGCGCGCCGGGCGGCCGGCAGGGTGACGGCGGTCGGGTTCTGGATGGTCGGGGTGAGGCACAGCAGCCGGGCGCCGCTCGCCTGCAGCGCCGCCTCCAGCGCGTCCGGCCGCATGCCGTCCTCGTCCGCGGCAGCCGGGAGCAGGCGCAACCCCTGCTGCCGGGCGAGCGCGCGCAGGCCCGGATAAGCGAGCGCGTCGGTGATCACGGCGTCGCCCGGCGGCGCCAGCAGCCCGAGCAGCGCCGCCAGCGCCGGCTGGGCGCCCGGCGCGACGATGAGGCGCTGCGGATCGACCGCGCCGAGCAGCGGCTCCAGCCACCGGCAGCCCGCCGAGCGGTCGGCGAGCGAGCCGGCCCCGACATGATAGCTCATCAGCAGGTCGACATCCGACCGGCGCAGCAGCTCCGAAAGCCCGTCCTGCATCAGCTCGCCGAGCCTGACGCCCTTGGGCGGCGGCGGGATGTTCATGCTGAGGTCGAGGAGGAAGGCCGAGGGCTCCGGCCGGGCGGCGATGAAGGAGCCGCGCCCGGTCACCGCGTCGATGAGCCCGCGATGCCGCGCTTCGGTATAGGCGCGGGTCACCGTGGTGAGGTCGACGCCGAGATGCCCGGCGAGCTGTCGCTGCGGCGGCAGGCGGTCGCCGGGCCGCAATCCCCCGGCCTGCACCGCTTCCTCGATCATCACCACGATCTGGAGGTAGCGCGGCCCGGCGCCGTCCGCGAGGCCGCTCAACCACGGCAGGGTCAGGTCGCTTCTCGACATGTCGTGCTCCGACACGAATCCATGCATTCGGACATATTGTCCGCACGACACTACCGCCCTGCGCACGCGCACGCGACCGGGCCATGCCGGCGGCGCGACGATTTTTGCCACGGTGGCGAATAAACCCGCCGGCCGGGGTGTTCACCCCTCGTCCACTCCCGGACGAGACAGGAACATTCCGATGATCCGCGATCCTCATGATCTGGCATCCGCCACGCCGCGGACGCGCAACAATCATCTACGTCCCGCAACGCTCGCCCTTGCCGTCCTCCTCGGCCTGGCAAGCATCGGCTCCGCCTTTGCCGCCGGCGGCGGTGGCGGTGGAGGCGGTGGTGGCGGTGGTGGCGGCGGAAGCGCCGGCGGCGGCGGCGGTGGAAGTGCCGGCGGCGGCGGAAGCGCCGGTGGCGGTGCCGGTGGAAGCGCCGGCGGATCGAGCGGCAACAGGGGCGGCTCGAGCGGCGACATGACCACCTGCCGGAAAGGGCAGATGTGGAATGTCGTGAAGCGCCAGTGCGCGCCGGCGGTGAAGGGCGCCCTGCCGGACGACAATGTCGCGCAATATGCCTTTGCGCTCGCCAAGGCGCACCGCTACCAGGAGGCCCTGGTCACGCTGGACATGCTGCAGGACCCCAACACCGCGCGCGCGCTCAACTATCGCGGCTACGCCACCCGCAAGCTCGGCCGCACCGAGGAAGGCATCAGCTACTACCTGAAGTCGGTGTCGCTCGATCCCCAATACGCGCAGGTCCGCGAATATCTCGGCGAGGCCTACGTCGTCCAGGGCAAGCTCGATCTGGCCCGTGAGCAGCTCGATGTCATCAAGGGCATCTGCGGCACCGGCTGCGAGGAATATGAAGACCTCGCCAAGGCGATCCACTCGCCCTCGGGCCTGTGAGCGCACGGGCCTGCGAGAACACCGACCTGCAAGAACACGGACCTGCAAGAACACGGACCTGCAAGAACACGGACCTGCAAGAACACGGAGGCCATCATGTTGGCAAGGCTCGTCGGCCCGTTCGTCGATCCGCTGGCCTGCGCCGCGCGGCTGCTGCTGGCGGCGCTGTTCATCCACGAAGGCTGGTCGAAGATCGCCGTCTATGCCGACGTCGCCGGCTACATGGAGATGCACGGCGTGCCGGGCAGCCTGCTGCCGCTGGTCATCCTCACCGAGCTCGGCGGCGGCCTGCTGGTCGTCGCCGGGCTGGCGACGCGGGCGGCGGCCTTCGCGCTTGCCGGGTTCTGCCTGCTCGCCGCGCTGATCTTCCACGGCAATATCGCCGACGCGGACGAGCTCCTCCAGCTCGAGAAGGACGTCGCCATCGCCGGCGGCTTCCTCGCCCTCGTCGCCCTGGGCGGCGGCGGCTGGTCGCTCGACCGCTGGATCGCGCGCGGCGCCGGGCGATGAACCGCGGCAGTGGGCCACCACGCATCGCTTGCGCGGGCGCGGCGGCTGATGTCTCCTCGCCTCGAAGGCCGCCGCACCACGCGCGGGTCGCGGCGCATGGCAAGGCGATGGGCACGAGCGGCGAGGACGAGGTCAGGGCCGGGCTGACGGGCAATCTCGCGCGGCTCTGGCGCTACGCCCTGGTGCTCGCCGGCCGGCGCGACGTCGCCGAGGACCTCGTCCAGGCCACCTGCCTCAGGGCGCTGGAGCGGGCACACCAGTTCGCGCCGGGCACGCGCTGCGACGCCTGGCTGCTCGCCATCCTCCACGGGCTCTGGCTCAACGAGATACGCGCGCGGCGGATACGGCAGGGGCAAGGCACCCTGCCCGCCGAGGATGCGCTGGTGCATGACGGTGCCGCCCATATGGACACGCACCTGCAGGCCAACGACGTGCTGCGCGCCGCCGCGACGCTGCCCGAGGGCCAGCGCGCCGCGCTGTTTCTGGTCTATGCGGAAGGCTTCGCCTATCGCGAGGCGGCGGACATATTGGGGGTGCCGGTCGGGACGGTGATGAGCCGCCTGGCGGCGGCGCGGATCGCGCTCGGGCGACAGCTCGGCGAGGGAAAGGAAGGCGCGAGATGAACGGGCGCCATGACGGGCCGCACGAGGACATGGCCGAGGCGCATCCGCTCGATGCCGCGCTCGTGGCGCATCTCGACGGAACCCTGCCGCCGGACGAGCAGGCACGCCTCATGCGCGCGCTGGCCGACGACCCGGCAGCGGCCGAACGCCTCGCCCTGATGCGGGCCGGGCATCTGGCGGCCCGGCAGGCCTTCGCGGCGCTGCCGGCGGCGCCGGCCGGGCTCGCCGACTTCCTGTCGCACGCCCTCGCCACCACGCCGCGCCGGCCGACCGCGGCGAGCGGGATGGCGCGCCTCGCCGGCTGGCTGGCGGCGCGGCGACAGGCCGGCGCCCTGCGTTTCGCACCGGCGGCGCTCGCCTTCGCGCTGCTGTTCGCCATCGGGCTCGGCGCCGGGTGGCAGACGGGGTGGCTTGCGGGCCGGCATGCCGGCGCACCCCGGATCGCCGCGCTCGCCGACGAGGAGGAGTGGCGGGAGGCGGTGGCGCATTATCTCACCCTCTACACCCCCGAGACCTTCGCCGATCTTCCCGACGATCCGCGGCGGCAGGCGCGCGAGCTTGCCAATGTCGGCAAGCGGCTGGGGCTCGACCTCTCGGGAGATCGGGTCCGCATCGAGGGACTGGACCTCAAGCGGGCGCAGATGTTCGACTATGAGGGTCGCCCGCTGGCGCAGCTCGCCTATCTCGATCCCGTCGCCGGCCCGGTGCTGCTCTGCGTGCTCGACATGCCGGACGCGCGGGCCGAGGCGCTGCGGCTGGAGCAGCGTCACGGCCTGTCCATCGCCTACTGGACGCGGGACGGGCACGGCTTCCTGCTGGCGGGGCGACTGCCCCGGGCGGCGCTCGAAGCGCTCGCCCAACCACTGGCGCGGCGGCTGGACGGCTAGGGGCGCGGGGGACTACGCGCCGTCGACCTTGGGCCGGCCCGCCTGCCGGATCCCCGCGCGCAGCACCTCGAACAGCCGGGCGTCGAGCGATTGCGCGACGTTGAAGCGCATGAATCCCGGTGCCGACTGCGACAGGCTGAACACGTTGCCGGGAGCGAGGACGACGTTCTGCGCCAGCGCCTCGCGGGCGAGGCCGGCGGCGTCGACACCGTCGGGCAGGCGGCACCAGAGGAACAGGCCGGCCTGCGGCTCCAGCCAGGGCACGATGCCGAGATTGCGCAGCCGCGCGCCCACCTCGCCCATTGCCCGCGCCAGCCGGGCGCGCAAGCCCTCCATATGCTTGCGGTAGCTGCCGTCGCGCAGCACGCCGTGGACGAGCTCCGCCCCCAGCCGTCCCCCTCCGAAGCAGGTGGCGATCTTCAGATCGGCCAGCGCCTCGATCCATTGCGGCCGCGCGGCGATGAAGCCGCAGCGCGCGGAGGCCGAAAGCGACTTGGAGAAGCTGCCGATATGCACCACCCGCTCCAGCCCGTCGAACGCCGCCAGCCGCGGCGCCGGGGCGATTTCGAAATCGGCGAAGATGTCGTCCTCGACGATGACCAGGCCGGCTTGGTCGGCAAGCTTCAGCAGCCGGTGGGCGACGACCGGCGACAGGGTGGCGCCGGTCGGATTGTGGATCGCCGAATTGGTGATGTAGAGGCGCGGGCGATGCTCGGCCAGCGCCTTCGCGAACAGTTCCACATCCGGCCCGGTCGGGGTGTAGGGAACCCCGACGGCACGGGCCCGATGCGCGCGCAGCAAGGCGTGGAAGTTGAAATAGCACGGGTCGTCGACCAGCACCGCGTCGCCGGGCTCGATCAGCAGGCGGCACAGGAGGTCGATGGCCTGCGTGCCGGATTCCGTCAGCACTATCTGCTCGGGCGGCGCCTCGATCCCGCGCTCGGCCATGCGGCGGGCGAGCAGCTGGCGTAGCGCCGGCAATCCGAGCGGCGTACCGTAATCCGCGAGCACGCCGTCATCGGCGCGGGCCAGGGCGCGCATCGAGCGGCGCAGCCCCGCCTGCGGCATCCATGCGGCCGGCAGCCAGCCGCAGCCCGGCTTGAGCACCGCATCGTCCGCCTCCAGCGACTGGCGCGACACCCAGAACGGATCGACCGCGCGATCGAGCCTCGGCCCGATCTCCGCCATCGACAGCGGCGCCATCGGACCGGCGACATAGAAGCCGGAGCCCGGCCGCGACTGGATAACGCCCTCCGCCACCAGCCGCTCATAGGCTTCCACCACCGTGGAGGTCGACACGCGCAATTGGCCCGCCAGCGCCCGGATCGAGGGCAGCTTGTCGCCGGATGTCAGGCTGCGGCCGGCGATCCGCTGGCGGATCGTCGCCATCACGACACCAAGGCGGGTGCCGGCAAGTTGGGGGGCGGCAAGGCGGGGGTCGGCCGGTTCGCTCATTCCCATCCTGTGAACCATCCGTATGGGATATGTATCCATAACAGTTCGATGGAACTGTATGGCACCGTGCCTGGCGGCGCCAGAGACCCGGCGCCATAAGACCCGCATCGGCGGCAAGGAGCGGGTCATGGACAAGACGGCGGGCGGCAGGATGGCGGGCGGCGGCATCGCGAGCGGATGGATCAGCGGCTTCATCGGGGTGCTGATCTTCAGCGGCTCGCTGCCGGCCACCCGCGTGGCGGTGATGCAGTTCGATCCGGTATTCCTCACCGTCGCCCGCGCGGCGGTCGCCGGCCTGCTCGGGCTCGCCCTGCTGCTCGCCTTCCGGCAGAAGCGGCCGGAGCGGGCCGACCTCGCGCCGCTCGCCGTGGTCGCGCTCGGGGTGGTGGTCGGCTTCCCGCTGCTCACCGCGCTGGCGCTGCAGCATGTCAGCTCGGCGCATTCCATGGTGTTCATCGGCCTGCTGCCGCTCGCCACCGCGATCTTCGGCGTGCTGCGCGGCGGCGAGCGGCCGCGGCCGGCCTTCTGGCTGTTCTCCGGCCTCGGCAGCGCGCTGGTCGTCGGCTTCGCACTCGCGCAGGGGATGACGGCCGCCCCCGCCGGCGACGCGCTGATGCTTGCCGCCATCGTCGCCTGCGGGCTCGGCTATGCGGAAGGGGCGCGGCTGTCGCGCAAGCTCGGCGGCTGGCAGGTCATCTCATGGGCGCTGGTGCTGGCGCTGCCGGTCATGGCGGCGCTGACGGCGCTGCTGATGCCGTCCTCCCTCGCCGGGATCGCGGCACCCGCATGGCTCGGCCTCGGCTATGTCTCGCTGTTCAGCATGCTGATCGGCTTCATGTTCTGGTATCGCGGGCTCGCCCTCGGCGGCATCGCCGCCGTCGGGCAGCTGCAGCTGCTCCAGCCCTTCTTCGGCCTGGCGCTGGCGGCGACGCTGCTGCGCGAGACGGTGACCCCGACCATGCTGGTGGCGACGGTGGCGGTGATCCTGTGCGTCGCCGGCGCCCGCAAGTTCGCGCGGTAAGCGGCGATTGACAGCCGAGGCGCCGCCCATGCCATGATGCGGGCGTGAGTGATGCATCGCGAGAGCACCTGTCGCTGCGACTGAAGGCGGTGGCCGCGAAGGACCGCACCGCGCTGCACGACGTCTATGCGCTCACCTCCGCGAAGCTTTTCGGCGTGTGCCTGCGTATCTTGGCATCGCGAGAGGAAGCGGAGGATGTCTTGCAGGAGGTGTATCTGAACGTCTGGCATCGTGCGGACCAGTTCGATCCCGCCCGCGCGAGCCCGATCACCTGGCTGGCGACCATCGCGCGCAACAAGGCGATCGACCGGCTGCGCAGCCTCGCGCCCCGGCTCAAGGAGCGGCCGATCGAGGCGGAGGCGCCGATCGCCGATCCGTCGATGGACGCCCTCTCCCAGCTTGAGCACAGCGAGGACCACGCCCGGCTGCGCCGCTGCCTCGACGCCCTGGAAGGACGCAGCCGCGACGCCATCGTCGACGCCTTCTTCGGCGGCGAGACCTATGAGGCGCTGGCCCGGCGCCTCGACCAGCCGCTCGGCACCGTCAAGTCCTGGATCCGCCGCGGCCTCCTCTCGCTCAAGGAGTGCTTGGCGACATGAGCGACGCGCGCCCCGACATCCCCCACGATGACGACCGCGAGCAGCTCGCCGCCGAATATGCGCTCGGCGTGCTGGAGGCGGGCGAGCGTCGCCGCGTGGAGGAGATGGCCGGGCGCGATGCAAGCTTCGCGCGGCTGATCGCCGAGTGGGAGGGCCGGCTGGGGCCGCTGGCCGAGGAGATCCCCGCCGTCGCGCCGCCGCCCGCCGTGTGGTCGCGGATCGAGCGGCTGACGGCGCCGGAGCCGACATCCCGCCGGCCCAGGGCGGCGCAAGGCGTCGCCTTCTGGCGCTGGCTGAGCTTCGGTTCCATGGCGGTGGCGGCCGCCAGCATCGCCGCGGCCCTCCTCGTCGCCCGGCCGCCGGCGCCGGCGCCGCTGCAGGTCGCCGCGCTGGCGACGCCCGACGGGCGCTCGACCTTCACCGCGCTGATCGACAAGGGCACCGGCCAGGCGACGCTGGTGCCGCTGGCGGCCTGGGAGACGCCCGGCCGCGTTCCCGAGCTGTGGCTGGTGCCGGCCTCCGGCGCGGCGGTCTCGCTCGGCGTGTTCGACCCCGGCCAGGCGACCCGCATCGCGGTGCCGCGCGCGGTCCTCTCCGGCGTCGAGCCGGGCCTCGCGCTCGCCGTCTCGATCGAGCCGCCGGGTGGTTCGCCGACCGGACAGGCGACCGGGCCGATCATCGCCGTCGGCAAGCTCCAATCGCTCTGATCGTACACCTCACTGCACTGCGCCTTCGCCGTCGTCGGGGAAATTTTTCGACGGCTTCCGCATCTTTCCCGGCAGGGCTCCGTATCTCCCTCGACCATGCGCCAGAGCATGGGATCAAGGGAGACGTTCGATGACCATGTCGATTTCCAAGCTCATGATGTCCGCCGCCACCGCCGGCCTGCTGGTCGCCATGCCGGCGCTCGCCGCCACCTCGGTGACGGTCGGCGGCGCGCCGATGATGTCGGACCAGAAGATTCCCGAGAATGCCTCGAAGGCGAAGAACCTGACGACGCTGGTCGCCGCGGTGAAGGCCGCCGGCCTCGTCGACACGCTCAACGGCAAGGGCCCGTTCACCGTCTTCGCCCCCACCAATGCGGCGTTCGACAAGCTGCCGGCCGGCACCGTCGACAAGCTCGTCCAGCCGGACATGAAGAAGCAGCTGACCGAAATCCTCACCTATCACGTGGTGCCGGGCAAGCTCACCGCCGCCGACCTCAAGGCCAATGCGATGAAGCACGGCGGCAAGGCGGTGCTGAAGACCGTCGCCGGCGAGACGCTGACCGTCGAGGAGAAGATGGGCAAGTGGGTGGTGGTCGACCAGGCCGGCCATGTGGCGATGATCCAGACCGCCGACGTGCTGCAGGCCAATGGCGTCGTGCATGTCATCGACACCGTGCTCATGCCCGCCATGTGAGAGTGACGCGCCGGCCGCCCGCGAGGCGGCCGGCCCCCTGGCCGCAAACCGACCCGCCCGGCCGCTCAGGCCAGCAGGGAATGCACGATCAGGTCGGCGACATGGGCGCGCCGCTCGTCCAGCTCGGCCTTGCTCTGCAGGTTGCGGTCGAGGATCACCGACAGGGTGAACTGGTTCGAGAAGTAGAAATAGGACAGGCCGGCAATGGATATCCAGAGCTGCGCCGGATCGACGCCGGTGCGGAACACGCCGGCAGCGGCGCCGCGGTCGAGAATGCCCTTGAGCATGCCGATCAGCGGCGAATGCAGGCCCTTCACCCGCGCCGATTCCTTCAGGTGCCGCGCCTGATGCAGGTTTTCGCTGTTCAGGAGATTGATGAAGGTGCGGTCGCCGATGAAGGAATCGAAGGTGAAGGTCACCAGCGCCCGCATCGCCTGCTCCGGCGACAATTCGTCAAGATGCAGGGCAAGCTCGGAGGTGCGGGCGCGCTCATAGGCGGCCTCCAGCACGGCGAGCCACAGGCCGCGCTTGCTGCCGAAATAATGGTAGATCATCCGCCGGTTGGCACCGGAGCGCGAGGCGATGGCGTCGATGCCGGCCCCAGCGAAGCCGCGTGCGGCGAACTCAACCGTGGCGGCGGCGAGGATGCTGGCCCGCGTGCGTTCGGGATCGCGCGCGCGCACCTCGCGCACCGGCGCTTCCGCGCTCGCCGCCCCACCCGGAGCGGAACCGCCCTTGCTCCCGACTGCCATCTCCACCACGCCCTCGCCGCTCCCGCTCCCGCGCGGGAAGGTCCCTCGGCTTTCCTATACGACGGAGCGGTGACGGGCGATACAGGTCGACAAAACCTCGTCCATCGGCCGGCTCCACCAGTGGTCGGAGAAGATCTCGACCTCGCAGAAACCGCGATAGCCCACGGCTTCCACCTGCCGGCGGATGCCGCGCAGATCGATGACGCCGTCGCCCATCATGCCGCGGTCGTTCAGCATGTCCGCCATCGGCACCAGCCAGTCGCAGACGTGATAGGCGAGCAGCCGGTCGACGCCGCACCGCTCGATCTGCCGGGACAGTTCCGGGTCCCACCAGACGTGAAACACGTCCAGCGCCACGCCGAGCCGGCCCGTGCGGCCAGGATCGAGGCGGTCGCAGATATCGAGCGCCTGCCCGGTAGTGTTCACGCAGGCGCGCTCGGCGGCATACATCGGATGCAGCGGCTCGATGGCGAGAGGCATGCCGGCGGCGCCGGCATAGTCGAGCAGCGCACCGATGCCGTCCTCGACCATGGCACGGGCGGCGCCGATATCCCTGGACGGCGCCGAGCCGGGCCGCGAAAATTGCGGCAGGCCGCCGACCACCAGCACCAGGCAGGCCGCGCCGAGCGCCGCCGCCTCGTCCACCGCGCGGCGGTTGTCGTCCTGCACCTCGGCAAGCCGCGCCGGATCGGCGGGGAACATGCCGCCCCGGCAATAGCCGGACAGCGCGAGGCCGGTCTCGCGCACCGCCCTGACCGCCCGGTCGAGCCCGACGGCCGCCACCTGGTCGCGCCAGGGCGAGATCGCCCGGATCTCGGCCCGCGCGCAGGCATCGACGATGGCGACGAGGTCGCCCTGCTTGCGCACCGTCGCGGTGTTGATCGAGAGCTGGCGATGATCGGCGGAGAAATCGCGCAGGGCGGTGCCGGCGGCGGCGGGAGGCGTGTGATGTCCCATGGTCCGCCTCAGCTCTCGACGCCGCGCGCGGCCATCACCGTGCGCATGCGCGTGCGGGCAAGATCGGCATCGGCCAGCAGCCCGGCGCGGTCGGCAAGACGGAACAGCTCGGCCAGATGCAGGGTCGAGCGCGTGCTCTCCTGCCCGCCCACCATGGTGAAATGATCCTGATGGCCGTTGAGATAGGCCATGAACACCACGCCGGTCTTGTAGAAGCGGGTCGGCGCCCGGAAGATATGGCGCGACAGCGGCACGGTCGGCTCCAATATATCGTCGAAGGTCGCGCGGTCGCCCGCCGCCAAGGCGACCAGCGCCGCTGAGGCGGCCGGCGCGATGGCGTCGAAAATGCCGAGCAGGGCGTGGGAGTAGCCCTCGTCGTCGCCGGCGATCAGCTCGGCATAGTTGAAATCGTCGCCGGTATACATCCGCACGCCGGGCGCGAGGCGCCGGCGCATGGCGATCTCCTTGTCCTTGTCGAGCAGCGAGATCTTCACGCCGTCGACCTTGGCGGCATGGGCGTTGATCACCTCCACCGCGGTGTCCATGGCGCGGTCGGCGTCGGCATCGCCCCAATAGCCGGCGAGCGCCGGGTCGAACATGTCGCCCAGCCAGTGGATGATCACCGGCTCGGCCACCTGCGACAGGATGCGGTCATAGACGCGGGCATAGTCGGCGGGATCCCTGGCAACCCTGGCCAATGCCCGCGAGGCCATGAGGATGATGCGCCCGCCGACACCCTCGACGGCGGCGACCTGCTCCTCATAGGCGCGGATCACGTCGTCGATGCCGCGTGCGTCCTGAGGCGCGAGGTGGTCGGTGCCGGCGCCGCTGAACACGAGGCCGGGCTCCGAGCGCGCCCTGGAAGCCGCCACCGAGCGGCGGATCAGTTCCAGCGAGGTCGGCCAGTCGAGCCCCATGCCGCGCTGCGCGGTGTCCATGGCTTCGGCGACGCCGAGGCCGAGGTCCCACAGATGCTCGCGGAAGGCGATGGTGCGGTCCCAGTCCACCGCCGCCGCCAGCCATGGGTCGATGTCGGCGAGCGGATCGGCAACCACATGGCCGGCCGAGAAGGCGACGCGGTTCATCGGGCCGCGCGGCCGGTCCGGGAAGTCGCGCGGCGCCGAGAGGCGGAACTCCTCCAACCTGCCATCCGACGCCGGCAGGCGCAGGGAAAGGGCCGTGAGCGTCTTGTCGATGGAATTCATGGCGCGTTCCTCCGCAGCGACCGGCCGATCACTCGGCGGCCTGGAGCACGGCGTGCTCGGATTCCTCGAGGCTGGGGACGTCGATCCAGCGGCGCTCGCGCCAGCTCTTCAGCGCGCATTCGACGAGTTGCACGCCCTTGGCGCCTTCGCGCAGCGTGTATTTGTAGGGCGCGTCCTCCACGACATGGCGCACGAACATCTCCCACTGCACCTTGAAGCCGTTGTCGTAGACGAGGTTGTCCGGCACCTTCTGCCAGTCGCCATAGAAGTCCATGGTCTGCTTCTGGTCGGGGTTCCACACCGGGCGCGGGGTGGCGGTGCGCGGCTGCATCACGCAGTCGCTGAGGCCCGCCACCGCCGATCCATGGGTGCCGTCGACCTGGAAGGTGACGAGGTCGTCGCGATAGACGCGGGTGGCCCAGGACATGTTGATATGGGCGATGGCGCCGCCTTCCAGCTCGAACGTGGCATAGGCGGCGTCGTCGGCGGTGGCCTCATAGGCCTTGCCCGCCTCGTCGACGCGGCTTGGGATGTGGGTGGTGCCGAGGCAGGACACCGCCTTCACCTCGCCGAAGCAATTGTCGAGCACGTAGCGCCAGTGGCACACCATGTCGAGGATCATGCCGCCGCCGTCCTGCGTGCGGTAGTTCCACGACGGGCGCTGCGCGCTCTGGCCCCAGTCGCCCTCGAACACCCAGTAGCCGAACTCGCCGCGCACCGAGAGGATGCGCCCGAAGAAGCCCGAGTCGCGCAGGAATTGCAGCTTCTGCAGGCCGGGCAGGAACAGCTTGTCCTGCACCGCGCCGTTCTTCACCCCGGCGTCCTCGGCCAGCTTGCAGATGCGTACCGCCTCCGGGAGGTTGGTGGCGATCGGCTTCTCGCAATAGACGTGCTTGCCGGCGCGGATCGCCTTCTCCAGCAGCGCCGGGCGCATCTGCGTCGTGGCGGCGTCGAAGAAGATCTCGTTGGCCGGGTCGGCCAGCGCGGCGTCGAGGTCGGTGGTCCAGCGCTCGATGCCGTAGACCCTGGCCAGTTCCTCGATCTTCTCGGCATTGCGGCCGACGAGGATCGGGTCGAGCTGCACCTTGGAGCCGTCTGCGAGGGTCACCCCGCCCTGGGCGCGGATCGCCACAACCGAGCGGATCAGATGCTGGTTCATGCCCATGCGGCCGGTAATGCCGTTCATGACGATGCCCAGCTTTCGGCCGATGCGTCGCGCGCTCATGCGAAGATCTCCTGTGAGACATGTTCGGTTGCGAGGGGTGCCAGCGTGGCCCAATCGGGTTCGGCGCCGCTGGCGAAGCCCGGGCCGACGAGAAGCCGGCCGACGGGGAGGATGGCGTTGCCTGTGGCGAGGCGGATGCCGCCGGCGGAGGTCCGGTAGAGTTCGGGCCAGGCGGCGGCGAAGGCTTGCGCCTCGCGCTCCGGCGCCGGCCCGAAGCCGTCGACATAGTGATGGCCGTTGCGCTCGACATGGGCGAGGCCGAGCGCGGCGACCAGCGCGGTGTCCTGCTGCACGCCGAGGCCGGGCTGGCAGGTGAGGTCCTCGCCGGTGATGAGATAGCCGCCGCCATGAATGCGGTTCAGCCGGGCGACGCGGGCGGCGTTGAGCACCGCCTTGTAGAGACCCTTGCAGGATTTGGACGACACGCCGCGATAGCCGCGCGCCACCGCGCGCGGGAAGGCGTCGTAGCTGTCATCGGCCTCGTCGATGATCACCGGCACACCCATCGCTGCCGCATCGAGCAGCGTCCCGAAGGTGGTGCGCCGATCGAAGGGCTGCTCGATGTACAGCAGCCGGGCACGGAGCCCGGCCAGCGCCGGATCCTCCTGCAGCGTCGCCGCGAGCAAAGCGAGGCGCGGCGGGTCATATTGCTCATTGGCGTCGAGGCTGGCGGCATAGTCCGGCACGCGCGCCGCCAGCAGCGCCGCGATGGCGCGCAGCCGCTTCAGGTCGCCGACGACGTCGCCGCCGATCTTGATCTTGAAGAAGGCGAGCGGTGCCGCCGCGACCTCCTCCGCGAGACTGCCCGGCCCGTCGATCGCATCGGCGAGCCCGACGGTGTGGCGCAGCGCAACGTCGCGGGACGGGACGAGCGCGGCGAGAAAGCCCTCGATCTGCGTGGCCTCGAGATCCGGCGTCAGGCGGGCATCGAGGCCGGGCACATTGGTCCGCAGCCCCTCGGCGAGGCCGATGCCGAGGCCGGAGAGCAGCGCGTCCAGCACCGCCTTGTCGATCAGCGCCACCCCGAAATTGCCGGCCAGCCGGGCGATGCCCCGCTCCCCGGCCCATTGCGTCTGGCGCGCCAGCGCTGCGGCGTGGTGGCCGAAGGCGGTGTCCGACCCGCCGGCCTGCGTGAATCCGCGGGCGGCGGCCACGAGGCTGGCACGCAGATCGTCGACCGTCTCGGCCGGAGACTTCGCCGGGTCCTTGTCGAACCATTTCGGCATCATCATCTCGGCGGAGACGCCGGCGACGCGCCCTATCCCCGGCAGGTCGATCTCGACCCGGAGATAAGCCTGCGGCGCCGCCTCCACCAGCGCGGCGCCGAAGCGGAACGGGCGGGCAAACGGCATCATCCGCTCGAAGGCGTCGACGCGGGCTATGGCGAAGCGCGGAGCCATCGTGCCGTCCCTGTTCAATCCAGATGTCCCTGGGCGTAGAAATGGCTGCGCACCTGCCGGGCCAGCGCGGCGAAGGCCGGCTCGCCCATCATCTCCAGCCGGCGCGGGCGCGGCAGGTCGACGTCGTAGATCGCCGCCACCGAGCCCGGCCGCTCGGTCATCACCACCACCCGATCGGCGAGGAACACCGCCTCGGGGATGGAGTGGGTGATCAGCAGGATGGTCTTGCGGGTCTCGAAATGGATGCGCTGCAATTCGAGGTTCATGCGCTCGCGGGTCATGGCGTCGAGCGCACCGAACGGCTCGTCCATCAGGACGATCTTGGGATCGTGCACCAGCGCCCGGCAGATGGAGGCGCGCTGCTGCATGCCGCCGGAGAGCTGCCAGGGATACTTATTCTCGAAGCCGTTGAGGCCGGCGGTGGCGATGAGCTTCTTCGCCCGTTCGAGATGGGTGGCGCGGTCGAGCCGGCGCACCTCGACCGGCAGCATGATGTTGCGCAGCACCGAGCGCCAGGCCAGCAGAACCGGGCTCTGGAACACAATGCCGACATCGTCCGGCGGCTCGGAGACCGCCTTGCCCTCGATGCGGATCTCACCCTGCGAGGGCGGGATGAGCCCGGCCACCAGCTTGAGCAGCGTGGACTTGCCGCAGCCGGAAGGGCCCACGACGGCGACGAACTCGCCGTCGTGGATATCGAGGTCGATCGGCCGCAGGGAGGGCACGTCGCCGTCGCGGGTCCGGTAGGTCTTGGTGAGGCCGCGGATTTCGATGAGGCGCTGGCGCGAGATGGGAGCCTCCTCTCGGGCTTCCTTCCGGGCGACGATGCGCAGGGGCAACGACGACATGCTCTCCTCCCCCTCAGTTGCTCGGATCGGCCGGGAGGAAGTCGCGGGTATAGAAGGCCTTCGGATTGTCCTTGGCGGAGGCGGCGACCCCGCCATATTCGACCAGCAGTTCCACCGAATCCTTCATGTTGGCGTCGGTGACCTGGAAGGGCCGCCGGTTCCTGGTCTCCGCGGTGCGGTAGAGCGGGATGGTCAGCTGGAAGCCCTCGAGCAGGGTCGCGGGCTGGCCGGCCTTCGGCAGCGCCGCCAGCACCGCCTCGACGGCACCCTTGGGGTTTTTCTCGGCCTCCTCGAAGCTCCTGGTGGTGGCCGCCATGAAGCGGCGCACGAGATCCGGGTTCTTCGCCAGCAGCTCCTTGTTCACGATGATGCCCGAGGAGACGAGGTGGATGCCGTAATCGGCGAACATGATCGGATGCACGTCCTTGCCGGTGGCGTCCTTGATCTTCATGGACTGGTCCATGGAATAGCCCAGCAGCAGGTCGGCCTGTCCGTTGATCACCGCATTGAGCTTGGTGGTGGCGTCGCCGGAGACGGTCTGGAACTCGCTCTCCTTGAGCCCTGCACGCTTGAGGAACAGCGGCCAGATCTGCGACATGGAATCGCCGGGCGTGGTGGCGACGGTCTTGCCCTTGATGTCGTCAGGCTTGCGGATGTTCTTGTCCGTGAAGCCCATCACCGACATCGGGCTCGTCTGCAGCGCCACCCCGACCGCGGTCACCGGCGCGCCCTTCACGGCGGCGCGAATCATGGTCGGCACGTCGGCATAGGCGAAGTCCACCGTGCCGGCGGCGGCGGCTTGGATGGTGACAGCCGAGCCGCGGCCCTCCTGGATGTCGAGGTCTATGCCTTCAGCGGCATAGAAGCCCTTCGCCTTGCCGTAAAAGAACGGCGCGTGCTCGCCATACACGTACCAGTTCAGCATCAGCGTCACCTTGTCGGCCGCCTTCGCCGAGGCAACGGGCAAGGCCAGGGGCATGAACGCCGCGGCGGCAATGAGCGCGGCCTTGAGGCTGTTTCGAAACGCCATTTCCACTTCCTCCCATGGATGTGTTTTCGAGGCGGGGAGCCCTTCTGCGAGGGCTTGCTCCCCGGTTCTTCTCAGGTCGTCACCAGCACCTCGTGCCTCTGGCTCGCGTGCCAGGGCACCATGAGGCGTTCGGTCAGATCGACGATCCAGAACAGGCCCGCGCCGATCAGCGCGAGGACGGTGAGCGCCGCGAACATGGTGGGCAGCTCGAAATTGCCGATGGAACGCTGCAGCACGTAGCCGATGCCGGAATTGGAGCCGACGAACTCGCCGACCACCGCGCCGACCACCGCGAGCGTCACCGACACTTTCAGGCCGGCGAAGATGGCCGGCAGGGCATGCGGCAGGCCGATCATGGTGAAGGTCTGCAGCCGCGTCGCCTTCATGGCGCGGGCGAGGTCGTGCATGTCGCCCTCGACCGACTTGAAGCCCTGCACGCCGGCGACGATCACCGGGAACACGCCGAGCAGAAAGGCGGAAATCACTTTCGGCATCATGCCGAAGCCGAACCACACCACGAAGAGCGGGGCGATGGCGACCTTGGGGATCGACTGCGAGAACACCAGCAGCGGGTAGAGATAGGACTCCACCGTCTTCGAGCCGGCGATCAGCATCGCGAGCGGAATGCCGATCAGCGCCGAGAGCAGGAAGCCCGACACGGTCGCGACGGTGGTCGGGATCGCCTCGATGAGCAGCTTGTCGCCTTCGGTGCGGAAAGCCTGGATCACGTCCCACGGCGTCGGGATCAGATAGGCCGGAATCTGGAACAGCCGCACCGCCAGATCCCAGGCCACGACGATCATCACCATCAGGGCCAGCGGCCGAACCCAGGGGGAATTGACCAATCTGGAATTGACGAGCGCGCGCGCAAAACCCTCACGTCGCGAAGACGGCATGGCGTATCTCCCTGATCGTTATCCCATGGCGCTCTTTGTCGCCTTAAGTAACTAACCAGTGAATTACATCGTCAACCCGCCGCTTTGTCAACCGCCGACTTGCGGTGGCATCGCGACCCTCGCCGGGGCTCGAACCGCACAGGAGCCGCACGGCATCACGCGCTCCGTCGTTGACGCCTGCGGCCCACATCCGTCATATCGCGCAGGTTTTCGCCGGATGACAGGACGCCCGCCCGATGTTCCCGCTGCCCCAGCCCGCGCTCGCGGCCAACAGCTATGCCTATGAGACCCAGCCGCTGGTGAAGCCGACCGGCTTTCGCGAATATGACGCCCGCTGGCTGTTCGGCAGCGAGCTCAACCTCATGGGCGTGCAGGCGCTGGGGCTCGGCATCGGCACGCTGATCCAAGAACTCGGGGTGAAGCCGGAGATCGTCACCGGGCACGATTTCCGCGCCTATTCGTCCTCGATCAAGCAGGCGCTCGCCAATGGGCTGATGGCCGCCGGGGTGACGGTGCACGACATCGGGCTCGCGCTGTCGCCCATGGCCTATTTCGCCCAGTTCGCGCTGGATGTGCCCTGCGTCGCCATGGTCACCGCCTCGCACAACGACAATGGCTGGACCGGCGTGAAGATGGGCGTCAACCGCCCGCTGACCTTCGGGCCGGACGAGATGAGCCGGCTGAAGGAGATCGTGCTGAGCGGGGCGGGCAAGCCGCGCACTGGCGGCGCCTACCGCTATGTCGAGAACTTCCCGGAGGTCTATATCAAGGACCTCACCGACCGCCCGAAGCTGAAAAGCCGCATCAAGGCGGTGGTGGCCTGCGGCAATGGCACGGCGGGCGCCTTCGCCCCGCGCATCCTGGAGGCGCTCGGCGTCGACGTGGTGCCGCTCGACTGCGATCTCGACTACACGTTCCCGAAATACAATCCGAACCCGGAAGACCTCGACATGCTGCACGCCATGCGCGACGCGGTGCTGGCATCCGGGGCGGATGTCGGGCTCGGCTTCGACGGCGACGGCGACCGCTGCGGCGTGGTCGACAATCTCGGCGAGGAGATCTTCGCCGACAAGGTCGGGGTGATGCTCGCGCGCGACCTTTCCGCGCTGCATCCGGGCGCCACCTTCGTGGTCGACGTGAAGTCGACCGGGCTGTTCATGACCGACCCGGTGCTGATCGCCAACGGTGTGAAGGCCGACTACTGGAAGACCGGCCATTCCTATATGAAGCGCCGGGTGAACGAGAGCGGGGCGCTGGTCGGCTTCGAGAAGTCCGGCCATTATTTCTTCAACAAGCCGGTCGGACGCGGCTATGACGACGGCCTCGTCTCGGCGATCGCCATTCTCGACATGCTGGACCGCAATCCCGGGCGCTCGATGGCCGATCTCAAGGACGCCCTGCCCAAGACCTGGTCATCGCCGACCATGTCGCCGCACTGTGCCGACGAGGCGAAATACGGCGTGGTCGACGCGGTGGTAAAGCATTTCGAGGCGATGGCCGCGCAGGGCGAGGCCATCGACGGGCAGAAGATCCGCGACCTCGTGACGGTGAACGGCGTGCGCGTCACGGTGGAGGACGGATCGTGGGGACTGGTGCGGGCATCGTCGAACAAGCCGGAGCTTGTGGTGGTGGTCGAGAGCCCGGTCTCCGAGGCGCGCATGCGCGACATGTTTCGGGTGGTCGACGGCATCCTGCGCACCCATCCGGAAGTCGGGACGTATAACCAGACCATCTGAGCCGGGGGTGCGAAAAGGCCGCAAACTCGGATAACGCCATGCTCCCATCGCAATGCGAGTAGTGCTAAGGGTTGTGATCGGGGAGCCTAGAAGACGGATACAATCATGTCAGCGGAATCGGCAGCCAGACGTCCGCCGCCGGAAAGAATCAATGTCGTCACCTTGCTGAAGCCGCGCCGTTTCGGGGACGCACGCGGTTGGTTTTCCGAAACCTATTCGGAGGCAGCTGCGGCAGCTGCGGGGATCACCGTGCGCTTCGTCCAGGACAACCAGTCCTATTCGAGCCAGGCGGGCACGATACGCGGCCTGCATTTCCAGCGCCCGCCGCATGCGCAGGCAAAGCTGGTGCGCTGCCTGCGCGGCTCGGTGATGGATTATGCGGTGGATGTGCGCCGCGGCTCGCCCACCTATGGCCACTTCATCGCGACAAGGCTGACGGCCGAGGGCGGCGAGCAGCTCTTCGTGCCGGTGGGTTTCGCGCATGGCTTCCTGACGCTGGAGCCGGATACCGAGGTCGCCTACAAGGTGTCCGACATCTATGCCCCGCAATGCGACGGCGGTATCGCCTGGAACGACCCGGCCATCGGCATCGACTGGCCGCTGCCGCCCGGTGTCGAAGCCGTGCTCTCCGACAAGGACCGGATCCTGCCGACGCTCGCGGCATTCGACAGCCCGTTCGCCTATGACGGCCAGCCGCTCGAACCGGTCTGAGCCATCGCACCGCGCCGGGCGAGACCTCGCCCGCGCGACGTCTCGACACTTGTCTGAAAACAGTTTGAATCCTGTAGCAGCCGCGGCGGTCGGCGATTCGACCGGACCCGTCCGACACGGCCAGCAGCAGGAAACGCGACATGATCGATCCCCTTCTCGTTTTCGGCGCCGGCGGCCAGGTGGGCCGCGAGTTGCTCGATCTGGCAGCGACGCGCGGCATACCCGCCCGCGGCTTCGACCGCGCGGCGCTGGATATCGCCGATGCGGAAGCGGTGCGACGCCTGCTCGGCGAGCATCCGGCGGCGATGCTGGTGAATGCCGCCGCCTATACCAAGGTCGACAAGGCGGAATCCGAACCGGAGGCGGCACGGCGCGGCAATGTCGAGGGGCCGGCGGTGCTTGCCGCCGCGGCCGCGGAATTCGATATCCCGCTGCTGCACATCTCCACCGACTATGTGTTCGACGGCTCCAAGGCCGGCCCCTATGTCGAGAGCGACCCTGTGTCGCCGCTCGGCGTCTATGGCCGGACCAAGCTGGCGGGCGAAGAAGCGGTGAGGCAGGCTGCCGCCCGCCACATCATCCTGCGTACCGCCTGGGTCTATGGCCGGCACGGCCAGAATTTCCTCAAGACCATGCTGCGGCTCGGCGCCGAGCGCGAGGAATTGCGCGTGGTCGCCGACCAGATCGGCAACCCGACGGCGACGCCAGACCTCGCCGAGGCGATCCTGTCCGTCGCCGCGCATGCCGCCGGCGGCGACGCCGATGCGAAAGCCCTGTGGGGCACCTATCATTTCGCCGGCAGCGGGGCGACCAGCTGGCACGGCTTCGCCGAGGCCATCATCGCCACCGCGGCGCCGCTGACCGGCAAGCACCCGCCCGTCGTGGCGATCGGCACCGCCGACTACCCGACCCCGGCGCGCCGGCCGGCCAATTCGCAGCTCGATTCGGACGCATTCGCGCGCAATTTCGGCTATCGCGCGCTCGAGTGGCGCAAGCGGGTGGCACAGATCGTACCGGCTCTGGTCGCAACGCCCGGCGTCGGCTGAACCGCGCGGCGGCAGAGGGCAAAGGGCGCGTCAACAGGCGGATCGACCGCACCGGCGGCCCTGCCGCGCGGGTACGGCACCGCGAGAGGAAGAGGAAAGCATGAAGGGCATCATCCTGGCCGGCGGCTCCGGCACCAGGCTGCATCCGATGACACTGGTCATCAGCAAGCAGCTGCTGCCGGTCTATGACAAGCCGATGATCTACTATCCTCTTTCGACGCTGCTGCTGGCCGGCTGCCGTGAAATCCTGGTCATCTCCACCCCCAGCGACACGCCGCTGTTCCAGCGCCTGCTCGGCGACGGCACGCAATGGGGCATCGAGATCAGCTATGCCGTGCAGCCCTCGCCGGACGGCCTCGCGCAGGCCTACATCATCGGCGCCGACTTCATCGCCGGGGAGCCCTCCTGGCTGATCCTCGGCGACAACATCTATTACGGGCACGCCTTGCCGGAGCTGCTGGCCTCGGCGACCGCCTTCGACCGCGGCGCCTCGGTGTTCGCCTATCATGTCGTCGACCCGGAACGCTATGGCGTCGTCGAGTTCGACAAGAGCCACAATGCCGTCTCCATCGAGGAGAAGCCGGCGGCGCCGAAATCGAACTGGGCGGTGACCGGGCTTTACTATTACGACGCCTCGGTGGTGGAGATCGCCGCCGGCCTCAAGCCTTCGGCGCGCGGCGAGCTGGAAATCACCGACGTCAACCGGGCATATCTGGAACGCGGCGACCTGCGCGTCTCGATGATGGGGCGCGGTTATGCCTGGCTCGATACCGGCACGCCGGACAGCCTGCTGGAAGCCGGCGAGTTCGTGCGGACACTGGAGAAGCGGCAGGGCTTCAAGATCGCCTCACCGGAGGAGATCGCCTTTCGCCGCGGCTATATCGACGCCGGCCGGCTGGAAAGTCACGCGGCCAAGCTCGGCAAGAGCACCTATGGCGCCTATCTGCGCACGGTGCTGCACGAAGCTGCCAGGGGCTGAGGGAGCAAGCCCCCGCCATCGTCGCGGCAGGAGAAGAACCCGTCGCGCACGCCTCTGCCGCAGGCCGCCACCGCAGGCCTTGGGCGACGATCCGGGGACGAGAAATCTGGCCGCGACCGAGCCGGGCTCAGGCGGGCACGTCGTTGTAATAGGTGCGGAACCAGCGGACGAAAGCGGCGATGCCTTCGTCGAGCGGCGTGGACGGCCGAAAGCCCGTCACCGCCTGCAGCAGGCGATGGTCGGCGAAGGTCTCGGTCACGTCGCCCGGCTGCATCGGCAGGAACACCTTGCGCGCCGGCTTGCCGACGGCCCGCTCGATCTCCTCGACGAATTCGAGCAGTTCCACCGGAGAGCCGCCGGCGATGTTCACCACCCGCCACGGCGCGACGGCGGACAGGGTATCGGTTGTATCCGGCGACAGGACGGGCTCGCCGACGACCGGCGGACGGTCGATCAGCCGCATCACCGATTCCACCAGGTCGTCGATATAGGTGAAATCGCGGCGCATCGCGCCATGGCCGTAGATCTCGATCGGCTCGTCGCGTTCGATCGCCCGGACGAATTTGAACAGCGCCATGTCCGGCCGGCCCCACGGGCCGTAGCCGGTGAAGAAGCGGAAGCAGGTGGTGGGCAGGCTCCACAGATGGGCATAGGAGTGCGACATCACCTCCATGCCCTTCTTGGTCGCGGCATAGAGGCTGAGCGGCGCGTCGGTGGAATCGATCTCGCGGAACGGAACGTCGATATTGTCGCCATAGACGGAGCTCGTCGACGCGAGCAGCAGATGCTTCGGCTTCACCCGCCGGGCGACTTCGAGCAGGTTGAACGAACCGACGACATTCGATTCGACATAGGCTCGCGGCGCCTCGATCGAGTAGCGCACGCCCGCCTGTGCGGCCAGATGCACGATGATGTCAGGCGCCGCGAGATCGGCGGCGCGGTCGAGGGCGTCCATGTCCTCCAGCCGGTCGATGATCGGCGTGAATCGATTCGACTTCTGAAGGATGGCGTGGCGCGCCTCCTTCAGACGTCGATCGTAATAGGGGGTCATGGCATCGAAACCGATGACGGTATGACCTTCGTCGATCAGCCGCTGGGTCAGGTGGAACCCGACGAATCCAGCGGTCCCCGTCATCAGAATGCGCATTTATCAAAGGGCTTCCGCGCCCGGCCGTCCGACTGAGGAATACTGGAAGCCGTGCCGCGCGATTTCGTCCGGCGGATAGACGTTGCGCAGGTCGACGAGCACCGGCGCGGCGACGATGTCCTTGAGCCGGGTGAAGTCGAGCGCCCGGAACTGGTCCCACTCCGTCACGATGACGATGCAGGACGCGTCCTCGGCCGCCTCGTAGGGATCGCTGCAATAGTTGATCCCGGACGGCATGACCAGCTTGGCCTGCTCGGTACCCACCGGGTCATAGGCATTCACGGTTGCGCCGGCATCCAGCAGCGCCTGCACGATGGAGATGGCCGGCGCCTCGCGCATGTCGTCCGTGTTCGGCTTGAAGGTGAGGCCGAGCACCGCAACGGTCTTGCCACGCAGGCTGCCGCCGACGGCCTTCTCGACCTTGCGCGCCATGGAGCGCTTGCGCTGGTCGTTGATCGCCACCGTGGTCTCGATCAGCCGCACCGGGCTGTCATTGTCCTGGGCGATCTTGACGAGAGCGATCGTGTCCTTCGGGAAGCATGAGCCGCCATAGCCGGGGCCGGCATGCAGGAACTTCGAGCCGATGCGGCCGTCCATTCCGATGCCGCGCGACACCTGCTGCACGTCGGCACCGACCTTTTCGCAGAGATCGGCGATCTCGTTGATGAAGGTAATCTTCATCGCCAGGAAGGCGTTGGCGGCATATTTGATCAGCTCGGCGGTGCGTGTGTCGGTGAACAGCAGCGGCGAGGAATTGAGGTAAAGCGGGCGGTAGACCTCGGTCATCACCGAACGGGCGCGCTCGTCATTAATGCCGACCACGATGCGGTCCGGCTTCTTGAAGTCGGTGATGGCCGCGCCTTCGCGCAGGAATTCCGGGTTGGAGGCCACCGCAACGTCGGCATCGGGATTGGTCTCGCGGATGATGCGCGCGACCTCGTCGGCGGTGCCGACCGGCACGGTCGACTTGTCGACCACCACGGCGAAGCCCTTCACCGCCGTCGCAATCTCGCGGGCGACGGCATAGACATATTGCAGGTCGGCATGGCCGTCGCCGCGCCGGGAGGGCGTGCCCACCGCGATGAAGATGGCCTCGGCGCCTTCGATGCCCTCGGGCAGCGACGTGGTGAAGGACAACCGGTTCTGCTTGACATTGCTGGAGACCAAATCATCGAGCCCCGGCTCGTAGATCGGGATGATGTTCTGCTTCAGCGCCTCGATCCGCTTGGGATCCTTATCGATGCAGACAACCTGATGCCCGAAATCGGCGAAACATGCGCCGGAGACCAAACCAACATAACCCGATCCGACTACTGCAATTTTCATAAATCCAGTTCCTGTGGGGGCTGTTTACGGCAATCAAATCTCGGCAAAACTGCTAAATATGCGTCGAAGCGGAATACGATGGTTCTCTCATAAATTCCACATTCTCCGCGCACTTGGCATACCGTAACAATCCTACGCCCGTCAAACACCCCCGAACGACAGCGACATAAGCACCGAAGGCGCGCAAAGCCTTATGGATAGCCAACTACTCAGGATCGACGCGAGACAGGGCCGATGCGAAGGGCCTGCCCGGCGGTTTCCTGCGGCTGCCGCCGCCCCCGCGGGATCGCCGGGTTCGGGCACAAGGATGCTGTGGAAACCCGCCTGTTGAGGGTCGATCGGGCGAGCGGTATGCGGACCTCCACAGGGCACTGATACTGCCTCCCTGATCTGAGCCCCCGGATGGCGCGTAGAAGCTTCCGAACCAGCCGAGGACGGGGCGCATCATGGCAATCTATCTGGTCTCCTACCTGGCGACGGGCCTTACCTTCCTGGCGCTTGACGCCGTCTGGCTCGGCACCATGGGCAACCGGCTCTACCGGCCGCTGCTGGGCGAGTTGATGGTCGACGGCTTCAACATCGGGCCGGCGGCGGCGTTCTATTTCATCTATGTGGCCGGCATCGTGCTCTTCGCGGTGCAGCCGGCGTGGGGAACCGGGCGCTGGGTCACCGCCCTCGGCCACGGCGCCGCGCTCGGCTTCCTCGCCTATGCGACCTATGACCTCACCAACCAGGCGACGATCCGCGGCTGGCCGCTCGCCGTGACGCTGGCCGACATGACCTGGGGCACCTTTGCCACCGCCAGCGCCGCAGCGGTCGGCTTCCTCGCCACCCGCCTTCTGCTCGGCATGCGCTGAAGCCCCTGAGGCGACGCTCATCGCGGGAAGCGGTGCGCTCGGCGGGAGCATCGGGCCGGCATCGGCGCGCCATTTCCGGTCGACAGCCATATCTAGAGACGCAGGAAGGGCTGCATCAGCCTGCCGACGATGCCGCTCAGCACCATCTCGCCATCGAAGGCGGCGAGGCAGATGCATTCGCTCTCGCGGTCGACCAATGGCTGGTGCTCGACCTCGCCATCCATTTCCGACAGGTCGCCCGGCCGATACCGGCCGAACTCATCGGTGAAGGAACCCGCCAGCACCTGGGTGAATTCGAGCCCGGAATGGCCGTGCTCGGGCAATTTGCGGCCGGGTCCGACCCGCAGCAGCGTGAGCCGCGCGGTGGGGGCCTCGGGAATGGTGACCCGGCTGAGCCGCACGCCGGGACCGAACCAGCGCCAGGGTCCGACATCGCAGCGGGCCAGCGCCCTCGGAAGGCCGATCTCCACCGCAACCTTCGGCAGGCGCGGCGGCGCGACGGCGCGCGGCGGCGTGGCCTCCTCCGCGTCGATGCGCGCCAGCAGATCGGCGAGCGCGGTCGGCGCCAGAAGCTCGGGCTCGGCGTCCTCCACCAACCGGCCACCCAGCGTGGCGAAGGCGGCGACGCGGGCGCGGCAGGCCGGGCACGTGTCGAGATGGGTGGCGACGACCATGGAGGGACCGGCCGGCAGGTGGCCGGCGGCATAGCGCAGCAGGCTCTCGTCGCCGGGGTGGTGGTGGATGCTCATGCTCCGCTCTCCAGCAGCGCTCGCATGCGCCCGAGGGCGAGGCGCACCCGCGACTTGACCGTGCCGAGTGGCAGGCCGAGCTCGCGGGCGATCTCCGAATGCGCCTTGTCCTGATAGAAGGACAGGCGGACGATGGTGGCCTGCTCGTCGGACAGGCCGGCAAGCACGCTGCGCAGCTGCGCGTCGCGTTCGGCGGCCAGAAGGCGGGCCTCCCCGTCCGGTGCCGCGTCGGGCTCGTCGTCGAGAGCGAGGCCGAGTTCGGCGGTCGGGCGCTGGCGACGCAGGTAATCGATGCGCAGGTTGCGGGCGATGGTGAAGATCCAGGTCGAGGCGCCGGCCCGGGTCGGGTCGAAGCTCGCCGCCTTGGACCACACCGACATCATCGTCTCCTGCGCCAGTTCCTCGGCGGTGACCGCCGGCAGGCCCGAACGCATGAGGAAGGATTTCACCCGCGGGGCGAAATAGGCATACACGCGCGCAAAGGCCTGGCGGTCGCGCACCGCGCCGATGCCGACGATGAGACGGGCGAGTTCCTCGCCTGTCGGCGCCGGTGCCGGTTCGCCCGACAGCATCATCAGCGCGCCCCGCGGCAGCGGGAGGCACGCCGCCGACGATGACCGCGCAACTTGGACTTCGATCGCATTCATACGCCCTTCTACGCGGCCCCGGCCGGGTCGGATCACCGATGCGCGAGGGACGCGGAGCCGGTGATCCGACGACGGACGGCTTTCGTATGGAGATTAGACAACTCCTCGCGCCGCCTCCACTGCCGTCAGCAAAAGGCCGGTCCATGAACCCGCGTAGTGCAACCCTCGCGTCGCCGGCACCGCTCGACATCGCGGTGATCGGGGCCGGCATTTCCGGCATGTCGGCGGCGTGGCTGCTGTCCAAGGCGCATCGGGTGACGCTGTTCGAGGCGAACGGACGGCTCGGCGGCCACAGCCACACGGTGAAGGCCGGCGGCGTGCCGGTCGATACCGGCTTCATCGTCTATAACGAGGCGACCTATCCCAACCTCGCCGCGCTGTTCCGCCATCTCGCCGTCGCCACCAAGCCGACCGACATGTCGCTCTCGGTGTCGCTCGACGGCGGGCGGCTGGAATATGCCGGCTCCGACCTAATGGGCCTGTTCGCCCAGCCGTCCAATGCGCTGCGCCCGCGCTTCTGGATCATGCTGCGCGACCTGATGCGCTTCTATCGCGAGGCACCGCGCGACCTGCCGACCATGGGCGGCGCCAGCCTCGACGACTATCTCGACGCGCGCGGCTATGGCGCGGCCTTCCGCGAGGATCATCTCAAGCCGATGGCGGCGGCGATCTGGTCGATGCCGGGCGAGGCGGTCGGCCGCTACCCGGCCGCTTCCTTCGTGCGCTTCTGCGACAATCACGGCCTGCTGAAACTGACGCGGCGCCCGGTTTGGCGCACCGTCGAGGAGGGCAGCCGCGCCTATGTGAAACGGCTGATGAATGGCTTCTACGGCACCGCGCACACGGGACGCGGCGCCCGCCGGATCATTCGCGAGGCGGAGGGCGTCACGGTGGTCGATGCCGGCGGCACGGCGCAACGCTTCGACCGGGTGGTGATCGCCGCCCATGCCGACGAGGCGCTGGCGATGATCGAAACCCCGACCCCGCAGGAGACCGCGCGGCTCGGCGCCATCCCTTATCGCGCCAACGACGTGGTGCTCCACACCGACCCGCGGCTGATGCCGAAGCGCCGGCGCGCCTGGGCGGCGTGGAACTATATGGGCGACCGCGAGGGGCTCGCGGTGACCTACTGGATGAACAAGCTTCAGCACATCCCGGAGGCGACGCCGCGCTTCGTCACCCTCAACCCGCAGCACGAGCCGGCGCCCGATAGCGTCATCCTGCGCCAGAGCTTCGCGCATCCGCAATTCGACGCGCGGGCGATGGAGGCGCAGAAGCACCTGTGGTCGCTGCAGGGACAGGGGGGCCTTTGGTTCTGCGGCGCCTATTTCGGCGCCGGATTCCACGAAGACGGCTTGCAGGCCGGCCTCGCGGTGGCCGAACAGCTCGGAGGGGTCCGCCGGCCCTGGCAGGTGGAGGACGAGTCCGGTCGCATCCATCTTGGCCCGGCGCCGATCCCGCGCGCACCGGTGACGCTGCTGGAGGCGGCGGAATGAGGGCTGGAAACGGCAATGGCACCGACAATTCCTCACTCTATGCCGGATCGGTGATCCACAAGCGGGTGCGCCCGCGCGCTCACCGGCTGAGCTACCGCATCTTTTCGCTGCTGATCGACCTCGACGAGATCGAGGCGCTCGACGCGAGCCTCCGGCTGTTCTCGCGCAACCGCTTCAACCTGTTCGGCTTCTACGACCGCGACTATGGCGACGGCTCCAGTGCGCCGCTGCGCTTGCAGGTGGAACGGCATATGCGTGCCGCCGGCATGGAACCGGATGGCGGGGCGATCCGGCTGCTGACCATGCCGCGCATCCTCGGCTACGCCTTCAACCCGCTGAGCATCTTCTTCTGCCATCGCCGCGACGGCTCGCTGATGGCGGTGCTCTACGAGGTGAACAACACCTTCGGCCAGCGCCACGGCTATCTCGTCCCGGCCGGGGAAAGCCGCGACGGGCTGCTGCGCCAGAGCGCCGCCAAATGCTTCTATGTCTCGCCCTTCATGGACATGGAACTCACCTATTCCTTCCGCCTGCGTCCGCCCGGCGAGACATTGTCCGTCGGCATCGTCGCCTGCGACCGCGATGGCCCGGTGCTGAGCGCCGTGCAACGCGCCGAACGCCGCCCCCTTACCGACCGCACCCTCGCGAAGGCCTTCCTCGCCTATCCGCTGCTGACGCTGAAGGTCGTCGCCGGCATCCATTGGGAGGCGCTGCGCATCTGGGCCAAGGGCATCGGCCTGCGCCGCCGCCCGCCGCCGCCGGAGCGCGCGGTCACCGTGACGTCCGCCTCGCTGCCAAAGGAGCTGCCCGCCCATGCGTCCACCCATATACTCCGATAGCGAAGCCCACCCCACGCTGACCGGCCCAACTCTTTCCAGCCAAACTCTTTCCAACCAGACGCTCGCCGGCCAGACGCTTGCCGGCCTCCACATGCCCCGCCGCTGGGGCGATCGGTTCGGGGCCGCCGTGCTGCAGCGGCTGCTGGCCGGCCTCGCCATCGGCCGGCTGGTGATCGACCTGCCGGGCGGCGGGCGGATCGCCTGCGGCGGCGGGCGGCCGGGACCGGAGGCGCGGCTGGTGCTGGCCAATTGGCGCGCCGTTCGCCGCATCGTCACCGGCGGCGATATCGGCTTTGCCGAGGGCTATATCGCCGGAGACTGGACCAGCCCGGACCTGACCCGGCTCATCGAGCTCGCCGCCGCCAACGGCCCCGGCTTCGACCAACAGATCGCCGGCATCGCGCCGGTACGCCTGGTCAACCGGCTGCGGCACCTCGCGCATCGCAATTCGCGCGAGGGCAGCCGGCGCAACATCTCGTTCCACTACGATCTCGGCAACGCGTTCTATCGGCTGTGGCTCGACCCCGGCATGATCTATTCCTCCGCGTTCTATACCGACGAGCACCAGACGCTGGAGGCGGCGCAGGCGGCGAAGCTGCTGCGCATCCGCGAGCTGATGGCGCTCCGGGGCGGCGAGAGCGTGCTGGAGATCGGCTGCGGCTGGGGCGCGCTCGCCGCCTTCCTCGCCGCCTCCGGCGCACGCGTGACCGGGCTGACGCTGTCGCACGAGCAGCTCGCCCATGCGCGGGCCCATATGGCGGAAATCGGCGCCGCCGATCGCGTCGAGCTGCGGCTGCAGGACTATCGCGACGTCGAGGGACAGTTCGACCGCATCGTCTCCATCGAAATGCTGGAAGCGGTCGGCGAGGATTATTGGGAGACCTATTTCGCCACGCTGCGCGAGCGGCTGGTACCGGGCGGCACGGCGGTGCTGCAGGTGATCACCATTGCCGGCGAGCGGTTCGAGGGCTATCGCAGCCATCCCGACTTCATCCAGCGCTACATCTTTCCCGGCGGCATGCTGCCGACCACCGGAATCATCGCCGAGCAGGCCGCGCGGGCCGGCCTCGCCTTCGAACACGGCGAGACCTTCGGCCCCTCCTATGCCCGCACGCTCGCCGAATGGCGCCGCCGCTTCCTCGCCGGCGCGGCGGAACTGGCGCCGCTAGGCTTCGACGAGCGCTTCCGGCGGATGTGGGACTATTATCTGAGCTATTGCGAGGCCGGGTTCCGCAGCGGGGCGACCGATGTCGGTCTCTATGTGCTGCGCCGATTGCAGGAAGCCTGATACGCGAGGCCTGATACGCGAGGCTTGAAGCCGCGCGTTGAAAGATTCGTGCGATCGGGGTGGAATAGGAACGGCTCCGGCTCCGTATATGGAGCATGACGCAGGAAAATCCGACCTTCGACGTGCTCGGCCAGCTCGCGGCGCTGCGGCGCTATGCGCGGGCGTTGACGCGCGACGAGGCCGACGCCGAGGACCTGGTGCAGGACGCGCTGCTGCGCGCCTATGAAAAGCGGTCCGGTTTCGATCCGGGGCACGGCCGTTCCGCGCACGGGCTGCGCGGCTGGCTGTTCTCCATCCTGCACAACGTGTTCGTCGACCGCCGCCGCGCCCGCCGCGCCGAGGTCGAGCGGGCCGGTCGCCTTACCCAGATAGAGGTGCCGGCGAGCGAGCCCGCCCAGGAACACCATGTCCGGCTGGCGCAGATCCGCGACGCCTTTCTCGACCTGCCGGAGGAGCAGCGCGCGGCGCTGCATCTCGTCGCCATCGAGGGGCTCGGCTATGCCGAGGCCGCCGCCGCGCTGAACATTCCCCAGGGCACGCTGATGTCGCGCCTCTCCCGTGCGCGGGCGAGCCTGCGCGCCGTCGAGGACGGCACGGCATCGACCGGCCGTCCGCGCCTGAAGCTCGTAGGAGGCTCGGATGAACCGACCCGTTGATCCCGTGTCCGACGACGACCTCTCCGGCTATGTCGACGACCAGCTGGACGTTGCCCGGCGCATCGATGTCGAGGCCTATCTCAGCGAGCGGCCGGAGGCGGCCTCGCGGGTGATGGCGGATCTGCGCATCCGCGACGAGCTGCGCCTCGCGCTCGCCGATACGCCGCGCTCGGTGATGAACGCCCCGGCGCGGGTGGCGACGGTGGAGGCCGCGCGACGGCTGGAGCGGGCGCTCGGCCGGGTGCGGGTCTGGCGCCAGTTGCGCGCGGCGGCGGCGGTGGCGCTGCTGGTCGGCGCCGGCTGGTTCGCCCACGCCCAGCTCGGGCCGTTCGGCGTCAGCGAAGTTGTCGCTTCCGGCCTGCCGCCGGCCTATGTCGACGCGGCGGTGATGGCGCACCGCACGGCGCAGATGCGCGCCGCCATGTCCTCGCAGGCTGGCTCGGACGCCTATGACCCCGCCGATATCCGCGCGGCCACCGCCATCGTCATGCCGGAGCTGCCCAAGGGCTGGTCCGTCACCGACGTGCAGGTTTTCCCCTCTACCTTCGGGCCGAGCGTCGAGCTGGCGCTGGAGGCCGAGGGGCTCGGCAAGGTGTCGCTGTTCGCGGTGCGCCCCGGCAGCTTCGACGTCGTGCCGGCCACGGTGGCGATGAAGGACACCTTCAGCGCCGCCTATTGGCAGGTCGGCGAGGTCGCCTATGCGCTGGTGGCGCAGAGCGACGCGAAACAACTCGATCAGGCGGCCTCGCGGCTCGCCAGATCGCTTTACTGATCGCGCTTTGTCGATCGCGCTTCTCAAGGAGTCAAGCAGATGAACACGCCGAATTCCGGCTTCCAATGGGGCACGAGCGCCCGCAGCGTCGACCAGGCCGTCTTCGACGAGGGCCTGCGCCGCCACATGCTGCGCGTCTATAATTACATGGCGCTCGGCCTCGTGCTGACCGGCGCCGTCGCCTTCTTCGTCGGCACCACGCCGGCGCTGTATGTGCCGATCTTCTCCACCCCGCTGAAATGGGTGGTGATGCTGGCGCCGCTCGCCTTCGTGCTGGTCTTCTCGTTCCGCATGCAGTCGATGTCGGCCTCGGGCGCGCAGACGATGTTCTGGGCGTTCTGCGCGGTGATGGGCCTGTCCATGGCCTCGATCTTCCTGGTGTTCACCGGCACCAGCATCGCCCGCACCTTCTTCATCGCCGCCACCATGTTCGGCGCGACGAGCCTGTACGGCTACACGACCAAGCGCGACCTGTCGCAGTTCGGCTCGTTCCTGATCATGGGCCTGATCGGCGTGGTGATCGCCAGCCTGGTCAACATCTTCCTCGGCTCGACCATGCTGCAGTTCATCGTCTCGGTGGTCGGCATCCTGGTCTTCGTCGGCCTGACCGCCTGGGACACCCAGTCGATCAAGGAGCAGTATGCCGACAATTTCGACGCGGAATCGCAGCAGAAGCTGGCGGTGTTCGGCGCCTTCTCGCTCTACCTGAATTTCATCAACATCTTCCAGCTGCTTCTCAACCTTACCGGCGAGCGCGAGTGATCGCCGGAGCCTTTCCGACCCGGTGGAACACCAGATCGACAAGAAAGTGCTCTAGCTTCCCCACGCTGGAGCCTGTCCGGCGCGACGGCCACCGGCCTTCGCGAAACGGGCTCCGGCCGATCGGACGAGGAGAATTGAGATGAACGAGCAGGATCGTCAGGCCATTGAAGCGCTGTTCTCCCGCCTCGCCGGGGCGGAGCGCAATTCGCCGCCGCGCGACGCCGGTGCGGAGGGCTTCATCCGCGAGGAGATCGCCCGCCAGCCCGGCGCGCCCTATTATATGGCGCAGACCATCGTGATGCAGGACTACGCGCTGAGGCAGGCGCAGGCCCGCATCGCCGAGCTGGAACAGGCCAAGGCCGAGCTGGAGCGGACACAGGCGGACGGAGCCCGTCCCGCCTCCGGGGGCCTGTTCAGCGGATTGTTCGGATCCTCCCAGTCGCCGGCATCGCGCGCCGGGTCGGTTCCCGCCGTGCCGCGCCCCATGGGCGCACCGGCGGTGGCGCCGATGGCTGCCGCGGAAATGGCCGGCCAGCCGACAGGCAATCAGCCAACGGGCACCCAACCCTGGGGCGGGCAGCAGGTCGGCGCGATGGGCCGCGGCGGCTTCGGCGGCGGCGGATTTCTGGCCGGCGCCGCGCAGACCGCGATGGGCGTTGCCGGCGGCGTGCTGCTCGGCCAAGCCATCGGCAGCATGTTCGGCGGCAACGAGGCCAAGGCCGCACCGGCCGAGTCCCCACCGGCCGATCCCCCGCCGGCAGAGCAGCCTGTGGCGGACGACACCCCCGCCGACGATCCCGGCATGGCCGACGACCCCGGTGCGGCTGATGGCGGCGGCTTCTTCGACGACTTTTTCGGCGGCGGCGGCAGCGAGGATTTCTGATCGCCTCCCGTCACTTCCCCGATATGTTTCCTCTCCTGGGCCGGCTCACGCCGGCCCATTTTTTAAGGAGGATCGCCCGGCCGGCTCGCACCGCCATTCGCGGAGAACGATTTGTCCGGCTTACGGCTCCACCGCCTCGGACGCCCCCTGCGTCTGCGCCAGATGCAGGCGACGATAGATGCCGTCGCGCGCCAGCAGTTCCTCGTGCGGCCCTTCCTCGGCAATGCCCTGCGGCGTGACCACCACGATGCGGTCGGCATGGCGGATGGTGGCAAGGCGATGGGCGATGACGAGGGTGGTGCGGCCTTCCGACAATTCGTCCAGAGAGACCTGGATCTCTCGCTCGGTCTCGGTGTCGAGCGCCGAGGTCGCCTCGTCGAGGATGAGGATCGGCGGGTTCTTGAGGAAGATGCGGGCGATGGCGAGACGCTGCTTCTGCCCGCCGGACAGCTTCACCCCGCGCTCGCCGACGAGGGTGTCGAGCCCGTCCGGCAGCGAGGCGACCAGGCCGTCGAGCCGGGCGCGGCGGGCCGCCTCGACGATCTCCGCCTCCGAGGCACCGAGCCGCCCATAGGCGATGTTCTCCCGGATCGTGCCGCCGAACAGGAAGATGTCCTGCTGCACGATGCCGATATGCCGGCGCAGCGAGGCGAGCGTCATCTGGGCGATGTCGATGCCGTCGATGGTGATGCGCCCGCCCGTGGGCTCGTAGAAACGCGGCACCAGCGACAGAAGCGTGGTCTTGCCGGCGCCCGAGGGCCCGACGAAGGCCGCGGTCTGCCCGGCCGGGATGTCGAGATCGATGCCGGAAAGCACGGCGCGGTCCGGCGTGTAGCCGAAGCTCACATTCTCGAAGCGGATATCGCCGCGTAATTCCCGCACGTCGACGGCACCGGGCCGGTCGGCGATGTCCGGGGCGGTCGCCAGCAGTTCCTGATAGCGGCGGAACCCGGCAATGCCCTTCGGATAGGTCTCCATCACCGCGGCGATCTTGTCGAGCGGGCGGTAGAACACCCCGACCAGCAGCAGGAAGCCGACGAAGCCGCCGATCGACAGCTGGCCCTGCACGACATACCAGGCGCCGGCGAGCATGACGGCGAGCTGCACGAGGCGCATGGCCATGTAGTTCAGCGCCTGCCCCGCCGCCATGGCGCGGTAACCGTCGAGCTTGGTGGCGCGGTAGCGGGCATTGTCGCCGGCGAACAGCTCGCGCTCATGGGCCTCGTTGGCGAAGGCCTGCACCACGCGGATGCCGCCGATATTCTCTTCCAGCCGCACGTTGAACTGCCCGACGCGGCCGAACTGCGCCTGCCAGTTGCTCGTCATGCGGCCGCCATAGCGGGCGACCAGAAGCACGGTGATCGGCACGATCAGCGCGGTCAGGAAGGCGAGTGGCGGATGCACGTAGAGCATCAGGATAAAGGCGCCGATGAAAGTCATCACCGCGATGAACAGGTCCTCGGGGCCGTGATGGGCGATCTCGCCGATCTCCTCCAGGTCCTTGGTGACGCGGGCGACGAGATTGCCGGTCTTGATGTTGTCGAAGAAGCGGAAGGACAGTTTCTGCAGGTGCTCGAAGGCGCGGGCGCGCATCTCGGTCTCGATATTGATGCCGAGCACGTGGCCCCAATAGGTGACGACGGCCATCAGGGCGCTGTTGACCGCATAGACCAGCAGCAGCCCGATCGCCGCCAGCGCGACGAGCCCGAGATCGCCGCCCGGCAGCAGCCGGTCGACGAACAGCTTCATCGCCATCGGAAAGCCGAGCTCGAGCACGCCGGATACCACCGCACAGCCGAAATCGACGACGAAGAGATGCCAGTGCGGGCGGTAATACGAGAAGAACGCCTTGATCATCACTCACTCCGCCGCGGCGCTGCGCCCGGCCGGCATCTTCCATTCCAGAGCCGACCGCCGCTTGCAAGCCCGCCAACCGGCCGAGACGCAGGCCGGCGGCGCATGCCCGGCCGCTCCCGGTCCTGGCAACGGCGACCGGCGCATCCTGTCGGTCCGGCCTCAAAGGGTCTGGCCGATGCGGGGGTCGGGATGGCACAGTCGGGTGACGACGCATGACGCCTTTACCTTTATACCATCGCGAATGGCCTCGTGTGCCCCTGGACACGGTCCGGGCAAGAGGATCGGAAACCCGCCGCGGGCGTTGCCCCGGAAATGGAAAGAGTGCACGGCGTGAACCCTGTCGCGACACCTGAACGGCTGGTGCTGGCAACCGACCTCTCGGCACGTTGCGACCGGGCGCTGGACCGCGCGCGGCAGCTCGCCGCGCAATGGGAGGCGAGCCTGCTGGTCGTCCATGCCGTCGAGCCGGCCGCAGAGGTGGAGGGCTGGTACGGCGCGCATCATCTCGTCGCCCAGCCGCGCGCCATCAATCCGCTTGGGATCGCCAAGCGCCGGCTCCGCCGCAGCCTCGGCGAGGCCATTGACGAGGTCGGGATGATGGTCGCCGAAGGCGACTGCGCGCAGGTGGTGGCCGATGCCGCGCTCGGCCGCGACGCCGGGCTGGTGATCACCGGCGTCGCCCGCGACGAGGCGCTGGGGCGGCTGCATATCGGCCGCAGCGTCGACACGCTGGTGCGGCAGGCGCATCTGCCGCTGCTGATGGTGCGCGACCGGCCGCACGGCGCCTATGCGCGCGTCGTCGTCGCCAGCGATTTCAGCGACGGCTCCGCCGCCCCGCTCGCCACCGCGGCGGCGTGGTTTCCCGAAGCGCGCCTCGCCCTGCTCCACGCCTATGACGCCCCCTTCGCCGGGCTGACCTCCGACCGCGAGGCCTATGTCGAGGAATATCGCACCGTGGTGGCGAAGGAGGCGGAGGCCTTCCTCACGGCGGCGGACCTGCCGGGCTCGGGCCTGTCGCGCGACAGGCTGGAGCTGGTATTCGTGCCCGGCAGCCCAGCCGCGGCGCTCGCCGACCATGTGGAGGCGCGCGACGTCGACCTCGTGGTGATCGGCAGCGGCGAAAAGAGCCTGCTGCATCGGTTTCTGGCCGGCGATACCGACACCACCATCCTCGCCGAGGTGCCCTGCGACATACTCGTGGTGCCGAAGGGCGACGCCCCCGCCTGAGGCGGAGGCGCCAGGGCTCATTCCGCCATCATCAGCGACGGCAGGCCGGTGGAGAGCCACGGCACCGCGGTGAGCAGCACCAGGAACGCCAGCATGCCCCAGAAGAACGGCATGTTGGCCCGGAACACATGCACCACGTCCTCGCGCGCGATCTTGGCCGAGACCAATATCGCGATGGCGACCGGCGGGGTGATCTGGCCGATCACCACCGTCACCACGATCAGCACGCCGAAATGCACCAGGTCGACCTGCATCGCGATCAGCGAGGGCAGCAGCACCGGCATGATCATCGGGATCAGCGGGTCCAGCACCATGCCGGCGATCAGCGCCAGCAGGAGCAGCACCAGGATCTTCAGCGTCGGCGCCTCGAAGGGGAACAGCATCTGCAGCCCGTCGGCGAGCGCGATCGGCACCTTGGCCTGCGACAGCGCCCAGCCGAGCGCGGTGGAGAAGCCGACCACGATCAGCACCTCGCCGGTCATGATGGTGGCGTCGACCACCACCTGGCGCAGCTCGCTCCACGAGATCGAGCGGTAGACGATCTTCGACAGCACGAAGGCATAGGCGAGCGCGAAGGCGCCGGCCTCGCTCGGCGTGCACACGCCGCTGATCAGGCTGATCAGGATGAAGGCCGGCAGGCCGAGCGGCAGCACCGCCCGCTTGCCGGTGCGCCACACCTCGCTGGGCACGAAGGGTCCCGCCGTGCCCCAGCCGCGACGAGGCGCGAGCCAGGAGATGACGCCCATCATCATGCCACCCATCAGCAGGCCCGGCACCACGCCGGCGAGAAACAGCGCGCCGAGCGAGGTGCCGGTGACGGCGGAATACAGGATCATCGGCGAGGATGGCGGGATCAGCACGCCGATGCCGGACGAGGTGGCGGTGACCGCCGCGGCGAAGGGGCCGGGATAGCCGTGCTTCTTCAGATGCGGGATGGTGACCGAGCCGGTGCCGGCGAGATCGGCGACCGACGTGCCGATCATGCCGCCGAACAGCACCGAGGTGAGCACGTCGACATGGGCGAGGCCGCCGCGCATCCAGCCGACCAGCGCCACCGCGAAGTCGAACAGGCGCTTGGCGATGCCGCCATTGTTCATGATGCCGCCGGCGAGGATGAACAGGGGCAGCGTGACGAGGATGTAGTCGGCGAGCCCGGTGATGGTCTGCTGCGGCAGGGCGAGCGCCCAGCCGCCGCTGACGGTGAGGAAGATCAGCACCGCGGCGACGAGGCCGACGATGATCGGGAATCCGCAGACGACCAGCACGCAGAGCGCGACGAGCGATCCACCGGCGAGGGCGAGCATCATGGCAGCATCTCCGGGCGGGGCGGCGAGATCGCGCGATAGGTGAAGACAACCGCCATGCCGAGCGAGGCCGCCAGCAATCCGCCGGAGATCCAGGCCTTCGGGATGTCGAGCATCGGCGTGGTGTCGCGGCCGAAGACGCCCATGTAGCGCCACGAATACCAGGCGACGACCAGCATCAGCAGCGCCCCGACAAGGGCGACGAAGCGCCCGACCGTGCGGGCCTGCGGCGGGCGCAGCCGGCAGATGAGGATATCGCAGCCGACCAGCGCGCCTCGGCTCGCCGCCAGCACCACCCCGATGGCGGCGATCCAGACGAGGAGGATGCTCACCAGTTCCTCGGTCCATGGCAGAGGCTCCGAGAAGAAGTAGCGGCCCATGGCATTGGCGAGCACGAGGAGGCTCAGCGCGGTCATCAGCACGATGCCGGCGGCCTCCAGCAGCCAGTTGGCCGCCCGGCCGACCAGCGCGACGAGACCCGGCGCTGGTGCCGGATGAAGGCTGGCGGATGTCAGTTGATCGCTCATATCGCCTCGCCCTCTCTCGCCAGACGCCGGTCGAACAGCCTTCCATAGCCGGAGCGCGCGCCGTCGATGTCGGCGACCTCCAGGCAATGCCAGAACGACGCCTGCACCGCCGAGATCACCGGCTTGCCCAGCGCCGTCTCCAGCGCCTCGATGACGCCGGCGGAGCGGAAATTGGTGCAGGAGATGAAGATGGCGGTGGCGTCCGGGTGGTCGCAGGCGACCACATGGTCGAACACCTTCTCCAGCGGCACCTCGGCGAGCGCCCAATCCTCGTCGATGCCGAGATTGCCGTGCTTCAGCACCGGATGGCCGTTGGATTCGAGGAAGCTGATCGCCCGTTGGTGGATGGCGTCGACATAGGGCGTCGCCAGCGCCACCGGGCCGGCCTTCACCTCGGCCAGCGCCGCCAGCGAGGCGGTGGAGGCGGTGGTCGCCTTCACCCCAGGGGCCCAGCCCTCCATGCGGCCGATCAGCGCCTTGTCGTAGGAGGTGCCGTAGACGAAGGAGGCGCTGGTACCGCCGAAGCACAGGACGTCGATCGGCGCCGAGCCGACGAGCCGGGCGGACTGCTCCAGCTCCGGCGCGTTCATCATGGCGTCGATCCCCTCCAGCGTGACCTTGGGCAGGCGCACGCGGGTGGTGTGGACCGAGAGTCCCGGCGCCGCCATGGCCGCCCATTCGGCGTCCATGACGATGCTGGAGGCGATATAGATGAGGCCGATGCGGCCCAGCGTTCCGTAGCCGTCGTAGCGGAAGCCGGGTTTGGCCCCGGCACCAGTGATTGTGGTCATTGCAGGCACACTCGCTTCAGCACCGCTCACTTCAGTGCCGCTTCGACCTTGGTCATGAAGGCCGGCCCGACGACCTTGGCGATCTCGCTCTTGATCGGCTCGGCGGCCTTGCGGAAGGCGGCGAGGTCCGGGGTGGTGACGGTGACGCCCTTCGCCTTGAACTCGTCGACGAGGCGGGCGTCGCTGTCGTCGGAGACCTTGCGGGTGGCGGCGCTGCCCGCCTTGGCGGCCTCCTTCAGCTTCACCTTCAGCTCCGGGGCGAGCGCGTCATAGGCGACACCGTTCATGGCGAGGGTGATCGGCGTGTAAACATGGTTGGTGAGGGCGATATACTTCTGCACTTCGAAGAAGGAGAAGTCCTTGATCACCGAGAGCGGATTCTCCTGGCCGTCCAGCGCGCCCTGCTTCAGCGCCATGTAGACCTCGCCCAGCGGCATCGGCGTCGGAGCGGCGCCCAGCGTCTTGAAGGCCATGATGCGGGTCGGGCTGCCGGGGGTGCGGATCTTCAGCCCCTTGAGATCGGCCGGGGTGTTGATCTGCCTGGCCGTGGTGGAGATGGTGCGGAAGCCCAGTTCACCGAAGGCCAGCACCTCGAGCCCGGCCTTCTCGCGCAGCGAGGCGGCAAGCAGCTCGCCGAACGTGCCATCGAAGGCGGCGCGCGCGGTCGCCTTGTCGGCGAACAGGAACGGCGTGTCGAGCACGGAAAAGCTCTTGTCGAGGGTGACGACGTCCGAGCCCATCGGCACGACCTGCACCTCGCCGGCGCGGATCAGCTCCATCAGAGCCGTCTCGTCGCCGAGCGCGCCGCCCTCGAAGAACTCGATGGTGACGTCGGAGCCGGCCGACCTGGCCAGCGCGTCGCGGAAATTCGCGAGCATGATGTTGAGCGGGTCGCCCTGATTGGTCTCGACCGCCATCCGCATCTTGGCCGCGGCAGCGGCCGGGCCAGCGGCGAGGGAGAGCGCGAGAAGCCCGGCGCCGGCCAGCTTACCGAGAGAAACGAGAGCACGCATGTTTCGCATCCTTGCCGCTTGCAGTGTGAACCGTGCGGAAGAATTGCAGCGATCGTGCCAATAGAGCGATTTCGTCGATTTTCCTCTAGGTAAAATTGACGATGCCCATCAGGAGAGCAGAGTCCAGTATCAGAGGATGATTATTTGATCAGGAATTATTATGCAATTTTATCTATTACATAATAAAAAACTATTCAATGCATTTTTCATTCGACGTGACGACGTAAAGAATGCGCCATCTGGATGTAATATGATCAGTAATTACTTTAAATGATCTTGTGGATAATATTTTCCGATCATCCGGCGTGTTTGTATAGTCAAGTCCGGCAAGGTTCCGGCTCAGGCCCCCGATCTCAGCCCAGCGGGGAAGCGCGCACGCTTACATCGACATTCATGCCGAGCGAGTCGCCCGCCTCGCCGAAATAGCCGCCGGAGATCGGCGAGGCCTGCTCGGCATTGCGCGTCACCCCGACACGCACGAGATTGGCGCCGGCCACCAACCCGTTGGTCGGGTCATACTCCACCCAGCCGGCACCGGGCAGATAGACCGAGCACCAGGCATGGGTGCTGCCACCGCCGCGGGTGGTGCCGTCGGCGTCGTCATAGAGGTAGCCGGTGACGAAGCGGGTCGCGAGGCCGAAGCTGCGCAGCGCTTCCATCATCAGCACCGCGAAGTCGCGGCAGGTGCCGGTGCCGAGCCGCAGCGTATCGGCCGCCGACTGCGTGCCCTCCTCGTGCCGCTCGCCATAGGCGAACTCGGCCTTGATGGCATGGGTCATCGCCTCCATCACCTCCAGCGTGCGCAGCGACCCACCGGTGCCGAGGAAGCGCCGCGCCCAGTTGTCGACGGCACGGTCCGGGTCGGGAAGCTGGCGTTCGGCGAGGCGGGCGAGATCGGGGATCTCCGAGGCGGCATAGGAAAACGGGAAGGTCTCGGCTGCCGGATCGAGGCTGTAGACCGGCAGCGGCGCGCCATCGGGATGGTGGGTCATGTCGAGGGTGGAGACGATCTTCAGCTGCGTCGTGCGCAGATCGCCCGGCCATTCGACGAAGCAGATCGAATTGTTGAACACGTCATGCGCCCAGCGAAGGCTCGCCGGCGGCGGATCGATCTTCAGCGTGGCGCGGTGCAGCCGCAGGTCGTGGCTGTCGTCCGGCCGCAGCATCATCCTGTGGCGTGTGAGCCCCACCGGGTTGCGGTAGCGGTATTCCGTCGTGTGGGTGATGCCGATGCGCGCCATGCCGTCCTCCCGGCGCTTGTGCCTCGGCGCCTCGCGATGGCGGGAGTAGCATGGCGGGCGGACGGGCACCACAGCGCGCACCCGTCAGCACTCTTCGCATTTGCAGCAATATCGTAACGGCATCTGTCGAAATTATGACAGTCTTATTTCCACTAATTCAAAACCAATCACGAATAACGGTAATATGAGGGCGCAAACGCGGATGATGGAGGAAGGTTCCAGCAGAAACATCTAATTTTATCGATTGACGATGGCGCCGATCTGGTCTTCCTTCACCTCACGAATGCGTTCTGCGGGTGCCCCGCGAGCCGAATCACTTGTCCCGCCGAACGTGCAGCCTCGGATCGTCGCGATCATGGGCTGTCGTTGTGCGAGTCCATTGTGGCGCTTGCCGTCCCGCTCCGGCGGGGTGGCGAGGAACGCAGGTGCCGCCTGCCCCTCAGGCCGGCGCCGCATGCACGGAGGATCGCTGAGATGCCGACCATTTCCCCTTCAACCACCCGCCCGCCGGCTCCGGCCTTCTATATGCTCTATTATACCGCCCTCTCCTCCGACGACGTGCTGCAGCCGATGAAGCGGCTGCGCTTCTCCACCATCCCCGATGCCGTCGACCGCGCGCTGGAAATGCGGCGGGGCGGGACGCTCAAGCCCGTCGAGATCCGCGACCCGCAGGGCCGCCTCGTCACCTGCGAACTGATCGGCTGGCGGTTTTCGCCGCTGGCCCCGCGCACGGCGCCGGATCGCCCCGAGGCGCGGTGGCGCTCGCCGGCCTGAGGACGCCTTCTGCCGGCGCGCGCCCGCGCCGGCGCATTTACATAGCCGACAAAGGATAATCGCAGCGGAGTGTCAACCCATGGAGAACGCTAGCTCTTGCCGTCCGTTGCGGCGGGGTTCTTAGCCGCGCGTCGCGCGGAGGGCTTTCGCCGGGCCGGCCGCTTCGCGCCGGAGGTGCCGCCGCCGGAGGGCGCCTCGCGGCTGCGGCGCGCGCGCTGCTCGAACTCGGCGCGGATGCGCTCCAGCTCCGGCTCGTCCAGCTCCTCGAGATCCATCAGCTTTTCCCGCGGCCCCTCGAGCCGGGCGATCAATTCGTCGAGCTTGATCTGCATCGCCGCGGTGTCGCGGTTCTGGCTGTTCTGGATCACGAACACCATCAGGAAGGTGACGATGGTGGTCGAGGTATTGATGATCAGCTGCCAGGTATCGTTGAAACCGACGAACGGCCCGGTCACCGCCCAGGCCACGATGATCGCCACCGCGCCGATAAAGGTCGCCGGGTGGCCGGTCCAATGCGACACGCGTTGGGAGAAGCGGGTGAAGGCGGAACGCTTGGGCGCGCCTTTTCCGTCGTAAGCGGAAGATTCGGAGGCAGATTGGGCATTCATCGGGAGGGTTCCGTGCGGGCGCCCACGAAACGGCGCGCACCTCATGACGGGACAATGTTCGGTCCCGCGTCGTTGTTCCGGTCTTCCGTGACGGCGGGCGAGGAGAGCGCGGGCAAACCGCTCGCCAGCCGCACGTCGGCAATCACCGGCAGGTGGTCGGAGGCGCGGGCGGCCTCGGTATCGGTGAAGCAGCGCAGCACCTTCAGCCCGTCATTGCAGTAGAGCCGGTCGAGGCGCAGCATCGGGCGCCGCGCCGGAAAGGTGCGAAGCCCGCTGGTCCAGGGAAAGGCGGCGGCGAGGTGGCCGCGCATCTTTCCGAACGAGGCCCAGTCGTTGAAATCGCCGAGCATCAGCATCGGCTGCCGCCGGTCGCGCTCGCCGAGATGCGTCAGCGTCCGCACCTGGCGCATCCGCTCGCCGATGGCGAGGCCGAGATGCACGGCCACGACGTTGAGCGGCCCGGCAGCGGTCGCCACCCGTGCCGAGATGGCGAAGCGCGGCTCGCGCCGGCGCACCGACAGATCGTGCAGCTCCACCCCGGCGGTCTCCCAGCGGCTGAACAGCGCATGGCCGTAATGCCCGTCCGGCGCGACGATGGTGCGCGCTTCGGCGAAATAGCCGGCGCGCAGCCCGCCGAGCGGGGCGAGGCAGTCGACGTCGCGCCCGCGGGTGTCGATCTCCTGCAGCGCCACGATATCCGGCTTGTGGCGGGCGATCAGCGCGGCGATGCGTTCGAGGTCGAAGCGCCGGTCGGGACCGACGCCGCCATGGATGTTCCAGCTCATCAGCCGGATCGTGTCGGACAGAGCCGGCTGCATGGGTCAGGCCGCCGCCGGTCGCGCCCGGTTCACCAGCAGCTGGAAGCTCAGCGACAGCACCATCCACAAGGCGACGAAGCCGACGAGCAGCGCTACCGCGCCGAACGAGGGATCGCTGAGGATGCCGACCACCTGCCGGCCGAGCGCCGTCATCACGATCAGCCCCGGAGCGAGGCCAAGAATGGTGCCGGCGACATATTCGAGGAACGGGATACCGACCGCGCCCGCCACCAGGTTGACGAAGGTGAAGGGCGCCGCCGGCACCAGGCGCACCGTGGTCACCGCCAGCACGCCGCGATCGGCGAGGCTGCGGCGGATGCGGTTGATGCGCGGACCGATGAACCGGCGCACCAGCCGCGCGCCCAGCGTGCGGCCGATCGCATAGGTCGCCAGCGCGCTGGCGAGTGCCCCGGCGCCCGCCAGCACCGCGCCGGTCCAGCCGTCGAACACCGCCACCGTGGCGACGATCAGAAGGGTGACCGGAAAGGCGATGAAGCCGCCAGCGACGAAGGCGGCGATCACCAGCGCCGGCGCCCAGGGCTCGGCGGAAAGGAGCTCGAAGGCCTGCACCATCCGGGCCGGTTCGGCGAAGGGCGAATAGCTCCAGGCCAGCACGAGGCCGCCGACCACCGCCAGCGCGGCAAGCGCCAGCAACGGCCTGCGCCAGCGGCGCGGCGCCGGCACGGCGATGCCGGATTCTTCGTAAAGCGGCTCCACCGGATCGGCGAGCGCGTCGATCATCGGCAATGGCAGCTCCGCCGCCTCCGGCTCGTACGGCACCGGGGCGAGGCGGCGCGCAGGCGCCGGCGCGTCGAGCAGCGCCATCAGCCCGCCGGAGGCCAGCGCCTCGCCCACCTCATCGGCCGCGCGGCCGAGATGCTCGCCCAGCAGCCGGTTGCGCACCCCGGCGACGCCCTCGCGCTCCGGTGCGTCCCGCGCCTCGACCACGAGGTCGCATTCGCTGTCGAACCCCATGGAGCGGTTGCACAGATTGGCCGAGCCGATCCGCAACAGCCGGTCGTCGACGATCGTCACCTTGGAATGCACCATGACGCGGCCGGCAGCGTTCTGCGGTCCCACCTCGGGATAGACGACGCGCAGGCGGTCGGCGAGGCCGGCCTCGGCGATCATGCGCATCACCCGGTCGCGCCCGACGCCCATGGCACGGTGCTCGAACCACGAGCGGTAGCCCATCGGCATCACCACCACCACTTCGAGCGCCGGCCGCTCCTGCATGCGGGCGATCAGCCGCTCGGTGGTGCGCCGGCAGGTGAAGAACTGGTTCTCGATATAGACGACGCGCTCGGCCTTCTCGATCATGTCGAAGAACAGCGCCTCGACCTCGCGCACGCACGGCATCTTCCCATGCGCCGGCAGGGTGCGGGATATGCCGATGCCGAGATCGGCGAATTCCGCCGCCACGGTGTCCGGCCAGGGCGAGGGCTCCGGTCCCGCGCGCGGCGGCGCCAGCCGCTCGCCGGAAGCGCGGCGCCAGCGCTCACGCAGCATCTCGCCGAGCGCGGCGGCAGCCGGCCCCTCCACCACCATCTGCACGTCGTGGAAGGCGGCATAGGGCGCGCCGGCTGGGTCGACGCGCAGTTGCTGCTCGGGCAGGTGATCGGGCGTGTCCCAGCGCCGGCCCGTCAGGTCGAGCCCGCCGGAAAAGGCGACGCGGTCGTCGACGACGACGATCTTCTGGTGGTGCGAGGCGCCGAAGGGCAGCGCATCGTCGAGGCAGATCTCGATCTGCGGTGGGGTGTTCCACATGAAGGAATAGAGCGGCAGCAGCTCCCGCTCGAAGGCGAACACCATCGAATAGTCCCAGAGCAGCAGCCTTATGCGCAGCTTGGGGTTGCGCCGAACCAGCGCGGTGAGGAAATCGGCCAGCGCCTCGGGCAGCCCGTCATCGGCGTGGCCGCTCTCGCCCACCAGCTTCATGCGGCTGTCGAGGTCCCAGCCGGCGATGCAGACGGTATCCTGCGCCTTTGTCAGCGCCGAGCGCAGCGCGCCGAAATAGGCGGCTCCGTCGACCAGCACCGACGCACGCGCCGCCTGCTCGATCCGCCAGACATTGCGGCCCTCGCGCAGCAGCGGCGGGCGATTTCCCTCATCGGAGGCGGCATCGTGGATGGGCTGTTGGACGCGATCGAGCATGGCGAGGCGGCTCTCCGTCAGTCGAGGGTCCTGCGACAACGGCGGCGGCGCCTCCCCGGTTCCGCATCGCGGCGAGGCGCGCGCCCTCGCCAGAGGCCGGCCCGGCTGCTACAGCGCTCCAGCCATGACCCCATCCGCTACCCCGTCCATGATTTCGCGCCTGAGCCCGACGCTCGACATCGATTGCGCCCGTCCGTGGCTGCTGCTGCGGCTCGCCGCCCCACATCGCATGGTGAGCTGGTCGCTCAACCGGCCGGGATTCGTGGAGGCGAGCACGGTCGCGTGGCGCGAGGTCGGGGCGCAGGAGCTTACGCCGCAACTCGACCCGGCGCGCTGGCTGGAGGCGGAACTGGCCGGAAGGGGCCTCGGCGACGCGGTCGGCCTGCTCACCGCGCGCGATGTCGCCTCCCACGTCCATCGCGCGGCCGATATCGAGGGCGCGCGGGCGGAATGCGTGGTCACCGCCGGCCTCAACAATGGCGAGCGCGTCGGCATGCGCCATGCCTCGGGCCCGACCGTCGCCGGCACCGTCAACATTTTCTGCCGCTCCGCATCGCCGCTCACCGAGGCAGCGCTGCTGGAAGCGGCCTCGCTGGTGGCGCAGGCGCGCACCGTCGCCATCATGGAGGCCGGGTATCGCCGACCGGGCGGCACCGCCGCGGTCACCGGCACCGGCACCGACTGCATCGTGATGGCGGCGCCGGCAGCGGGCGAGCCCGAAGCCTATGCCGGCATGCACACCGCCATGGGCGAGGCCATCGGCGCCTGCGTCGTCGAGGCGACCCGCATCGCCGTCACGCGCTGGATCACTGCCCGCGGCTGATCAGGCGGGTGCCAGCAATTCCTCCAGCGCGTCGGCGAGCCGGTCGGCGTGGTCGGTGGTGACGCAGAGCGGCGGGCGGATCTTCAGAACGTTGCCGAACTGGCCGGCGGCGCCGATCAGGATGCCGCGCGTCTTCAGGCCGTTGATCAGCGCCTTGGCGATATCCGGGCGGGGACCCGTCCCGTCGCCGAAGGCGACGCCGAGATACAGCCCGGCCCCGCGCACGGCGGTGATCGGCGCACGGCCCATCAGATGCGTCAACCGCGCGGAAAGATGCTTTCCGACATGGGCGGCATTGGCGATCAGCCCGTCCTCCTCGATCGCCTCCAGCACGGCGAGCGCGGCGGCGGTGGCGACAGGGCTGGCGGCGAAGGTGTTGAAATAGCCGAAATCGCCGCAGAAATCGGCGAGCAGCTCCGGCCGCGTCACCACTCCCGCGATGGGATAGCCATTGCCCATCGGCTTGCCCATGGTGACGATGTCCGGCGTGATGCCGTGGCGCGAGAAGCCCCACATGCCGGCGCCGGTCCGTCCGAAGCCGGGCTGCACCTCGTCGGCGATGAACAGCCCGCCGGCCTTATGCGCCACCTCCACCGCGGCTTTCAGGAAGCCCGGCGGATCGGCGAATACCCCGTCCGAGGAGAAGATGGTGTCGACCAGCAGCCCGGCGAAGCCGATGCCGTCCGCCTCCATCGCCGCGATGGCTCCGGCGACCGCATCGGCGAAGCCCTGCGCGACATCATTGCCGAAGATCGCCGGGTCCGGCGGCGGCACCATGCGCACATGCGGCGGCGGCCCCCCCGTCTTGTAGGAGGAGGGCGAGACCTCGGTCACCGCCATCGTGTTCCCGTGATAGGCGGTCTGCGTCACCACGAAGCCGGAGCCGCCCGACGCCTTGCGGGCGATGCGGAGCGCCAGGTCGTTGCTCTCGCTGCCGGTGCAGGTGAGCACGACATTGGAGAGCGCCGCCGGGAAGGTGGCGAGCAGCTTCTCGGCATAGTCGTGCGACACGTCGAACAGGTAGCGCGAGTGGATGTTGAATTCGCCCATCTGCCGCTGCACCGCCTCCACCACCTTGGGGTGGCAGTGGCCGACGGTCGGGACGTTGTTGTAGAAGTCGAGATAGGCGCGCCCGTCGGAAGCGTGGAGATAGGCGCCTTCCGCCTTCACGATCTTCAGCGGCACATCGTAGAACAGCACCGAGCCGGCGCCGAAGGCGCGCTTGCGCCGCTCCACCAGCGCGGCGATGTCGGGGGGCAGCGCGGCGCCCTCGCCCGAGAAGGCGTTGAGCGAAAGAATCTGGAGTTCTTTCGTCTTCATGACGTCGCCCCCTCGGCATGGGTTTCGAGGAAGGCGAGGCCTAGCGCCACCGTGCCATGCGTATAGGCATCGCCCATCGCCTGCGCGGTCGGGGTCTCGGCATGCGAGGCGATCCAGGCGGTGAGCAGGATCCGCCGCAGCATGATGAACACCGGCAGGATGGCGCATTCGTCGTCGGTGAGCGGCGCGACGGTGCGATAGCCCTCGATCCACGCCGCCTGCAGCTGCGGGATATAGGGTTCGTGCTCGGTGAAGCTGATGGCGGCGGCGAAGTCGTAGAGATACCAGGAGAAGCCGCAATCGTCGAAATCGATCACCGACAGCGTGTCGCCGTCGACCAGCAGATTGGCGACGCGCATATCGGCATGGACGAGGCCGAAGCGATCGGCGCCGGTGCCATAGGCGTCGAGCTTTTGCTTCAGCGACGCGGCGACCTGCTCAAGCACCGCTCTTCCCTCGGCATCGAGGCCGAGGCCGGCGCGCCAGTCGCCCCAGAGCCGGACGGAGCCGAGCATCGCCTCGAAGTCCCACAGCTTGCGAGTGAAACCCTCCGGCCGCCGCCAGCTCTTCGCATGGGCGTGCAGCCGGGCATTGATGGCGCCGAGCTCGCGGAACCAGCGCGGCAGGTCCTCGCCCTCGGCCGGCTCGCGTCCCGGCAGCAACTCGAAGGCGACGGCGTGGCGGGTGACGCCGCCATCGTCGAGATCGGCGATCAGCGTGCCGTCGGCTTGCGGCACCGGGGTCAGCGTCGCCACCACCTTGTCGCGGCCCAAGGCCTCCAGCCAGGCGAGCTCGGAGGCGATCTCGGCACGCGAGTGATAGCCGGGCCGGTGCACGCGCAGCACGAGGTCGCGGCCGCTCGCGGGATCATGGGCGCGGAAGGTGGCGTTCTCGGAAATGGTGAGCAGCTTCACGTCGCTCGAAGCCGGCAGCCCCCAGCGCGGCAGGGCGGCGCGCAGCCCCGCCTCGAGGCGCGCCAGGAAATCGTCGCTGTACATGGTATCGGTCATTATCAGAGCTTCATCAAAGGCTTGGCTTCATCAGTGACGTGAGGTCGTCGAGCGCCATCACGTTGCAGTAGATCATGTTGATGATTTCCAGCTCGCGCTCCTGCAACTCGTCGGTCGCCGCCGCGCAGCAATCCTCCAGCACCACCACGTCGAAGCTCTCGTCGGCGAGGCTGCGCACGGTGGAGGAGACGCACTGGTCGGTGAAGATGCCGACGCAGATCACCGTGCGGATGCCGAGATTGGCGAGGATCAGCCGCAGGTTGGTGCCGGTGAGCGCGCTGTCGGTGGTCTTGGTGACGGTGATCTCGTCGCCCTGCGGCGCCAGCGCCGGCACGATCTGCGAGGCGCGCCCGTCCTTCGGCAGCAGCAGGTTGTTGAAGCCGGGCTTCTTCTGGCTCAACGAGCGGTCGCGCCCATCCTCCGTCTGGCAGGCGATGCGGGCGAACAGGCATTCGATGCCCCTGGCGCGGAACAGGGCGAGCAGCCTGGCGATGTTGGGGATCACCGTGCCGTGCATGCGGTCATGGAACGGCGTCCAGCCGTCGTAATGCGCGCGCTCGGCCTCGGTGGCGAGGCTCGCCCGGTCCGGGCGCTCCAGGTAGATGTTCTGCACGTCGATGACCAGCAGCGCCGTGGTGGCCGGATCCAGCACCGGGTCGGCCGGCTCGGGGGCGAGCGCGTAATAGAAGGAACGGTTGCGGGTCTTCCAGCTCACGCCACGCCTCCCCTCTGCGCGTCGAGGAAGGCGAGGAGGCGCGCATCATAGGCCGCCGGCTCCTCGTAGAACGGCATGTGGCTGGAATTGGCGAACACCGCGACCTCGGCCTGCGGCAGGTTCTGCTTCATGCGCAGCGCGCAGGCCGGCGTGATCTCGTCATGCCGGCCGACGGTGATCAGCACCGGGCATTGGATGCGGTGCAGGTCCGCCGTGCGGTTCCAGTCCCTGAGATTGCCGATATAGAGGAACTCGTTCGGCCCCTGCATCGCCATGTAGGGCACCATGTTCCAGTCGTTCAGCGACGCGAGAAGCGGCGGCGGCCACTGTGGCAGCCGGCAGACATGGCGGTAGTTCAGCAGCGTGATCGCCGCCTGGTATTCGGGGTGGTCATAGGAGCCGTCCGCCTCGTGGGCGAGCAGCATCTCCACCGTCTCCGGTCCGAGCGCGGCGCGCAGCCGATGCATCTCGGCCATGAGATGCGGCAGGTCGGCGGCGGTATCCTCCAGGATCAGCGTCTTCAGCGCCTCGGGATAGGTCAGCGCATAATCGATGGCGAGCCAGCCGCCCCAGCTATGGCCGAGGAGGTGCACCCGGCCGAGCCCGAGCGCCCGGCGCACCGTCTCGGTCTCCTCGACATAGCGCTCGATCCGCCACAGCGAAGCGTCGTCCGGCCTGTCGGAGGCGCCGCAGCCGAGCTGGTCGAAGGCCACCACCCGGTAGCCCCGGCCGGCGAGGAAGGAATGCGCGTCGCGCAGATAATCGCAGGGCAGGCCCGGCCCGCCATTCAGCAGGAACACCACTTCCTCGCCGGCGCCATAACCATAGGCGACGACCCGGTGGCCATCGACGTCGATCTCGATCCGCTCGTCGGCTTCTCTCTGCTGCCACATGGGAATGCCTATCCGCCCGCCACCGACAATTCGACCCGCGCGCGTCCGAGTGCACGGGCGAGCGCGCCGTCCGGCGCCCGGTCGCTGACGAGGCGCTGGATGTCCGGCACCCGCGCCCAGATGGCGAGCGAGGGCACGTCGAACTTCTTGTGGTCGGTGACGATGATGGTCTCCGCCGCCCGGTTCATCATCGCCTTGTAGACCCAGGCCGCCGGCGCCTCGGCATCCGCCAGCCCCTCCGGGGTGATGCCCGACACGCCGAGAATGGCCCGGTTGACGTTGTAGCTCTGCAGGAACTCGACGGTCTCCACCCCGACCATCATGCCCTCGCGGCCATTATAGCGGCCGGGACACATGATGATCTCGATGGTCGGGTTGGCCGCCAGAACGGTCGCCACCGAGAAGGAATGGGTGATCACCGTGAGGTCGCGGCATTCGGCGGCCATGCGGCGGGCGACATGGGTGGTGGTCGCGCCGGCGCCGATGGCGATCACCTCCTTCGGCTTGATGAACTTCACCGCCAGGGCGGCGATGGCCTCGCGCTCGGCCACCATCATGCCGTGGCGCTCGGTCACCGCCGGCTCGGAGCCGAACGGGCGCACCGCGCCGCCATAGGTGCGGTTGATGAGGCCGCGCTCCTGCAATTCGAACAGGTCGCGGCGGATGGTTTCGGTGGAGACGTTGAGGTCGGCGGCGAGATCGCCGACCCTGAGCGTCGCCGAGGCCATCATCTCGGCGAGGATGCGCTCGTGGCGCGCCGGCTTGTCGAGGCGCGGCCGGCGCCGGTCCTGCGGGGCGAGCATGTCGGAGGGCTCGCCGGTATGGGTGGGCGGGCTCATGCCGGCTGCCGCCGGCGCGCGAGGATCGCCACCAGCCCGCCGGCGAGCAGCAGCGCCGCGGCGGCCAGCGTCGCCATGGTGCCGAGCGCCGGCACCATCGGCGTGTAGCCGGCCACCATCTTGGCATAGAGCCATTTCGGGATCGTCGAGTCCGCCCCCGCCGTATAGAGCGACAGCGGGAAATTGCTCCAGGACAGCAGGAAGGCGAACAGCATGCCGGACCAGATGCCGGGCCACAGCAGCGGCAGCGTCACCTCGCGCAGCACCTGCAGCCGCGTGCAGCCGAGATCATAGGCCGCCTCTTCCAGCGCCGGGTCGAAGCCATAGACCTGGATGGCGATGACCAGCGTCACCACCGGCACGATCCACACCAGATGGGCGAAGACCGCGGTCATCCACGAGGTCTGGATGCCCACCGCGTTGAAGCCGAGCAGCAGGGCGAGGCCGAGCACCGGCTGCGGGAAGAAGATCGGCAGGATGATCAGCTTCTGGTAGAGCCGCCGCCCCTTCCAGTCATAGCGGGCGAAGGCGAGCGCGCCGAAAATGGCGATCACCACCGAGATCGCGGTCACCAGCAGGGCGATGGCGATCGAGTTCCGCACGATCATGCCGATCTCGATCGAGGCGAGGGTCTTGTCCCACCATTCGGTCGAGTAGACCTTGATCGGGAAGCCGAAATAGCGGCTCTTGTTGAAGCTCGCCAGCGCCCCGCAGACGATCGGCAGATAGATCGCGACGAGGACGAACATCGTCCAGATCCAGATCAGCGCATTGGTGCGTTTGGGACGGATCGCCATGGCTCAGCGCCTCCCCAGCATGCGATCGAGGTCGAGCTTCGACAGCGCGTAGAGGGTCAGCACGGCGATGAACACGGTGACCACCACCGACAGCGCCGAGCCGAGCGGCCAGTTCTGCGAATAGGTGAAGGCGATCTCGATATCGTGCGAGATGACGATGACCGACTGGCCGCCGAGGATCTTCGCCTCCGCCGTAGCGCCGATGGTTAGCACGAAGGTGAGCAGCATGCCGATCAGGATGCCCGGCATGGCGAGCGGCAATTCGATCTCCCGCCAGATATGCAGCCGCCCGGCGCCGAGGTCGCGCGCCGCATCGACGAGGTCGCGCGGCACCAGGGCGAGGCCGAGCGTCATCGGGAACAGCATGAAGGGCAGGTAGGTGTAGACGAGGCCGAACAGGGTGATGCCGGGCGTGTAGAGCACTTCCGGCCCACCGGGCAGGCCGAGCCATTTCAGCGTGCCGTCGAGCACGCCGTTCTTGATGAAGAACAGCACCCAGCCATAGAGCCGCACATTCTCCGAGACGAAGAGCGGGAACACGAAGAACACGCTGATCAGCGAGGCCCAGCGCCCGAACACCATGTTCAGCCCATAGGCGATCGGATAGGCGATCACCGCGAGGATCGCCACGGTGAACAGCGCGAAGCCGCAGGACCAGGCGAAGGAGAGCCATACCGTATTGGTCGGGTCGAACAGGGTGGCGAAATTATCCAGCGTGAACGAGCGGAACACGTCGAAGCTGCGCGGCGTGGCGAAGGCATAGGCGAGGATCGCCACCAGCGGCGCTAGGAAGCCGACGCCGAGCAGCACCGCGACCGGCAGCGCGCAGCGGGCGCCCGCCGATAGCAGGCGGCCGTGCCGCTCCACCTGCCGGGTCTGGGCGATCGGAGGCTCGGGAAGTCGCGCTACCGCGATATCGGCCATGGCGTCAGCTCCCGAGCGTGAAGGCATCGGCGGCATCCCAGCCGATCGTCACCTTCCGGTCAGCGCCCGGCGGAAGCGCGCGCGCGCGCGACAGCTCGATCAGCATGACCTTCTCGCCGGCACCTATCGCGCCGACCCGTATCTGGTACTGCACGCGCGAGCCGAGCGAATACTCGTTGTAGACCACGCCCTCCAGCCGGTTGTCGGCGGTCTCGCCGGGGGCGAGGAAGCGCATATATTCCGGGCGGACGACGACGAAGGCCTCGTCCAGCGCCTTGCCGTCCTGCGGCGGGCGCAGGGTGAACATGCCCTCGACATCGACGCCGCGCCACAGCGCGCCGTCGCGCTTGACGCGGATGGTGTTCACCTCGCCGACGAACTCCGAGACGAAGCGGTCGACCGGGGCGCCGTAGATCTCTTCCGGCGTGCCGACCTGCACCAGGCGGCCGGCGCGCATCACGCCGATCCGGTCGGACATCACCATCGCCTCCTCCAGCGAATGGGTGATGTAGATGAAGGTCTTGCCGGTCTCCCGGTGCAGGTCCTTCAGCTCCTTCTCCAGCGTCTTCTTCAGCTTGTAGTCGATGGCCGAGAGCGGCTCGTCGAAGAACAGCACCTCGGGGTCATAGGCGAGCGCGCGGGCCAGGGCGACGCGCTGGCGCTCGCCGCCGGAGCATTTCATCACGTTCTTGTCGTGGTAGTTCTCCGGCAGCCGCACCACCTTCATCAGCTCCAGCGCCCGCTGCCGGCGCGCCGGCGCGCCGACGCCGCGCACCTTCAGCGCGAAGGCGATGTTCTCGCCGACCGTCTTGTGCGGGAACAGCGCCAGCGACTGGAAGACGAGGCAGGTCGGCCGCTTGTTGGGCGGCATGTCGTTGATGAGCTCGCCGCGCAGGGTGATGTTGCCCTCGCTCGGCGTGTCCATGCCGGCAAGCATGCGCAGCAGCGTGGTCTTGCCGGAGCCGGACGGGCCGACAATGGTGAGGAACTCGCCCTCGCGCACATCGAGGTCGATGCCCTCCACCGCGGCAAAGCCGCCGAACACTTTCCGCACGCCGACAAGCTGCAGGATCGGCGGCGGCGGCGAGGTTTCGGCGGGAATGGCGGGCATGGTCTGGAGCATCAATTGGTTCCGAAGCTGGATCGGCGGCGGGAATACCGTCGCAGGCACATGGTCTTGGACGTCGGGTCGGCGGAGCGGAAGCGTATCGATCCGGGGCGATCGCATCTGCGTGCTTCGAGAGGCGGGGCGGCGCCCCGCTCCTCAGCATGACGAGGACTTTCTTCGATGAACAACCCCGTCATCCTGAGGTACCCGGCGCAGCCGGGCCTCGAAGGACGCATGCGGCCTCCGCCTTCCTGCACACCCGATCAGCCGCGCAGGCGCAGAACTAGCCGCGCAGGCGCTTGGCGGCGTTCATCACGTCGAGCGCCTTGTCGTAGTCCGGCACGATGTCGTACTCGACCGAGCGGGCCATCTCCTCCTCCAGGCTGTCCCACTGGATGGCGTCGAGCTCCTCCTTGGTGAACAGCTTGAAGCAGTCGGGATTGCCCATCTGCGCCACCGGGTTGAACGTGCCCTCGGCGAAGGCCACGGTATGCGCCACGTCCGGCGCCTGCACATATTTCAGGAAGTCCAGCGCCAGCGGCGACAGCTGCGGGTTGTTCACCGTCGAGGTCACCTCGATCCAGGAAATGCCGCCCTTGCCGCCGGCCATCGGCCCCTTCAGCGGGGTGATGGCGCGCAGGTTCGGGTGGCCGTCGGCGCGGGCCGGAGAGACCGAATAGGTGCCGCCGGTGAGGTGCAGGTCGATCTCGCCGGAGATCAGCGCCTGGTTCATCGAGGCGATGTCGCCGATCAGCTTGGCGCCCTTGAAGACGCGCTTGGCGGTCTCCTCGAACTTGGTCATCTCCTCCGGCGTATGCACCTTGAACGGATCGATGCCGGCGACGACGAAGATGTTGAATACGTTCCAGTCGTCGGATTCCAGGATGCCGTACTTGCCGGCCAGCGCCGGGTCGTTGAACAGGTCCCAGCCGGTGTCCTCGGCGGTCTTGCGGCTGATCTTGTCGGTGTTGACGACGAAGCTGTAGGGCCCGAAGCGCTGCACCATGCCGATCAGATCGGCGCCGTCGTCGCTCATCGCCCATTTGTACGGCGCCTTGAACTCCGGCAGCATCTTGGCGAAGAACGGCTCGAACTCCGCCTTTGGAAGCGGCTTGATCAGCTTTTCGGGCAGCATCACCTTGCGCGCCCAGGGATTGTTGACGTTGATCAGGTCCCAGATATTGGTCTCGCCGGCGCGCAGGCGGTTGATCATGGTCGGGTCGTTGGTGAGGCTCTCGGCCTTCACCGTGGCGCCGGTCTTGGAGCGGAACGGGTCGAGCACCTGCGCGGAATTGTAGCCCTCCCAGCACAGGATGTTCAGCTCCTTCTCGCGCGCCGCGAAGGCGCTGCCGGTGCCGAGCATCGGCCCCGCCGCCATCGCGCCGACGCCGGCGGCCATGCCCTGCAGCATCGATCGTCTGGAAATTCCTGCCATCTCGAAAATTCCCCTCTTTATTGTGGCGCGGATCCTGATCGGCCGCGCATGCGATGCCGCATCGGAGCCCGCTTGAATGTGGCTCTGATGTTGGAGTTTGTGTGATCCTACACATGTGGATTTGGGCTTTACAACACCAATTTTGCATCGCACCCTGATGAAAAGAAAGGCAGCCCAAAGCTTCGGCAATCCGGGAGCCGCCTCGGGCAACCTTCCGCCAAACCCTTCACGTCAAACGATAATTCAAGGACAGGTCGGCATATGTTTACCCCGCTCGCAGGCAAGACGGTGATCGTCACGGGAGCCAGCAAGGGAATCGGCCGCGGCATCGCGCTGCGCTTCGGACAGGCGGGACTGAATGTCCTGGTGGTCAGTCGCAATCTCGGCGAGGCGACCCGCGTCGCCGCCGAGATCGGCGCCAACGCCTCCGCCTTCGCCGCCGACGTGACCCGCGTCGAGGATACCGACGGCATGGCGGCGGCGGCGGTGGAGCGCTACGGCTCCATCGACGTGCTCTGCGCCAATGCCGGCATCTTCCCGGCCGCCCGGCTCGGCGAGATGACGGCAGCGGATTTCGACCATGTGATGGGCACCAATCTCAAGGGCACCTTCCTCTCGGTCTCCGCCGTGCTGTCGCAGATGAAGGCGCAGAAGCAGGGGCGCGTCGTGCTCACCTCCTCCATCACCGGGCCGATCACCGGCTTTCCCGGCTGGTCGCATTACGGGGCGTCCAAGGCCGGCCAGCTCGGCTTCATGCGCACCGCCGCCATCGAGCTGGCACCGTGGAACATCACGGTGAACGCGGTGATGCCGGGCAATATCCGCACCGAGGGGTTGGACGGCATCGGCGGCGACTATATCGCCTCGATGGAAGCCTCGATCCCGATGAAGCGCCTCGGCACGGTGTTCGACATCGCCAATGCGGCGCTGTTCTTCGCCTCCGAGGAGGCCGCCTATATCACCGGCCAGGGCCTCTCCATCGACGGCGGCCAGGTGCTGCCCGAATCGCTGATGGCGCTGAACGAGATGGGCACCGCCTGAACCGCCAGAACCTGAATCGCCAACGAAAAAGGGCACCGCCGCGGCGGTGCCCTTCGATTCGTCGACGCGATCGCCGGCGCCTATTCGGAGCGGCCCTTGGGCTTCAGCCAGGCGAACATCGAGCTCCCCTTGGGCTTCATGTGATCGGGCAGGCGCACCACCACCACCATGTGGTCGATCTTGCCCTTCTTGAAATAGGCCAGGAAGGCGTCGTAGTCCTTGAACGAGATGCAGCCGTTGGAATCCCCGCGCGGTCCCAGCAGGTAGGTGTGGGTGAGGATGCCGTTGCGGCCATACATCGGCTCCGAGCCGACCGGCGTCATCCGCAGCGCCTCGACGCCGTGGAACAGCGCCTCGCGCATGGTGAGCTTGTAGGTATTGGGCGGGGTCGGCCCGAGCATCTTCACCGAGACATGGCGCGGATTGTCGAACTTGTCGCCATAGCCGGAATGGGCCTCGAACTTGGTGCCGTCCGGCATGTACACGGTCTGGCCGACAATGTCGTAGACGGCGAAACGGTCGCCGGATTCGGGCAGGCGAACCTCTTCGCTGGCCATCGGGATGGCGCTGCGCACGGCGGGAGCCGCCTGCGGCGCCTCGATGCCGAGATCGCCGTCCTCGCCGGTCGAGAGCGAGGCCAGCCGCACCTTGTGGGTCAGCGGGTTCTTCTGCGGCGTCGGCGCCCCGTCGGCGAGGTCGCCGGCGGAGATGAGCTCCGAATCGGACGAATCGACCGGAGCCGAAGCCGTGGCGAGGGTCTTCACCCGGCCGGCGCCGCGCGGATCGGCCGGCGGCAGCGGCACCGCATGCGCCATCGCCACCACCGCATCCTTGGGCGCGGCGGCGCCGGTCATGCCGCCCGCGGCCGGCATCGGCACCGCCGCCACGTTCTGGCTCGGCACCGCCCGCAGCGGAATCTGCAGGGCCGGATCGAAGATCCAGTTCGGCGCCAGCGCGACGGTGCCGGCGGCCTGGAAATTACGAATCTCCCGCACGCTGCCTTCCATCGGCATCGGCGGCGCCTTCATTTCGAACGGGGTGTCCTCCGGCATCGGCGGCGGCAGGCTGGCCACCGCGTCGCGCAGCTCCGGCGAGGAGGCCGACGGCGGCACCCAGACGGCGCCGAACGAGACCGCTGCGGTCGCAGCTGCGCCGCCGGCGCCGATGATCAGCGCCGCGACGAGATGCCAGCGAGGGCGGACCGGCCTGGGCGCGATCGCCGCGCGCGTACCGAATCCACGGGTGCGAGCCTTTTTGCCCATGCGTCCCCAAAGCCACCATTCACACCGCCGATGCGTTGCGAAACGTCCGCCACATCGGTCGATCACGCTCCCGCCTTCTGAGGAGGCGGGCTTACTCATGCGTGAAGCAATAGCGAAACTTGGTAAGCAATTTATTGATATCGGCCATTAATGCAAACCGGAAACGCAGAAAGGTCATAGGACACCATCGGAGATCGCCGGCGGCGTGGCCCGGAAATGGCCCTGCGCCCGGCGCCGGGCAGGCCTGCACGGATGCTGCCGGCTGCGCCTCGCCTCGCGCCGCGCGGCCTGATAAGAGCCCGGTCTGGCATGCGTCCAAATGAGATCGAGCCATGGCGTCTCCCTCCTTCACCGCCGTTCCGGGCAGCTCCGGCAAGGCCGGCGGCTGGTTCGTCACCGGCCTCGGCATCGGGCAGATATGCTCCTGGGGCTCGCTCTATTACAGCTTCCCGCTGATCGCCCAGGCGATGGGCCGGGACCTCGGCTGGGACAAGGGCACGCTCTATCTCGCCGCCACCGTCGGCCTCGGCTTCACCGGCCTCTGCACCTATCCGGTCGGCGCCGCCATCGATCGCGGCCATGGACGGCTGATCATGGCCGGCGGCTCGCTGCTGGCCGGGCTTCTGCTGATTCTGTGGTCGCGGGCCGACAGCCTGCCGGTGTTCTATCTCGCGCTCGCCGGGCTCGGCGCCATGCAGGCGGCGACGCTCTACGAGCCCGCCTTCGCGGTGATCGCCCGTCGCGTCGGCCCCGCCCATGCCCGCGCCGGCATCACCGCCGTCACCCTGTGGGGCGGCTTCGCCTCCACGGTGTTTATCCCGCTGATCCAGCTGCTGATCGACCAGACCGGCTGGCGCACGACGCTGCTGGTGCTCGGCCTCGTCAACATCCTCGTCTGCGCGGCGCTGAATTTCTGCACGATCGATTCGTCGCGCGACGCGCCCGTCCCGCCGCCGGCGCCCGCCGCCACCTCCGCCCCGGAACGCTCGGCGGTGGGCGAGGCGCTGCGCCGGCCGGTGTTCTGGATGCTGGCCATCGCCTTCACCGCCTATTCCGGCATGTTCACCGGCTTCACCTTCCATCTCTATCCGCTGCTGGTGGAGCGCGGCTTCGATGTCGGCACGGTGGTGATGGCCATCGCCATTATCGGCCCGTCGCAGGTTGCCGGGCGAATCGCCATCTGGGTGCTGGCGCCGCGCATGAGCGTGCGCCGGCTGGGATCGGTGATCGTCAGCATCTTCCCGCTCAGCCTGCTGGCGCTCGAGCTGGCGCCGCCGCACGTCCTGGTGCTGGCGGGGTTCGGCATCGCCTTCGGCGCGGCCAACGGCATCCTCACCATCGTGCGCGGCCTCGCGGTGCCGGAGATGCTGACGCGCCGCGCCTACGGGGCGGTGAACGGCGTGCTCTCCGTGCCGTCCATCTTCGCCCGCGCCCTCGCCCCGGCGAGCCTTGCGGCCCTGTGGACCGTCTCGGGGTCGTATGACGCGGTGCTGGCGGCGCTGATCGCGCTGTCGCTGGTGCTGTGCACCGGCTTCTGGGGCGCCGCCTTCCTGTCCCGGCGCGGCGACGACTAGAGCATTTCCGGTGAGCTCAGGTTCACCGGAAATGCTCTAGGCCTTTGTCTTTACGCGTTTTCTTAACGCGAACCGGAATCCGCCTCGCTCGAAAACGCTCTAGCTGGCCCCGACGGCGAAATGCATGACGCCGTCGAACACCAGCTTGAGCGACAGCGCGAACAGCGCCGCCAGCACCAGCCGGAAGAACAGCCGCTCGGGGATCACCCGCGTCAGCTTCACCCCGGCGAAGGTGCCGGCCACCGCCACCGGGGTGATCAGCGCGGTGATGGTCAGGTTGTCCGGGCTGAGCTGGCCGAGCTCCCAGTAAGGCACCAGCTTCATGGCGTTGATCGCCGCGAAGAGCAGCGTCGAGGTGCCGGCGAACACCATCTTGGGCAGGCGCTGCGGCAGCACATAGGTCTGGTAGGGCGGCGCCCCGGCATGGCTGACGAAGCTGGTAAAGCCGGACAGCGCCCCCCAGAACACCCCGCGCGGCACATCGGCCGGCCGCGGCTGGGCCGGCAGCCGGCCGAACCAGCGGTTGAGGCAGAACGAGAGCCCGATCAGCCCGACGATCAGCATCACCGCCGGCTCGGACACCAGGGAGGCCGTCGCCCAGCCGATGCCGACCCCCGCGGCGCTGGCCGGGATGAGGATGGCGAGGTTGCGGCCGGAATATTCGCGCCGGTAGTTCCATACGCCGAACACGTCGCTGACCACGTAGACCGGCAGCAGCAGGCCGGCCGCCGTGATCGGCGACATGGAGAGCGACATGATCGGCACGGCGAGCATGCCGATGATCGGCAGCCCGCCCTTGGACAGGCCGACCGCCGCCGCCGCGAGGGCGGCAGCGAGGGCGAACCCGATCTGTGGGTGGAACATCACGCGTCACTCCGGCGCGGGGCCGGCCTCCCGGCGCTCAGGCCGCCACTTCCTGCTTCAGCCGCGCGCTCACCTTGGCACGCAGGCTGTTGAGGTCCTTGACGAACTGGCGGATGCCCTCGGAGAGCTTCTCGGTCGCCATGGCGTCCTCGTTCATGGCGAAGCGGAACGCCTTCTCGTCGAGCGCGAGACGCGCCGGCGCATCCGAGATGTCGGCCGGGTCGAGCCGGCGGGCGAGCGTGCCTTCGTCGGCGGCGAGCTGGTCGAGCAGGGCCGGGCCGATGGTCAGCCGGTCGCAGCCGGCCAGCGCCTCGATCTCGCCGGTGTTGCGGAACGAGGCGCCCATCACCACCGTCGCAATGCCGTTGGCCTTGTAATAGGCATAGATTTGCCGGACCGAGACGACGCCGGGATCGGTCTCGGCGGTATAGGGGCCGGTGCCGGCCTTGACGTGCCAGTCGAGGATGCGCCCGACGAAGGGCGAGATCAGGAACACCCCGGCATCGGCGCAGGCCGCCGCCTGCGGCAGCGCGAAGAGCAGCGTCAGGTTGCAGTCGATGCCCTCCTTCTGGAGAACTTCCGCGGCGCGGATGCCCTCCCATGTCGAGGCGATCTTGATGAGGATGCGATCGCGCGTGACGCCGCGCTCCTCATAGGCCTTGATGAAGGCGCGGGCCTTGTCGAGCGTCGCCTGCGTGTCGAAGGAGAGGTCGGCATCGACCTCGGTGGAGACGCGGCCGGGCACGATGCCGGCGAGCTCGGCGCCGAAATTCAGCGCCAGCCGGTCGCAGGTCGCCTTCACCACCGCGTCATGCGCGCCGCCCTGCCGCGCGCCCCAGGCGATCGCCTCGTCGACCAGGCCGGCATAGGCCGGGGTTTCGGCGGCCTTGAGCAGCAGGGTGGGATTGGTGGTGCAGTCCTGGGGCTTGAGGCGTCGAACCGCCTCGATGTCGCCGGTATCGGCGACGACGACGGTCATGGCGCGCAGTTGTTCGAGCTTGGAGGGCATATCGATCTCTCTTCCTGCGGCGGCGCCCGCCGCGCTGCGTCGGCAGGCCTGATATTGGGTCGGCGATCCCTGATATGGGGTCGCGATAATAGGGTCGCGACCCTTGGATCACAGATTGCCCGGTGGCTTCAAGATGGCTGTTTCCCATCCGGCGACGGCTGCACGGCTCCCTCCGGCACGGGCAACGGGCCCGCGAACCCCCGCGAGCCGCGTGCGACGGTCTTGTGACCGGCGCGGGGTCGGCGTAAATCCATGCCTCGAGCGGCGGCGGCCGCAGTTTCTGGGGACGTCCATGGACGACATCCACTACCGCGAATACAAGATCCTGCTTCGCCCGGAGCGCTTCTTCGACCCGCACCAGTTCGAGGTGTTCTGGCACAAGGTCGGGCAGGTGGCGGCCGAGCACAAGGTGCTCGTGAGCACCAACAGGGACGGCTTCAAGCGCCAGGTGCGCGAGGTGCTGTTCTACGACACCCCGGACCACGACCTCTACCGAAGCGCCTTCATCCTGCGCAAGCGCACCTTCTATACCGACGGCTGGCCGGAGCACGAGCACGAGCTCACCTTCAAGTTCCGCCATCCCGATTTCAAGGAGGCGGCGCAGGTGGACGTCACCCCGCACCTGCAGGGCGCCGCCGACATCAAGTTCAAGGAAGAGCTGCTGCCGCTGAAGGACAAGCTCGGCGGCATGCGCAGCCTCTATTCGCATAATTGCGTGCTGCTCTCCCCCGGCCTGGTGCTGGATGCCGGGCTGGAGCGCATCACCTCGGTATTCCCGGTTCTGGCCGAGCTGTGCCCGGCGCAGGCCGGCGCGCCGGTGTCGCTGGTCAACAACCTGCCGGTCGAGGAGGTGCAGGTGAATGTCGGCGGCTTCGATTTCGGCCACGGCCTCGTCGCCAAGGCGACCATCGCCGTGTGGCGCGACCGGCCGACGGAAACCGCGATCGTCGGCGAATTCGCCTTCCAGGCCAAGTTCGACCGCTATGACGATCTGCACGTCAAGGCCAAGACCCGTTCGGAAGCCTTCTTCCTCGACGTGCAGAACCAGCTGCCGGAATGGGTCTATCTCGGCGCCACCAAGACCGCGCTGGTCTATAATTTCGGCACGCTCGCCGTGGCCGGCCACGAATGACCGAGCCTGCCGTTCCCGCCATCGAGAAGGGCCGTCCCGAAACCGCTCGGCCCGAAAATGCCCGTCCCGAGCCCGCCGGCCCTGCGAGCCCGGTGGGGCTGGCGGAGATATTCCTCACCTTCCTCGTCATCGGCGCCACCAGCTTCGGCGGCGGCGTCGTCGCCTATCTGCGCAACGCGCTGGTGCTGCGCAAGGGCTGGCTCGACGAGGAGCGCTTCATGTCGGCGCTGGAAATCTCGCAGGCATTGCCCGGCCTCAACGCCACCAACATGGCGATCATCGTCGGCGATCGGCTGCGCGGCATTCCCGGCGCCACCCTCGCCTTTCTCGGCATCACCCTGCCCGGCGCCGCCATGGTGATGGCGCTCGGCGTCGCCTATGCCTCGAACGCCAACAATCCCTATGTGAACGCCGCCCTGGTCGGCGTCGGCGCTGCGGCGGTCGGCATGCTGACGGCGGTGACGCTGCAGATCGGGCGCAAGCAGCTCGGCTCGCTCATCGATGTCGCCATCATCCTGGTCACCGTCGGGCTGGTGAGCTTCCTGCACGTCTCGCTGATCTGGGTGCTGCTCACGGTGGGCCCGGCGGCGGTGCTGATCTATCGGCCGCGCAAGGACGCCGCGGCCTCGGGTTCGGAGCCGACATGAACGAGAATCTCTCCGTCCTCGGCGTATTCTCGCTGCTCTCGGTGCTGGCGGTCGGCGGCGGCGCGGCGGTGCTGCCCGAGACCAAGACGCTGGTGGTCGAGACCCATCGCTGGCTGACCGACGACCAGTTCCGCGACATTTACGGCCTCGGGCAGGTGGTGCCGGGGCCGAACATGCTGATGGTGATGGTGATCGGCTATCACGTCACCGGCTTCCTCGGCGCGCTGCTCGCCTTTGTCGGCTTCTTCGTGCCGGCCGGGGTGATCTCGCTGGGCGCCTCGCGGATCTGGGATCATTTCGAGGGCTCGCCCTGGCGCGCCTCGCTGCAGCAGGGCATGGCGCCTCTGGTGGTGGGGCTGATGGCCGCCGGCGCCATCGCCATCGCCCGCACCGCCATCGACGGCGCCACCACGGTGGCGATCGCCATCGCGGTGTTCCTCGGCGTGTTTTTCGTCAAGCGCGTCAACCCGGCGATCCTGGTGCTGGGCGGCGGCCTCGTCGGCGTGCTGGCGCTGCGCTGACCCCGGTCGGCCGCCGCGCAGCCGCCGCCGCGATCCCGAGGCGATTGCCGGGCAGCCTGGCGGCGAAGACGACGTTGCCGGCGCGAAGGCCGGCATGGAATTCGGTCATGAACAGTCCGGCTCCGGCGGCCGCGCGGCTCGCCGGCCCGAACGGTCCGCCCCTCGCCGCCAAGGCCGGTCGAGGCCGGGTCGGGGCAAGGTTCCTCAGGCGGATATCGTCTCCCGACGCGTAACCCGGCCGAGGTGTCCCCGCCTCGCCACAGCAGGGGAATTTTTAGCGACAGCATGGGTTTGCGGATGCCCGGAGGCGGCCAGATGCTAAGCTGGCCGGGTCCGTCGCACATTAGGGAGGCCCCTCCATGCCCGCTCTGCCTGCTTTCGGCCTTTTGTCCCGTGCCCGCCATCTGGCCACGCCCGTTCTCGGGGCGCTGGCGCTTGCCGTCACCCTCGGTGCCGGCGGCCCGGCACAGGCCGGCATCGCCATGCCGGCACTCGCCGCCGCACCGGCGCCCGCCGCCGCCGCCGCCAATGTGGAAACCGTCCGCTGGGTCTGCGGCACGTTCCGCTGCGTCTGGCGCCCGAACTACCCGTCCTACTGGTATGTGCCGCCCTACGCCCGCGGCTGGGGTCCGCCGGAAGCGCCGACCTGCTACTGGCGCCATAACTGGGGCGGCTGGGTGAAGGTCTGTCCCTGACCGCCGCCTGATCCTCCGGCGCCGATGCCGTCATGAAACGGCCGGCGCCAGAGCCGTCCTGCCGCACGCATGATCGGCCGCCGCGCCGGTCGATGCGGCCTCTTGGGGCGTCTCCATCGGGGACGCCCTTTTCGTCGACAGCTGGAATCCATGAGCCCCGACCCGCAAAAGGGCACGCCGCTGCGCCCGCTCGCCTTCGCCACCCTGGCCACGCTGGTTGCCGGCTTCGTCGATGCGGTGGGCTACGCCTTCCTCGGCGGCCTGTTCCTGTCCTTCATGAGCGGCAACAGCACGCGGCTGGGCATCAGCCTCGCCGACGGGCACCTCGTCCCGGCGCTGCATGCGACGGGGGTGATCGGCTGCTTCGTCGTCGGCGCCCTCGCCGGCACGCTGATCGCCGACGCCAGCCCGCAGCGCAAGCTCACGCTGATCCTCGCCGCCGAGGTGGTGCTGTTCGGGCTCGCCGCCGCCCTCGCGCATCCGGGGAGCGGCTTTGCCGAACTGCTGCCGGTGGCGGTGGCGATGGGCATGCAGAACGCCGTGCACCAGATCATCGCCGGCGCCGATGTCGGCAAGAGCTTCGTCACCGGCGCGCTGTTCGGCATCGGCCAGGCGCTGGCGCGGCGCCTCAACGGGCGGGGTCGCGTCGGGGAGGCGGCGAGCTATGCGCTGTCCTGGGGCGCCTTCGTGGTCGGCGCATTGGTCGGCGCCATGCTGCTGACGCGGACGGGGCTGACGAGCGCGCTGGCGACGGCCGGCCTGCTGCTGGCGGCGCTGGCGCTGATATCCTACGTGTTCGCCCGGCATCTCGGCCCGGCGGTGGCGGAATATGGCGGCGACTAGCCGGACCTTCCGATTCGCCCCGCCCTATTTCGGGCCCCGCCCTATTCCAGGCCCATCGCGTCGCGCGCCTTGGCGAGCGCCTTCTGGCAGGCGTCGGCATCGTCCTTCTCGTCGGCGTGCCGGGCCTTGTCGAGCTCGGCCTGCGCCACTTCGGGCCGGGTGCTGTCGCCGATTTCCGCCTCGGTCTGCGCCAGTCCCTCGGGCGTCGGGTCGTGGCTCAGCGTCGCGTCCTCGGATTCCGGCGCGGTCGGTCCGGTGGCGGCGAGGTCGGCGATCAGCCGGTCGAGCGCCTCCTGCGCCGCGACGATATCCTGCGTGCAGGGGCCGGCGAGCGCGGCCGGAACCCACCCTAGCAGCAGGGCGAGTGCGAATGGTGCGACGGCTTTCAGGCTCATGACATCCTTCCCCGGGCGCACCACGAACGGAATCGGCACGCCGCCGCGGCCAGTGTAGCAAAGTCCGCCACCGGGTTTCGAGGGGGAACCTCACCCGATATCTCGCGAGTCGCGCGCGATCAGTCGCGGGCGATCAGCTCGCGCTCGCCGCGATGCACCGGCTGGCCGGCGGTCGGGCGGCCGGCGGCGCGGCGCTGGAACATGGAAGGCCGGCGATGCCGCAACCCGTTGCGCCGGTGCCGGCGCGGCTGGTCCTCGCCGATGGTGAGGCGCCCGAGCGTCGGATAGGCCATGGCAAGCGTGCCGGCGGCATCGGTCACCAGCATGGGCAGGCCGAGGAGCCCGCTCCAGAACCGCCATTCGGCGACCACGTCGTCGACATGCGGGGCGCTGTAGAGCGTCACCGACAATTCGGCGTCGTCATGCATCAGCACCACCGCGACGCCGTCCTCCTCGCCCTCGGGATCGAGGAGCGCGATGGCGAGGCCGCGATAGCGCGAATATTCGACCGCCGCGCGCAGCGGCAGCCCGGCGAGGCGGCGGCGCAGCACGACATGGCCGGGATGCAGCTCGACGCGCCGGCCGCCGCCGTCGGCGCCGGGATCCGGGGTGTCGAACACCACCGGCCAGCCCTCGGGGCCGGCCGGCCGCGCCAGCGACACGTAGTGGTAGGAGGAAACCGGAGGCAGGGCCTCCGCCGCGAACTGACGCCTCATGGTACTCCCCGCCGGTCTTTCGACTTTGCTGTCCCGGTCGTGGGCAGAGCCTAGGCGCGCCCCTGTCGCCGCCGGCTTAAGGGACATGGTTGACCGTTTCTTCGCCCGGCCTATCGCCGCCTATGCTTGACGGAATCTTGCCGATCCGCATGGTCGCCATGCGACCCGGCCCGGTCATCCGGCTTGCGTCCGGCGCCCGCTGCGCCTAATGGCCTCAGGATGAACCCTCACCACCCGCATTCCATGATCGCGGCCGATCCGCTCGCCGATGCCGGCGCGGCGGCGCACCGTCTCGGCGAGGCCGTCGTCGAGGCTGGAGCCGTGGCGCGCGACATGTTCGCCCGCGGCATCACCTCCTGGTCGAAGCACAACGATTCCCCGGTCACCGACGCCGACATCGCCGTCGACACGCTGCTGCGCGAGCGGCTGGGCGCGCTGGCGCCCGATTACGGCTGGCTGTCGGAAGAGACCGTCGACATGCCCGAGCGGCTGGAGCGGCGGCGGGTATGGATCGTCGATCCCATCGACGGCACCCGCGCCTTCATGGCCGGCGGGCCGGACTGGGCGGTGGCCGCGGCGCTGGTGGAGGACGGGCGGCCCATCGCCGGCGCCCTCTACGCCCCCGTCACGCAGGAACTGTTCCTGGCCGCCGTCGGGCGCGGCGCCACCCGCAACGGCATGCCGATCCATGCCTCGGCCGCCAGCCTCCTCGCCGGTTCCCGCGCCGACGGCCCGCCGCACTGGCTGTCGCTGGTCGACCGCGCCGGCACGCTCGCGCGGGTGCCGCGCATCCGCTCGCTGGCCCTGCGCATCGCGCGGGTGGCCACCGGCGAGCTCGACGCCGCTTTTGCCGCGCCCAATGGCAATGACTGGGACCTTGCCGCCGCCGACCTTTTGGTGCACGAAGCAGGGGGCCGCCTGACCACCCTCGACGGCCTCCAGCTGATCTACAACGCGCCCGTGCCCCGCCACGGCGCTCTGGTGTCCGCAGGCGCCGGCCTGCATCCGTCGGTGATGGACGCGGCGCGCCGGAGCGGGGAATCGTAGTTAGGAACCTGATCGCATGGCTGACACCGCGACGAGCCCCCAGCTTCTCCACCTCGTTTTCGGCGGCGAGCTCGACAGCATCGACGGCGTGACCTTCAAGGACCTCGCCGGCCTCGACATGGTCGGCGTCTTCCCGAACTACGCGACGGCGCACGCTGCGTGGAAGGCGAAGGCGCAGCAGACGGTCGACAACGCCCAGATGCGCTATTTCATCGTGCACCTGCACCGCCTGCTCGACCCGGACGCCACCGCCGACAAGCGCTGACGGCCAGCCGGCGGCAACAGCATACGGATTGAACATTCCCATGTGGCGTAAGCTGCGATCCTCGCAGACGGTCCGCACCGTGCTCGGCCGCGCGATGGCGTCCTATCTGCGCTTCGTCTGGCGCTCTTCCCGCGTGGTGATGGAGCCGGCCAATCTCTATGAGCTGGCCGACCGGCAATTGCCGATGATCCTCACCTTCTGGCACGGGCAGCATTTCCTCACGCCCTTCCTGGTGAAGCCGCATCACCGCGCCAAGGTGATGATCTCGCGCTCGCGCGATGCCGACGTGAACGCCATCGCCGCCGAGGCGCTCGGCATCGGCACGGTGCGCGGCTCGGGCGCGCAGGGGCGCAATTTCCACCAGAAGGGCGGCTTCAACGCCACGCTGGAGATGATCCGCAGCCTCGAGGAAGGCTGCAACGTCGCCATGACCGCCGACGTGCCGAAGATCTCGCGCGTCGCCGGGCTCGGCGTCGTCACCATCGCCAAGCATTCCGGCCGGCCGATCTATCCGGTGGCCATCGCCACCTCCAGCCGCATCCTCGCCCGCAGCTGGGACAAGGCGGCGATCCACCTGCCGTTCGGCCGCGCCGCGGTGGTGGCCGGCGACGGCGTGCTGGTGCCGGCCGACGCCGATTCCGCGACGCTGGAGGCCGCGAGGCTGGAAGTGCAGCGCCAGCTCGAGGAAGCCACCGCCCGCGCCGAGGAGCTGGTGGGGCGCCGCTCCCCCGGCACCCGTCCGGGCAGCGCCAAGACCGGCGACGAGAAGCCCTGGGACGGCGAACAGCTGGGCGCCAATCGCCTGGCGTCCCAATCCCGCGAGGCCAAGTCCCGCGAGGCCGGGCGCGATGCTGCAACGGCCGGCGATGCCCATCCCGGTGGCATCCATGGCTAGGCGCCGCGCCACGCTGGCCATCTATCTCTACCGTCTCGCCACCTGGCTGGTGACCCCCTTCGTGCGGCTGCTGCTCGCCGGCCGGCTGAAGCGCGGCAAGGAAGACCCGAGGCGCCTGCGCGAGCGCTTCGGCCGCGCCTCGCTGCCGCGCCCGAAGGGGCCGCTGGTCTGGCTGCACGGCGCCAGCGTCGGCGAGATCATCGCCATCATGCCGCTGATGGACCGGCTGCGGGTCCGCGGCTTCCGGGTGCTGCTCACGTCCGGCACCGTGACCTCGGCCAAGCTGGCCGCCTCGCGGCTGCCGCCGGACATCGCGCACCAGTTCGTGCCGCTCGACTCGCCGCTGTTCCTGCGCCGCTTCCTCAAGCACTGGCGGCCGGACCTGGTACTGCTGGTCGAATCCGAGCTGTGGCCGAACCTCATCATGGAGGTCGGCAACCGCCGGGTGCCGCTGGTGCTGGTCAATGCCCGCATGTCGACGCGCTCCTTCGCCCAGTGGAGCCGGTTGCCGAGGAGCGTCGCCGCGCTGCTCTCGCGCGTCGACCTGTGCCTGGCGCAGGGGACGGACGATGCCGAGCGGCTGAGCGCGCTCGGCGCCCCGCGCGTCGCCACCATCGGCAATCTCAAGTTCGACGCGCCGCCGCCGCCGGTCGACCTCGCCGCCTTCGACGCGCTGCGCGCCGCCTCCGTCGGGCGGCAGGTCATGGTCGCGGCCTCCACCCATCCGGGCGAGGACGCCATCGTCGTCGAGGCGCATCAGCGGCTCGCCAAGGAACTGCCGGGGCTGCTCACCATCATCGCCCCGCGCCATCCCGAGCGCGGCGGCGACGTGATCGGCATCGCCACCGAGGCCGGCCTGCCGGCGGTGCGGCGCTCGGATGGCTACCTGCCGGACCGCGGCACCCAGATCTATGTCGCCGATACCATCGGCGAGCTCGGCCTGTTCTACCGACTGGCGCCGGTGGCGCTGCTCGGCGGCTCGCTGATCCGCCATGGCGGGCAGAATCCCATCGAGCCGATCAAGCTCAATGCCGCGATCCTGCACGGGCCGCACGTCGCCAATTTCGCCGAGATCTATGCCCGGCTCGACGAGGCGCGCGGCGCCGCGCCGGTGTCGGACGCCCGCTCGCTCGCCGCCAGCGCCTATATGCTGCTCGCCGACGCCCAGGCCCGCCGGCGCATGTCGCAGGCGGCGCAGGCGACCATCGCCACGCTGGGCGGCGCGCTGGAGCGCACCCTCACCGCCATCGACCCCTATCTCGTGCAGATCCGGCTGGAGCGGCGCCCGTCATGAGAGCGCCAGTCCCTTCCGGGCGCCGGAGCTGAGGCGATGCGCGCACCCTCCTTCTGGTGGCGACCCGAACGGAGCGCGGTGGCGCATCTTCTGGCTCCCCTCGGGGGAATCGTCGGCTTCGTGGCGGCGCGGCGGATGCGGCAGACGGGCGCGCGCGCCGGCGTGCCGGTGATCTGCATCGGCAACCCGACGGTCGGCGGCGCCGGCAAGACCCCGACCGCGCTCTATCTCGCCCGCCGCCTCGCCGGCAAGGGCCACCGTCCCTCGATCCTGACGCGCGGCTATGGCGGGCGCCTGCCCGGCCCGGTGCAGGTCGACCCGACGGAGCATGTCGCCGCCGATGTCGGCGACGAGCCGCTGCTGCTCGCCACGCAGGCGCCGACCTATGTCGCCCGCGAGCGGCCGGGCGGCCTGGCGCTGGCCGCCGCCGACGGCGCCGACATGGTGCTGATGGATGACGGCTTCCAGAATCCGTCGGTGGAAAAGACCCTGTCGATCCTGGTGATCGACGGCGAGGTCGGCATCGGCAATGGCCTGTGCGTGCCGGCCGGGCCGCTGCGCGCGCCGCTCCTCCCGCAATTCGCCCGCGCGCAGGCGGTGCTGGTCATCGGCGAGGGCGACGCGGGAACCCGTGTCGCCGGCGCCGCGCGCGCCGCGGGGCTCGAGGTGCTGACCGGCCGCCTGGCGCCGAACGCCGCGGTGATCTCCCGGCTGATCGGCCAGCGGGTGCTGGCCTTTGCCGGCATCGGCCGGCCGGCGAAATTCTTCGAGACCTTGCGCGGCCTCGGCGTCGCCTCGGTCGCCACCGTCGCCTTCGCCGACCACCACCCGTTCAGTCCGCAGGATATCGAGGCGCTGGGCGAGCGGGCGGCGGCGGACGATCTGGTGCCGGTGACTACCGAGAAGGACGCGATGCGCCTCGCCGGCACGCCGGAGGGGCGGGCGCTGCTCGCCGCCAGCGTGGTGCTGCCGGTGCAGCTGGTGCTGGAGCCCGACAGCGCCGCCGCGCTGGACCGGCTGGTCATGCGGGCGCTCGCCGGCGGCTGAGGCCTTGAGCCTTTCCGGTGAACCCCGGTTTTCCGACAAGGCTCAAGATCACCGCTTTCACGCGTTTTCTTCACGCGAACCGGTTTCCACTTCGCTTGAAGGCGCCCTAGCCGTGCAGCCGGCCCGGATGCAGCCGCGCCAGCACCGCCTGCGGGGTGGCATAGGCCTCCTGCAGGTCGACGCTCCAGTAGCGCAGCTCGTCGAGCGGGATCGGCTGGCCGGTGACCGCGCAGCGCACGAAGGTGCCGGGCCGCACCACCCGGAAATCGCCGTCGAGATAGCGCAGCTCGGCTTCGCCGGATGCGGAAAACCGTTCGAAGCGGTTCATGGCCTTGATAAATCCTGTTGGGCCGCCATTTGCGGCGACCATACCGAACCGGCCCCGGCGCCCGCAAGCGCCGATTGATCGGCGCCCGCGCCGGCCGGCCGCATGCTGCCCCGGAGATAGACCGGCATCAGTCGTCGAACAAGGTGGGTTGCGCACCCGGCTTCGGCAAGCTCTTCGCCGTCGTCCGTGCGCGTGCCGCCCGCTTCGGCGGCGACGGCGGCGCCTCGACCGGAGCATCCCCGGCGGTCGCCGCCACATGGCCGTCGGCGAATTCGAGGTCGAGCCCCTGCCCGCTGAAGATAGCGGCGGCGCTGCGCAGCGGCTGGCCGGCGGCATCGCGGACGAGCGCATAGCCCCGCGCCAGCACGCCGCGATAGGACAGCGCGCCCATCAGCTTGCCGATGCCGTCGAGCCGCCGCGCCCGCTCGGCCAGCCCGCGCCCAAAGGCCGGCGCCAGCCGGGCATGCGCGCCGGCAAGCCGTTCGCGGGCGCGGTGGATGCGCTCTTCATGGGCGCGGACATTGGCCCGCAGCGCGGCGTCGAGCCGCCCGGCCGTCAGGGTGAAGCGCTCGCGCCATCCCGCGACCAGCAAAGCGAGGCGCTGCGGGGCGAGCCGCCCCTCGGCGCGGGTGAGGCGCAGCCGGTGCGCCGCCGCATTGGCCTTCAGCGCCCGCGGCAGCCGCGCCCCGGCCATGTCGAGCCGCTGGCGCGGCAGGGCGAGCAGCGTATCGGCGCCCGGCAACAGCCGGGCGAGCCCGCGCAGGTCCGCCCGCCGCCGCTCGGTCGCGCGCGCCGTCGCTCCCGAGAGCCGGGCGCCGAGGCCCTGCACCTCGGCGATCAGCTCGCCGCGCACCGGCACCGCCATCTCGGCGGCGGCGGTCGGGGTCGGGGCCCGCACATCGGCCGCGAAGTCGATCAGCGTCACGTCGGTCTCGTGGCCGACGGCGGCGATCAGCGGGATGGCGCTCTCCGCCGCCGCCCGCACCACCGCCTCGTCGGAAAAGCCGAGCAGGTCCTCCAGCGAGCCGCCGCCGCGCGCCACGATCAGCACGTCCGGCCGCGGGATCGGCCCGCCGGATTCCAATGTCAGACCCCCGGCAGGGATGGCATTGAAACCGCGGATGGCGGCCGCCACTTCCGGCCCGCATGTGTCGCCCTGCACCCGCACCGGCCAGACGATGACCCGGCGCGGAAAGCGGTCGGCGAGGCGGTGCAGGATGTCGCGGATCACCGCCCCGGTCGGCGAGGTGACGACGCCGATCACCTGCGGCAGAAACGGCGGCCGGCGCTTGCGCTCGGGCGCGAACAGGCCCTCGGCGGCGAGGCGGCGCTTACGCTCGTCGAGCATCGCCATGATGGCGCCGGCGCCGGCGAATTCCAGCTGCTCGATGACGATCTGGTAGGAGGACTTGCCGGGAAAGGTGGTGATGCGCCCGACGGCGACCACTTCCAGCCCCTCCTCCGGCTTCAGCCGCAGCCGGCCGAACACGCCCTTCCACACCACGGCGTCGATGCGGGCGGAGGCGTCCTTCAGCGAGAAATAGGCGTGGCCGGAGGAATGCGGCCCGCGATAGCCGGAGATCTCGCCGCGCACCCTGACATGGCCGAAGGCATCCTCCACCGTGCGCTTGAGCGCGCCGGAGAGCTCGGAGACCGTCCAGTCGGGCGCGTTGCCAACCGGCGATTCGGGGGTGGGATCGGACATGGGGGAGTCATAATCGGATTTATCCGATGCGGGAACCGATGGCCGCCTCGGCCTCTCGCGGCGACCCTGGCCAATGGCGGAGAACGTCATGGCCGGGCTTGCCCCGGCCATCCACGTCCTTCTCACGATCAAAGCCCCGCTCCTCGTTCGGAAACCGCACATCGCCCCGACCCGACAGTCCGGCGCATGGCCTGGGAAGGTCTCCGCCGCCTCCCCGCGACCCGCCTTGATCGCCGCCCCCGCAGCCACTAGGTTGCGCGCCATTCCCGCCAACCGGCCGAGCCTCCATGATCGATCCCGCGCTGCCGCCCCATATGCGACCCGACCGGTCGTTCCAGGGGCTCATCCTCGCCTTGCATGCCTTCTGGGCGGACAAGGGCTGCGTCGTGCTGCAGCCCTACGACATGGAAGTCGGCGCCGGCACCTTCCATCCCGCGACCACGCTGCGGGCGCTGGGGCCGAAGCACTGGAAAGCCGCCTATGTGCAGCCCTCCCGCCGGCCGAAGGACGGGCGCTATGGCGAGAACCCCAACCGGCTGCAGCATTATTACCAGTACCAGGTGATCCTGAAGCCCTCGCCGGCCGACCTGCAGGACCTCTACCTCGCCTCGCTGGAGGCGATCGGCATCGACCTGAAGCTGCACGACGTGCGCTTCGTCGAGGACGACTGGGAGAGCCCGACGCTCGGCGCCTGGGGCCTCGGCTGGGAATGCTGGTGCGACGGCATGGAAGTGTCGCAGTTCACTTACTTCCAGCAGGTCGCGGGCATCGAATGCGCCCCGGTCTCCGGCGAGCTCACCTACGGGCTCGAACGCCTCGCCATGTATGTGCAGGGGGTCGAGAACGTCTACGACCTCAATTTCAACGGCCGCGAGGGGGCCGAGAAGGTCACCTATGGCGACGTGTTCCTTCAGGCCGAGAAGGAATATTCCCGGCACAATTTCGAGCATGCCGACACCGCCATGCTGCTGGAGCAGTTCCGCATGGCCGAGAGCGCGGCGGCGAAATATCTCGAGGCCGGCTGGAGCGAGGACCGCTCCAGCCACCTGATGGCCCAGCCCGCCTACGACCAGTGCATCAAGGCGAGCCACGTGTTCAACTTGCTCGACGCGCGCGGGGTGATCTCGGTGACGGAACGCCAGAGCTACATCCTGCGCGTGCGCGAGCTCGCCAAGGCCTGCGGCGCGGCCTGGCTGGCGACGGACGCCGGCGGAGCCTCCCCGACCCTCTGACCTCCAGCGGAGCGTGGCCCATGTCGGTCGCCAGCGTCGAGAGCCGTGCCTATGATGAGGTAACCTATTCCGGCAGCGAGCCGATCACACCCCGCATGCTGTTCGCCGGCGCGCTCGGTAATGCGCTGGAATGGTACGATTTCGCCGCCTACGGCTTTCTCGCCGCCATCTTCGCGAAAAACTTCTTTCCCAATAGCGATCCCTTCGTCGGGCTGATCTCCGCCTTCGGGGTATTCGCGGCCTCGTTCCTGATGCGTCCCTTTGGCGGGGTGCTGTTCGGCCATATCGGCGATCGCTACGGCCGGCGTTATGCGCTGTACCTCTCGGCCGGCATGATGTCGGCTTCCACCGTGTGCATCGGCCTGCTGCCGACCTATGCCACGGTGGGGGCACTGGCGCCGGTGCTGCTGGTGCTGCTGCGCCTCGTGCAGGGCCTGTCGATCGGCGGCGAGTACACCACCTCGACCATTTTCCTTGGCGAGAACGCGCATCCGCGCCGGCGCGGCTTCATCACCGCCTTCGCCGGCTGCGGCGCCTCGGGCGGCACGCTGCTCGGCTCGTCCATCGGCGCCATCATCGCCTCGCTGCTGACGCCGGACCAGTTGGTCGCGTGGGGCTGGCGCCTGCCCTTCCTGCTCGGCATCGCGCTCGGCGGCTTCACACTGTATCTGCGCCGCGCCGCGCGCGACGCGCCGCCGCCGGTCCACACCCACGGCGCCGGCGAGCTGCCGCTGCTGCTCGCCTTCCGCCACGATCGCGGCAACATGCTGCGCGCCATCGGGCTCAGCGTCACGCTCGGTGCCAATTTCTACCTGCTCTTCGTCTATCTCACGACCTACATGCAGCAGGTGGACGGGCTTTCCGCCCGCATCTCGCTGCAGATCAACACGGTCAGCATGGTCGCGCTGCTGGTGATGGCACCGCTGTTTGCCGCGCTGTCGGACCGCATCGGCCGCAAGCGGGTGATGATCGCCAGCCTTGTCGGCCTCATCGCGTTCTCCTGGCCGCTGTTCCGCCTGCTCGACGGCGGCGACGCCAACCAGGTGATGCTGGCCCAGCTCGGTTTCGCGGCGCTGGTCGCCGCCTATGCCGGGCCGATGCCGAGCCTGATGGTGGAGATGTTCCGCCCGCTCACCCGCTGCACCGCCTTCTCGCTCAGCTACAACCTCGCGCTCGGCCTTGCCGGCGGCACGGCGCCGATGGTGGCGGTCTATCTGGTCAATCGCGAGAAGCTGGACATGGGCCCGGCCTTCTATCTCATGGCGGCGGCCTCGATCTCGCTCGTCGCCGCCCTCACCCTGAAGGACCGCACCGGCCAGCCCGTGAGCTGACGCGCAGCAATTGCCGCCATCCCCCTCCCTTTGCGCGGCGGCGCGTGCTAGAGCGGCGCCCACCCCTGAACCATTCGACGTGTCCCAATGCCCGATCTGCTGCTCGAACTCTTCTGCGAGGAAATCCCGGCCCGCATGCAGGCCGGCGCCGCCGATTCCCTGCGGAAGCTGGTCACCGACGCCCTCGTCGAGCGCGGCCTCGTCTACGAGGGCGCCAAGGCCTTCGTCACCCCGCGCCGGCTCGCCCTGGCGGTGCACGGCCTGCCGGCGAGCCAGCCGGACGTGCATGAGGAGCGCAAGGGCCCGCGCGTCGGCGCGCCGCAGGCGGCGATCGACGGCTTCCTGAAGGCCGCGGGCCTCGCCTCGCTCGATCAGGCGAGCATCGAGAGCGACCCGAAGAAGGGCGAGTTCTACGTCGCGCGCATCCACAAGCACGGCCGCCCGACGCCCGACGTGATCGCCGAGATCGTGCCGGCGATCATCCGCACCTTCCCGTGGCCGAAATCGATGCGCTGGGGTTCCGGCTCGCTGCGCTGGGTGCGGCCGCTGCAATCGATCGTCTGCACCTTCGGCCCGGAAACCGAGGAACCCGAAGTCGTGCCGTTCGAGGTCGACGGCATCCGTTCCGGCGACACCACCCGCGGCCACCGCTTCCTGTCCTCGGGCCCGATCAGGGTCCGCCGGCTCGACGACTGGCTCACCAAGCTGGAAGCCGCCTTCGTGGTCGCCGACCGCGAGCGGCGCAAGGACATCATCCTCGCCGACGCCAAGGACCTCGCCCTCGCGCACGGGCTGGAGCTGGTGGAGGATGCCGGCCTGCTCGACGAGATCTGCGGCCTCGTCGAATGGCCGGTGGTGCTGATGGGCGCGTTCGAGGAGAGCTTCCTCGACGTGCCGGACGAGGTGATCCGCGCCACCATCCGCATCAACCAGAAATGCTTCGTGCTGCGCGACCCTAAGACCGGGCGCCTCGCCAACCGCTTCATCCTGGTGTCGAACCTCGCCGCCAGCGACGGCGGCGACGCCATCGTCGCCGGCAATGGCCGCGTCATCCGCGCCCGGCTGTCCGACGCCAAGTTCTTCTGGGAGACGGACAAGCGCACCAATGCGAGCATGCCGCTGGAAGACCGGCTGGCGAAGTTCGGCAACGTCACCTTCCACGAGAAGCTCGGCTCGCAGTACGAGCGCATCCAGCGCATCGCCGCGCTCGCCGAGACGCTGGCGCCGCTGGTCGGCGCCGACCCGGCGCTGGCCCGGCAGGCTGCGCTCTATGCCAAGAGCGACCTGCGCACCGAGGTCGTCGGCGAATTCCCCGAGGTGCAGGGCCTGATGGGCAAATACTACGCCCGCCTCGAAGGCCTGCCCGAAGAGATCGCGCTGGCCGCCGAGGAGCACTACAAGCCGCAGGGCCCCACCGACCGGGTGCCGGCCGCGCCGGTCTCGGTGGCGGTGGCGCTAGCCGACAAGCTCGACACGCTGGTCGGCTTCTGGGCCATCGACGAGAAGCCGACGGGCTCGAAGGACCCGTATGCGCTGCGCCGCGCGGCTCTGGGCGTGGTGCGGATCGTGCTGGACAATGGGCTGCGGCTTAATTTGCGAGCATTAACTAAGAAACTCAATTTGCAATTCTTTGCTGCCGAGCAACAGTCTAATTTGGAGGAATTGATCTACCGGATCAATCCAATTAGACCGGCATTCGAAGAAGTAGCTCTAACAAAGCTTCTTCGCGAAACGAATCCTGACTCTCCTCCCGTCATCTTCAATGACCTCCTCTCCTTCTTCGCCGACCGCCTGAAGGTCCACCTGCGCGAGCAGGGCGCCCGGCACGATCTCGTCGACGCCGTCTTCGCCCTTCCGGGGCAGGACGACCTGCTGCTCGTCGTCAAGCGCGTCGAGGCGCTCGGCCGCTTCCTCGCCATCGAGGACGGCAAGAACCTGCTCGCCGGCACCCGGCGCGCGGCAAACATCCTGCGCATCGAGGAGAAGAAGGACGGCGCGTCCTACGAAGGCGGCGTCGACCTCGTACTGCTCACCGAGCCAGAGGAGCGCTCGCTCGCCGAGGCCATCGCCAAGTCCGGCCCGCTGATCGAGACCGCGCTCAAGGCGGAGGATTTCGAGGGCGCGATGGGCGTCATGGCCAGCCTGCGCCCGCCGGTCGACGCCTTCTTCGACAAGGTGACGGTGAACGCCGAGGACAAGGCCCTGCGCGCCAACCGGCTGCGCCTGCTCGCCGATATCCGCGCCATCACCCGCGCCGTCGCCGATTTCGACCGCATCGAGGGCTGAAAGCCGCCGACGATGGCGGGGGCACGGCGCGCCATGAGCCTCATCCACAACGAGCGGACCAAGCTGACCGCCACATTGCTGAACAATGTGGCGGCAGCGATGTTCATCACCGGCGGGGTCGGGCCGATCGTCGCGCTTTCCTATGGATTGCCCGGCCCGACCGGCGGATGGTCGGCTCTCGGCATCGCCGCCATTTGGATTCTCAGCGGTTCAGCCATACATTACATGGCGAGGCTGCTTCTCAAGGGACTGAAGCCATGACCGCCGCAACGCTCGCGTGGTACGTCGCCCCGCTTCTCCTGCTGGCGGCGTGCTACGGCCTTTATCTCGCCACCCGCGACACCGGCCACCACCCCGGCCCGGCGGAGTAGCCGCTTTTTCGGGAGCGCGCGCCACCGCATGGGAACCTTCCCGTACCTCCGGCCGTTGAGGAGGGAACCCACCGGATTGCTTCCCCCATGCAGATCGACATCGTCGCCATCCAGCCGATCGTCGCGCTGGTCGCCGGCATCCTCATCCTGGTGATGCCGCGCCTGCTCAACTTCATCGTCGCGATCTATCTGATCTTCATCGGCATTTCGGGACTGCTCGGCACCGGCGCCTTCCGGTTTTGACATCGCGGGCGACGGCGCATCCGGGGACCCACCCGGTCGCGCCGTGCCCCCGTTGAGACGTACCCCAACCTGCATCGCCCGAACACCGTCAGGGCCGGGCCCAGCCCGGCCATGAGCTTCATGCCGCGCAAGGCCGGAGCCCGTCGGATCGTCGCGGCGTCAGATCTTGGTGCCGATCAGCCGGTCGGCGCTCCACGGGCCGGGGCCGGCGAAGGCGAGATAGAACAGCACGAAGCAGTACAGCGCCGCCAGTTCGCCGCCATTGACGACGGGAAAGAAATCGCGCGGCGCGTGCACGAGGAAATAGGCGAAGGCCGTCATGCCGGACAGCACGAACGCCACCGGCCGCGAGAACAGCCCGATCAGCAGCAGCGCCCCGCCGACAAGCTCGAACAGCCCGGCGATGCCGCCCGGCGAGACGAGGCTGACCCCGGTCTGCGGGGTCACGGGAATCCCCAGGACCTTGGTGGTGCCGTGCTGCATCAGCAGCAGCGCCGTCATCACCCGCAGCAGGCTCAGCACATGCGGCGTGAGCGAATCGACAATCTTCAACATCCCCGAAAACCTCTGATTGAACTGGATTTTTCTCCCGGCCGCGGCAAGCTGCCGCAAGAGGAGGCGGCGCGCAATCGCCGCGATCATCACGTTGCAGTGCGACATAATTCGCCGCACTGCGAATGATGGATTGAACCGAACACCTCAACCGGCTAGACCAGAGAATGGAAAAGCCGTCCGGCGCGGCCGACCCAATAAGATGAACCCCTTGATGGGGCTCCGCTTTCAAACTCGTCAGCATTTCCATACAGGCTACGATCGTGCGACTGGGGCACGTTCAACGAGCGGGACTTCCGACATGACGAAATGGGTGTACACCTTCGGCGACGGCGCGGCGGAAGGTGCGGCGGACATGCGCAATCTGCTCGGGGGCAAAGGCGCCAACCTTGCCGAGATGTCCAATCTGGGCCTCCCGGTTCCCCCCGGCTTCACTATCTCCACCGAGGTCTGCACCTCCTATTACGCCAACGGCAATGTCTATCCGGCCGAGCTGAAGGGCCAGGTCGAGGACTCGCTCGCCTATGTCGGCGCCCTGGTCGGCAAGACCTTCGGCGACCCGGCCAACCCGCTTCTCGTCTCGGTGCGCTCGGGCGCCCGCGCCTCCATGCCCGGCATGATGGACACGGTGCTCAATCTCGGCCTCAACGACGTGACCGTCGAGGCGGTGGCGAGCGCCTCGGGCAATCCGCGCTTCGCCTATGACAGCTACCGCCGCTTCATCCAGATGTACTCGAACGTGGTGCTCGACTTCCCGCACCATCATTTCGAGGAGGTGCTGGACGGCTTCAAGAGCGACAACGGCTACAATCTCGACACCGACCTCTCCGCCGACGACTGGAAGGAGATCGTCACCCGCTACAAGGCGCTGGTCGCCCACGAGCTCGGCAAGCCGTTCCCGCAGGACCCGCAGGACCAGCTCTGGGGCGCCATCGGCGCGGTGTTCGGCTCCTGGATGAACCAGCGCGCCATCGTCTATCGCCGGCTGCACGCCATCCCCGAGAGCTGGGGCACCGCGGTGAACGTGCAGGCCATGGTGTTCGGCAACATGGGCGACACCTCGGCCACCGGCGTCGCCTTCACCCGCAACCCGTCCACCGGCGAGAACGCGCTCTATGGCGAGTTCCTGATCAACGCCCAGGGCGAGGACGTGGTGGCGGGCATCCGCACCCCGCAGAACATCACCGAGGTCGCCCGCATCGACGCCGGCTCCAACAAGCCCTCGATGGAGAAGGCGCTGCCGGAGGTCTATACCGAGTTCATCCGCATCGCCGGCGTGCTCGAGGGCCATTACCGCGACATGCAGGATCTCGAATTCACCGTCGAGACCGGCAAGCTGTGGATGCTGCAGACCCGCTCGGGCAAGCGCACCGCCAAGGCCGCGCTGCGCATCGCGGTCGAGCTCGCCAATGACGGCGTCATCACCCGCGAGGAGGCCATCTCCCGCGTCGATCCCGCCGCGCTCGACCAGCTGCTGCATCCGATGCTCGACCCCAAGGCCGACAAGACGGTCATCGGCTCCGGCCTGCCGGCCTCGCCGGGCGCCGCCTCCGGCGAGATCGTGTTCTCCGCCGACGACGCCGAGCTGCTGAAGTCGCAGGGCCACAAGGTGATCCTGGTGCGCATCGAGACCTCGCCGGAAGACATTCACGGCATGCACGCCTCGGAAGGCATCCTCACCACCCGCGGCGGCATGACCTCGCACGCCGCCGTGGTGGCGCGCGGCATGGGCAAGCCCTGCGTCTGCGGCGCCGGCACCATCCGCGTCGACTATGCCGCCGGCACGCTCTCCTCCGGCGGCGTCACCCTGAAGAAGGGCGACATCCTCACCATCGACGGCGGCACCGGCCAGGTGATCGCCGGCGCGGTGCCGATGCAGCAGCCCGAGCTCTCCGGCGAGTTCGGCACGCTGATGGGCTGGGCCGACGGGGTGCGCCGCCTCAAGGTGCGCGCCAATGCCGAGACCCCGCTCGACGCCCGCACCGCCAAGAATTTCGGCGCCGAGGGCATCGGGCTGTCGCGCACCGAGCACATGTTCTTCGAGGCCGGCCGCATCCGCGCCGTGCGCGAGATGATCCTCGCCGACGACGAGAAGGGCCGGCGCACCGCGCTCGCCAAGCTGCTTTCCGCCCAGCGCTCCGACTTCCAGGAGCTGTTCGAGATCATGGACGGGCTGCCGGTCACCATCCGCCTGCTCGACCCGCCGCTGCACGAGTTCCTGCCGCATACCGACGCGGAGATCGCGGAAGTGGCGGAAGGCCTCGGCGTCAGCGCCGCCAAGCTCGCCGCCCGCAAGAAGGAATTCGACGAGTTCAACCCGATGCTCGGCTTCCGCGGCTGCCGCCTCGCCATCGCCTTCCCGGAGATCGCCGAGATGCAGGCGCGCGCCATCTTCGAGGCCGCGGTGGCGGCGCAGAAGACCACCGGCAAGCCCGTGGTGCCGGAGGTGATGGTGCCGCTGATCACCGGCAAGCGCGAGTTCGACCTCGTCAAGGAGGTGATCGACGCCGCCGCCAAGAAGGTCGAGGAAGAGACCGGCGAGAAGGTCGAGTACCAGGTCGGTACCATGATCGAGCTGCCGCGCGCGGCGCTGAAGGCCGGCGAGATCGCCGAGACGGCGGAGTTCTTCTCCTACGGCACCAACGACCTCACCCAGACCGTCTACGGCATCTCGCGCGACGATGCCGGCACCTTCCTCGGCACCTATATCAGCAAGGGCATCTTCGAGGTCGACCCGTTCGTCTCGATCGACATCGACGGCGTCGGCGAGATGGTGAAGATCGCCACCGAGCGCGGCCGCGCGGTGCGCCCGAAGCTGAAGCTCGGCATTTGCGGCGAGCATGGCGGCGACCCGGCTTCCGTGGCCTTCTGCGAGGAAGTCGGGCTCGACTACGTGTCCTGCTCGCCCTTCCGCGTGCCGATCGCCCGCCTCGCGGCGGCGCAGGCGGCGCTGAAGACGCAGGCCGCCTCGCAGGCCTGACGCCGCAGGCATCGATGACGCGATGGCCGGGCCTGTCCCGGCCATCTGCTTTTTTGGACAATCCCGACGGGGGAGACGCATCGCATGCTGCCGTCCGACGCCGCGCTGGTGATCATCGATCTGCAGAAGGCCATCGACCATCCGCGCTGGGCCAGCGAGGGGCCGCGCAACAATCCCGACGCCGAGGCGGTCATCGCCCGGCTGCTCGCCGCATGGCGCGCGGCGGGCCGGCCGATCTTCCATGTCCGCCACGATTCCACGCGGCCGAACTCGACCTATCGTCCCGGACAGCCCGGCCACGACTTCAAGCCGGAGGCGATGCCGCTTCCCGGCGAGCCGGTGATCGCCAAGCAGGTGCACAGCGCCTTCATCGGCACCGACCTCGAGCGCCGCCTGCGCGATGCCGGCATCGCGACGCTGGTCGTTGCCGGGGTGATCACCAACAATTCCGTCGAGGCGACCGTGAGGATGGCCGGCAATCTCGGCTTCGACGTGCGGCTGGTCGAGGATGGCTGCTTCACCTTTGCCCGCCGCGACCATGCCGGGCGGCTCAGGAGCGCGGACGAGGTGCATTCCCTGTCGCTGGCGAACATGGACGGCGAGTACTGCACGGTCGTGCGCGCGGCGCAGGTGCTGTAGGGGGGCGTCGGGAGGCGGTCATCCAAGCCCGAAGAACAGGGCCAGCAGCCGGTTGACCGACATCATGGCGTCGTCGTCCAGCCGGCCGAAAACCGGACCGAGCCGCTCGCGCCGCACCGTCATCGCCTTGTCGATCATGACCTGCGAAGGCGCCCGCAATCCATTGCCCGGCGTCGGCTCCACCGGCAACCGCAGAAGAGGCGCCTCGACCAAAGTGCCCGTGATCAGCAGGACTGTCACGGTCGCGCTGTCGGCAAAGGCATCGGATTGAATGACGAGGGCCGGCCGCGGCTTGCCGAAATCACCGGCGAGCGCCACGGTGACGAGATCCCCGCGCGTCATTCGTCGTCGAGATCGGCAAGCGCCGCGTCGAGGAAGCCCCCGAGTTCACGGTCCGCGCGATCCGCGTTCGCGACCGCCCGCGCCTGCCGCCTGCATTCGTCGGCGAAGCCGGGGCGGCGGGTATCCGGCACCCAGAGCTGGACAGGGCGAAGGCCGGAGGCGCGCAGGGCCTCTCGGCGCTTCTGCACGCGGGCGCGTGTGGACGTGGGCATGGCGGCACCTCCAGAGAGTGCGTTACATGTAACGTAACATCTCCCCCATTTTCTTCAATGGCCCGGCGCACGAGAAAAGAGGGCGGCTTGCGCCGCCCTCGAAGAACTTCAGGCGTACTGGATCAAAACCCAGATAACGGCTTTTCCCTTATAAGGGGGAAAAACATTACCCTTCGCGATCGGGGCCGTCGTAGTCTCCCTTAGATCGTCCACCTTCCAAACGCCGCTAGTCGGGCACCGCTCGCCCGTCTTTCCCTTTAATGCACTCATGACACACCTTATCGTGAATCAAGACCAAGACACGGTCAGGCCTTGACGTTCACGCCGCGACAAAACAATAGTCGCGTGTCCAATGGCGAACGCCGCCCACGGCCCGACCAGGTTAACGTGGGCTCGGACGCAGGCCGTTCGAAGTTGCCGCTTCGAACGGCCTATTTGCGTCCTGATGTCAGCTAAGGCGACTCGCGACTTCGCGTCAAGACATAGTCAAACCCCATCCCTAGAGACACTAACTCTTGTAGGTTGTGGATATCGTGGATAACGGGGATTAAGTATTCATTTCCTATACTATCCCCTCACCGCCGCGCTGCCGCCTTCAGCCGGTACAGTGCCTCCAGCGCCTCGCGCGGGGTCATCTCGTCGGGGTCGATGCCGGCCAGCGTCGCCTTCACCGCCTGCGCCGCCGGGTCCGCCTTCGCCGCCTCCACGGAAGCCGCCGGCGCGCGGTTGAGCGCGGCGAAGAGCGGCAGGTCGTCGAGGATGCGCTGCGTCGGCGCCGCGCGGTCGGCGTCCTCCAGCTCGGTCAGCACCGCCTTGGCCCGCGCCACCACGCTGGCCGGCAGGCCGGCGAGGCGCGCCACCTGGATGCCGTAGGAGCGGTCCGCCGCCCCCGGCACCACCTCGTGCAGGAAGATCACCTCGCCCTCCCATTCCTTCACCTTCACCGTCGCGTTGACGAGGCGGGGCAGCCGCTGCGACAGCGCGGTCAGCTCGTGGAAATGGGTGGCGAACAGGCCGCGGCAGCGGTTCGCCTCGTGCAGGTGCTCCAGGCTGGCCCAGGCGATGGACAGGCCGTCAAAGGTCGCAGTGCCGCGGCCGATCTCGTCGAGGATGACCAGCGAGCGCTCGCTGGCCTGGTTGAGGATGGCGGCGGTCTCCACCATCTCCACCATGAAGGTCGATCGCCCGCGCGCCAGGTCGTCGGCCGCGCCGACGCGCGAGAACAGCCGGTCGACCACGCCGATATGCGCGGCGCGCGCCGGCACGAAGGCGCCGGCCTGGGCGAGGATGGCGATCAGCGCGTTCTGGCGCAGGAAGGTCGACTTGCCCGCCATGTTCGGGCCAGTCACCAGCCAGATGCGGCCGGAATTCGCGCGCTCCGGCGGGGAGAGATCGCAATCATTGGCGACGAAGGGGCCGCCATCGCGGCGCAGCGCCTGCTCCACCACCGGGTGGCGTCCGGCCTCGATGCGAAAATCCAGCCCGCCATCGACCTCGGGCCGCACATGACCCTCCTCCACCGCGAGGCGCGCGAGCCCGGCGGTGACGTCGATGACGGCGAGCGCGCCGGCGCAGGCGCGGATCGCCTCGGCCTGTTCGAGAATGGCTCCCGCGAGCCGGTCGAAGATCGCCTGCTCCAGCGCCAGCGCCCGCTCGCCGGCGCTGGCTATCTTCGCCTCCAGCTCGCCGAGTTCGGTGGAGGTGAAGCGCATCGCCCCGGCCATGGTCTGGCGATGCACGAAGACGACGTCGAAGGGCGGCTCGCGCAGCCGGTCGGCATTCTGCTGGCTCACCTCGACATAATAGCCGAGCACCGCATTGTGCCGGATCTTCAGCGCCCGGACGCCGGTCTCCTCGACATAGCGGCGCTCCAGCGCCGCCACCACGCGGCGGCTTTCGTCGCGCATGGCCCGCGTGGCGTCGAGATCGGCATCGAAGCCGGCGCGGGTGAAGCCGCCGTCGCGGCGATAGGGCGGCAGCTCGTCGGCGAGCGCGCGCGCCAGCAGGGCGGGGAGCGCCGGGTCGACCGCATCGAGCAGGGCGGCATTGGCGGTGAGTTCCTCGCCCACCTCGCCGGCGCGCAGCAGGCCGGCAATGGCGGCACCCTCATGCAGCCCGCGGCCGATGGCGGCGAGGTCGCGCGGGCCGGAGCGGCCGAGCGCGATGCGGGCGAGGGCGCGGGCGAGGTCCGGCGCCCCGGCGAGGCGCTGCTGCAGCGAGGCGCGCAGGGCGGAATCCTCGACCAGGCTCTCCACCGCGTCGAGCCGCGCGGCAATCTTCGACGGCCCGGTCAGCGGCTCGGCGAGGCGGCGGGCGAGCAGGCGGGCGCCGGCCGAGGTCACGGTGCGGTCGACCGCGGCATTCAGGCTGCCGGCACGGTCGCCGGTGGTGGTGCGCAGGATTTCCAGGTTCGCCCGCGTCGCCGGGTCGATCACCATGATGTCGGAGGCCGCCTCGCGGGAGGGGGCGGCGAGCGGCGGGCGCTGGCCGAGCTGGGTGCGCTCGATATAGGCGACCACCGCGCTGGCGGCGGTGAGCTCGACGCGGGAGAAGGCGCCGAAGGCATCGAGCGTCGCCACGCGGAAAAAGCCGGCGAGGCGGCGCTCGGCATTGGCCCCGTCGAAGCTTTCCTTCGGCAGCGGCGTCACCGCCGGCAATGTGCGCCAGATGTCGCGGAAATCGGGCTCATCGTACACCTGATCGGACAGCAGCAACTCGGCCGGCTCGACCCGCGCGAGGTCGGCGGCGAGGCGGCCGGAATGGGTCTCCAGCACCCGGAAGCTGCCGGTCGAGATGTCGGCGAAGGCGAGCGCGTAGACATAGCCGTCCTCGCCCGCCCCCTCGCCGCCCCTGAGGCGCGCCAGCGCGGCGAGCACGTTCTCGCGGCGGGCGTCCAACAGCGCGTCCTCGGTCAGCGTGCCGGGAGTGACGAGCCGGGTAACGTCCCGCCGCACCACGCTTTTCGGCCCGCGCTTCTTGGCTTCCGCGGGGTCCTCGGTCTGCTCGCAGACGGCGACGCGGTGGCCGAAGGCGATCAGCTTGTGCAGATATTCCTCGGCGCGCTCCACCGGCACGCCGCACATCGGGATGTCCGCGCCCTGGTGCTTGCCGCGCTTGGTCAGCACGATGCCGAGGGTGCGGGAGGCTAACTCCGCGTCTTCAAAGAACAATTCGTAGAAATCGCCCATCCGGTAGAACAGCAGGCTGTCGGGATTGGCGGTCTTGATCTCGATATATTGCGCCATCATCGGCGTGACGCGCTCGACGTCGCCGGTCGGCTTGGGAGCGGCGGTCGGGCTGGCGGGAGTCGGGTTCGCATCCATGGCGCGACGCTGGCAGAGGCGGGGCCTCGAGTTCAAGGGCCGGGGCGGCTTTTCCCCGCCTTACAATGCAAGGCCGCGCAATGCTTCCGGGTCCATCAGCCACATCAGCCGCCCGGCGGCGGTGCGGGCCAGCCGGAGCGTCAGCGCCCGGCGGGAGGCGGCGGGCAGCGGATGATGCGGCGCCTCGCGGATGAGCGCCGCGCCGAAGCCGTCGGCGACCAGGATGCCGGTATCCTCCGGCAATATCTCCAGCGGGAAATCCGGCCCGACGGCGAAGAACAGCCGGTCGCAGAAGGCACGGTATTCGCTCCATTTGCGGTCGGCGCGGAAATCGGCGACCGACGACTTGATCTCGATCACCCACACCTCGCCCTTGCTGTCCAGGCCGGCAATGTCGGCCCGCCGCCCGGTGGCGAGCACGAATTCCGGCAAGCCGACCAGGCCGCGTGCCGCCACATAGCGCAGCGCGCCGCGCTGGATGGCGCGCGCCGCTTCCGATTGGCGGCCGTCCGGCGGCAGGACGAGATCGTTGAGGGTGCCGTGCATGTTTGTACCCTATACGTTCTCGCCGCCGGAAGAAAAGCCCCGTTATCACCCCGGATCGACTCATCTATAAGCGGACGTCGATCCTCTCCGGCGTTCCGCTCATGTCGTCCGCACATCCCCCCGCCGAGCCAGAGCCCGAACGCCCGGTGCCGACGTTGCGCGAGCTGTTTCTCGGCTTCCTTTCGGTGGCGGTGGTGGCGTTCGGCGGGGTGCTGCCCATCGCCCGGCGCGCGGTGGTCGAGCGCTACAAATGGGTGGATTCGAACGAGTTCATCGAGCTGGTCGGACTCGCACAGTTCCTGCCCGGCCCCAACATCGTCAACCTGTCGGTCGTGATCGGCTCGCGCTTCCGCGGCGTGCCGGGGGCGATCGCGGCGTTCTGCGGCCTGACGCTGGTGCCGGCCGTCTTCGCCATCCTCGCCGGCATGCTGTTCGCCCGCTATGGCGGCATCCCGGCCGTGGCCGACCTGCTCGCCGGCCTTGCCGCCGGCGCGGCGGGCCTCGTCATCGCCATGGCCGGGCGAATGGGCGAGACGCTGTGGCGCCGGCCGACCGCGCGCGGGCTCGGCATCGCCGCCGCCGCCTTTGTCGGCATCGCCGTGCTCGGCCTGCCCCTGGGGTGGGTGATGCTTGCCCTGGCACCCGTCTCCGTCGCGCTCGCCTGGTGGGCCCTGCGATGAGCGGAGACGATCCGCTCGGCCAGCTCGCCGTCCATTTCGCGATCATCTCGCTGCTTGCGGTCGGCGGCGCCAATGCGGTGCTGCCGGAAATGCACCGGCAAGTGGTCGAGACCGCCGGCTGGATGACCGACGTGCAATTCGCCCAGACCTTCGCCATCGCGCAGGCGGTTCCCGGACCGAACGTGCTGGTGGTGACGCTGATCGGCTGGCACGTCGCCGGGCTGGCGGGGGCGCTGGTCTCCACCATCGCCATGTGCGGGCCGACCTGCGTGCTCGCCTATTATGTCGGCGGCGCCTGGTACAGGTTCCGCGAGGCCCGCTGGCGCCGCGCCATCCAGGGCGGCCTGGTGCCGCTCACCATCGGCCTCATCGCGGCCAGCGGCTATCTGCTGGCGGAAGGCGCGGCGCGCTCGGTGCCCACCGCGCTCTATACCGCGCTCACCGTGCTGGTATTGAGCTTCACCCGCATCAGCCCCCTATGGATGCTGTTCGGCGGCGGCGCGCTCGGCGTGCTGCGGCTGATCTGACCGCCTCACGGCTTGATGGCGGTTGCGTCTTCGCCGCGCGCGAAGGGCGGCAGCTCCGGGCCGGCAAGCGCCGATGCCGGCATCGGCTTGACCGTCCCGGCAGCGAGGCGGCGCACCAGCGCCAGCGCACTCATCAGCGCCAGCACCCCGAAGGCGACCGCACCCAGCGCCTGCCCGGCCAGCACGCCCTTGGCCCCCCAGTAATGGCCGCCCAGCACGACGAAAGGAACCACGCCCAGCGTCGCCCGCCCCCAGTTGAACACGGTGGAGAGCAGCGGCGCACCAAGATTGTTGAAGGCGGCATTGGCGACGAACAGCGTGCCGAGGAAAATGAAGCTGCCGGCGGCGTAGAGGCAGAAGAAGGCGACAAGTTCCACCCCTTCCGCCGACAGCCCGAACAATCCGGCGATCTGATAGCGCCCCAGCGCCATCAGCGCCCACACCGCGAACACATAGGCGAGAGTAAGCACCAGGCTGTCGAGGATGGCCTGCCGCACCCGGTCGTAGCGACCGGCGCCGACATTCTGGCCGATCACCGGGCCGATGGCGCCGGTCAGCGCGAAAAGCGGGCCGAACGCCACCGGGATCAGCCGCCCGACCACCGCGAAGGCCGCCACCGCCGCGTCGCCATGGCCGGCCAGCGCAAAGGTGACATAGGCGTTGCCGACCGGGGTGGCGAGATTGGTCAGCACCGCCGGCACCGCGATGCCGGAGAGCGGGCCGACATCCCTCAGGAAATCGCGCAGCCGCGGCCGGCTGGCGCAGCGATGGATGCGCACCACGGCATGAAGCCCATAGGCCGCCATCACCACCCGCGAGATCACCGACACCGCCGCCGCGCCCTCGACGCGGAAGTCGAGCACCAGGATGAGCAGCGGGTCGAGGGCGGCCGTCACCAGCCCGCCGGCCAGCGTCACCATCATGGAGCGCCGCGCATCGCCGAGCCCGCGCAGCGTGCCGGAAGCCGCCATGCCGAGGCCGAGCAGCGGGGTGGAGGGCAGCACCAGCAGCAGGAAGTCGCGGGCGATATCCAGCGTGCGGCCGCTCGCCCCGAGCCAGCCGAGCATGGGCCCGATGAACGGCATCATGAGGCCCACGGTCAGCGCGGTGGCGAGCGTCATGTAGAGGAAGGCCGACGTGGAGATGCGCGCCACATCCTCGCGCCGGCCGGCGCCGATGGCGCGCGAGACCAGCGCCGAGCCGGCGATCATCACCCCGATCGCCGCCGAGGTGGTGAAGAACATCACCGTACCGGCATAGCCGATGGCGGCGGCGAGCTCCTGCTCGCCGAGCAGCGAGATGTAGAAAAGGTTGAGCAGATCGACGACGAACACCGCCACCAGGCCGACCGAGCCGGCTGCCGTCATCACCGCCACATGGCGAAACGTCGAGCCGGTGACGAAGCGGGCCTGCGAATTGGCCTGGGAAGGGGGTGCCGTCTGCATGGCCGGGCTTATCGCATGTAACCGCGCAAGTCGGATAGGCACCTGCGGATAGACACCTGCGGATCGGCGTCCGCAGACAGGCGGCCACGCACGACGATTGAGAAGCGTCATCAAAATCGGCTAGAAGGTCCGGCCGCCGATGACCCGCCGAGGGATGCCGAGCCCATGTCCGATACCACCACCGATACGAACACCGATTCCATCCTGCCCGACGACCACGCCAAGGCCCGCGTGCTGGTGCAGGCGCTGCCGCATATGCAGCGCTACGACGATGCCATCATCGTGGTGAAATATGGCGGCCACGCCATGGGCGACGAGCAGGTGGCGCGGGACTTCGCGCAGGACATCGTGCTGCTGGAGCAGTCCGGCGTGAACCCGGTGGTGGTGCATGGCGGCGGGCCGCAGATCGGCGCCATGCTGGCCAAGCTCGGCATCAAGTCGGAATTCGCCGCCGGGCTGCGCATCACCGACAAGGCCACCGTCGAGATCGTCGAGATGGTGCTGGCCGGCTCGATCAACAAATCGCTGGTCGGCTTCATCAACGAGGCGGGCGGCAAGGCGCTCGGCCTGTCCGGCAAGGACGGCAACATGGTGATCGCCTCCAAGGTCACCCGCAGCGTCATCGACCCGGATTCCAACATCGAGCAGGTGATCGATCTCGGCTTCGTCGGCGAGCCCTCGCAGGTCGACACCACCGTGCTCGACCAGATCCTCGGCCGCGAGCTGATCCCGGTGCTGGCGCCCGTCGCCACCGGCGCGGAGGGCGGCACCTTCAACGTCAATGCCGATACGTTTGCGGGCGCCATAGCGGGCGCATTGGGCGCCAAGCGGCTGCTGCTGCTCACCGACGTGCCGGGCGTGCTCGACCGCAGCAAGAACCTGATCAAGGAGCTGTCGATCGCCCAGGCACGGGCGCTGATCGCCGACGGCACCATTTCCGGCGGCATGATCCCGAAGGTGGAGACCTGCATCTACGCGCTGGAACAGGGCGTCGAGGGCGTCGTCATCCTCGACGGCAAGGTGCCGCACGCGGTGCTGCTGGAACTGCTCACCGACCATGGCGCCGGCACGCTCATCCGCCGCTGATCGCGTCCTGGGGCGAGGCGCGCAAAAACGTGCCTCGCCTGCGTCCGCTCTCTTCGCTATGGATGGCTTCATGTCCGATGCCATCCATAGCGGGTCCGCACCCGTCCCGACCGCCGCCGAGCCCGGCACCCCCGCTCCGCCCCGCGATTTCGCCCGGGTCGACACCTGGGTGTTCGACCTCGACAACACGCTCTACCCGCCCGGTCTCGACCTGTGGCGGCAGATCGACATCCGCATGCGCAGCTACATCGCCGACTATCTCGGCCTATCGCTCGACGACGCCTTCGCGCTGCAGAAGGACTATTACCGCCGCTACGGCACCTCGCTGCGCGGGCTGATGATCGAGCACGGCATGGACCCGGACCCGTTCCTCGCCAATGCCCATGCCATCGACCTCAGCAGCCTCGACCCGGCGCCCGAGCTCGGCGAGGCGCTCGGCGCCCTGCCCGGCCGCAAGCTGGTCTATACCAACGGCTCGCGCCGCCATGCCGAGCAGATACTGGAGAAACTCGGCATCTCCGGGCATTTCGCCGACGTGCACGACATCGTCGCCGCCGAATTCCATCCCAAGCCGCAGGAGCCGGCCTATCGGCGCTTCCTCGACGCCCATGACGTCGATCCGGCCCGCGCGGCGATGTTCGAGGACCTCGCCCGCAATCTCGAAGTACCGTTCGCGCTCGGCATGCGCACCGTGCTCGTGGTGCCGCGCGGCCTCACCGTCAGCCCGGCCGACCGCGAGGCGTGGGAGCACGAGGGACGCGACGCCCACCATATCCAGCACGTCACCGACGACCTGCCCGGCTTCCTGCGGGCGCTGCGTGGCGCATTGGATCGGAACAACGCCCGTTGACACGAGACCGTTGACAGGCGCCGCGCGCGTCGCAACAAGACCTCGCCAATTAGCGGGAGTGACCAACATGTCGAGCGAGCTGAAGACCATCATCGAGGACGCCTTCGAAAAGCGGGCGGAAATCGGCTTCGACACCAAGGGGGCGGTGCGCGAGGCGGTGGGCCAGGCGCTCGGCCTGCTCGACGCCGGCAAGGCCCGCGTCGCCGAGAGCGGCGACAACGGCCACTGGACGGTCAACCAGTGGCTCAAGAAGGCGGTGCTGCTCTCCTTCCGCCTCAACGACATGACCGCCATTCCCGGCGGCCCCGGCGGCGCCACCTGGTGGGACAAGGTGCCCTCGAAGTTCGACGGCTGGGGCGAGACCGAGTTCCGCGCCGCCGGCTTCCGTGCCGTGCCCGGCGCCATCGTGCGCCGCTCGGCCTATATCGCGCCGAACGTCGTGCTGATGCCCTCCTTCGTCAATCTCGGCGCCCATGTCGGCGAGGGCTCGATGGTCGATACCTGGGTGACGGTGGGCAGCTGCGCGCAGATCGGCGCGCGGGTGCATCTCTCCGGCGGCGTCGGCATCGGCGGCGTGCTGGAGCCGCTGCAGGCCGGCCCGGTGATCATCGAAGACGACTGCTTCATCGGCGCCCGTTCCGAGGTCGTCGAGGGCGTCATCGTCCGCAAGGGCTCGGTGCTCTCCATGGGCGTGTTCATCTCGGCGACCACCAAGATCGTCGACCGCGCCACCGGCGAGGTCTTCGTCGGCGAAGTGCCGGCCTATTCGGTGGTGGTGCCCGGCTCGCTGCCCGGCAAGCCGCTGCCGGACGGCACGCCCGGCCCCTCGCTCTATTGCGCGGTGATCGTGAAGCGGGTGGACGAGCAGACCCGCTCGAAGACCTCGATCAACGACCTGCTCCGGGATTGATCGCCAGAAAGGACCGGCCCATGAGCGTGCTGCAGACCTCCCCGTCCGCCGATCCCGTCGAGATCGCCCGCGCGCTCATCCGCTGTCCCTCGGTGACGCCCGAGGAGGGCGGCGCCCTCGCCTATCTCGAAGGCGTGCTCGGCGCGGCGGGCTTCAAGGTCCACCGCGTGCGCCTCTGCGCCCCCGACACGCCGGATATCGAGAACCTCTATGCCCGCTTCGGCACCAAGGGGCCGAATCTCTGCTTCGCCGGCCATACCGACGTGGTGCCGCCCGGCGATTCCGCCCATTGGCGCTTCCCGCCCTTCGAGGGCGCCATCCATGGCGGGCTGCTCTACGGGCGCGGCGCGGTGGACATGAAGGGCGGCGTCGCCGCCTTCGTCGCCGCCGCGCTCGACCTCGCCGCCGGGCATGGCGATGCGCTTCCCGGCTCGATCTCGCTGCTGCTCACCGGCGACGAGGAAGGCCCGGCCATCAACGGCACCGAGAAGCTGCTGCGCTGGCTCGCCGACCGCGACGAGCGGCTCGACCATTGCGTGCTCGGCGAACCCTCCAGCCGCGCCGTGCTCGGCGACATGGTGAAGATCGGCCGGCGCGGCTCGCTCTCCGGCACCCTCACGGTGCATGGCCGGCAGGGCCATGTCGGCTATCCGCATCTGGCCGAGAACCCGATTCCGGGCATGATGCGCCTGCTGGCCGGCCTCACCGCCGAGCCGCTCGACCACGGCACCGCGCATTTCCAGGCGTCGAATCTCGAAGTGGTCTCGGTGGATGTCGGCAACCCGGCCTTCAACGTGATTCCGGCGCAGGCGGCCGCCCGCTTCAACATCCGCTTCAACGAGCTGTGGATGCCCTCGACGCTGCGGGCGGAGATCGAGCGCCGCCTGACCGCCGCCGCCGGCAACGCGGTGCGCTTCTCGGTCGCCTTCGAGGAACGCTCCTCCGACAGCTTCCTCACCGCGCCCGGCGACTTCGTCGACGTCGTGGTCGCGGCGATCAAGGAAACCACCGGGCGCGCGCCGGAGCTTTCCACCACCGGCGGCACCTCGGATGCACGCTTCATCAAGGATTACTGCCCGGTGGTCGAGTTCGGCCTCGTCGGCACCTCGATGCATGCGGTGGACGAGGCGACGCCGGTGGACGAACTGCACGCCCTCACCCGCGCCTACAAGGATATCGCCACGCGCTATTTCGCCGCCTTCGGGCGCTGAATTGCGGGCCGGCACTTGAGGCCGGTCGCTTGCTCTCCGGTCACTTGCTCTTCAGCGCCGGCGCCAGCGGGTCGCCGGTCGGCAGCGACTGCTGATAGCCGTCGGCCTGTACATGGCCGCTGATCCTGACGCAGGTCGAGGTGCCCGACAGCCGGGTGAAATCCTTGCCGAAGCTGGCGCAGAGCGGATCGGGGCGCGTCTCGCCATCCATGGCCGGCGCGCTGCCCGGCGGCGTGCTGGTGGCACCCGCGGCCAGCACCGGCGCCGCGCCCGTCAGCAGCACCACACCCGTCAGCAGCACTGCGGCGGCGGGCTCCAGCCGCAGGCGACCATCGAACCATCCCCGACCCATCGCATCGCTCCCTGAGCCCCACGGCTCCCCACGCCGCCGCACGCGTTTCGACTGTCCCACCCGATTGCGGCCCGATCCGGGCAACGCGGCCGGTTCCGCGTCGGGCGCCCCCCATCCGCCCGAGCCGGATGAGAGGGCGGCATGTGCTTCAGACCGTCGAATCCCAAGCACTCTCTCATCGATCCGGTCATTCCGCCGCCGTCGAAACGGCTCTAGCATGAACCCGATTCGATATGGGCGCGGGAGAGGTCGGCATGGCGGACGAGACGGTGCGGCCGGTTCTGGCGGTCTCCACCGCGGTGTTCCGCGACGGGCTGGTGCTGCTTGCGCGGCGCGGCGCGGCGCCGATGCGCGGCCTGTGGTCGCTGCCCGGCGGCCGGGTGGAGCCCGGCGAAACGCTGGCCGAGGCCGCGGCGCGGGAGATGATGGAGGAGGTCGGCGTCGCCTGCCGCGTCCTCGGCGTCGCCGGCGCGCTCGACATCATCCGCCGCGACGCGACCGGCGCCGCCATCGCGCATTTCGTGGTGATCAGCCATGCCGGGCTGTGGCTGTCCGGCGAGCCGGCGACCGGGCCGGAGGCGTCGGAGATCGGCTGGTTTCCACCGGATGCGCTGCCGGCGCTGGAGACCACGGACGGGCTCGCCGGCATCGTCGCCGCCGCCCACGCGCTGATCGCCCGCTCTTGACGCCGCAGCCGGGCCGGATCACGACAAGCTGCATGACACGCTGCCCGGACCTCCCCGCCCGCCCGCTTCCGAAAAGCCTGCGCCAGAAAAGTTTGCGCCAGGCAAGTTTGCGCCAGGTAGGCCTGCGCCTGACATGGCTGCGTCCGACGTGGCTGCACCTTGCGGCCTTCGGCATCGCCCTGGCGCTTGCCGGCCCCGCCTGTGCCCAGACGGCGCCGGCCGCCTCCGGCAAGGCCGCGCCCGCCGCGCC
>NZ_JBXASN010000013.1:0-161730 GCF_058809335.1 Ancylobacter sp. GW821-FHT10E12 | reverse complement strand
TCCCAGCACCTCCGCGGACAACGCGGCGACGTCCCGATGCTCCGGCCGACGGCAAGCCGGGCACCACACGGAAAGCCGGTTGATGCCGTGCGGAATGAGGTGCTCCAAGGTCATCGGCGCAGCGCCCGGCAGTGTGGTCGGCCTCTTCGGCGCGTGCTGCGTTCGGCCGCGCAGCAACTCGCTCGGCGTGAACGGGCGGAACGGCGAGCGCTCGATCGACCAGCCGCCGCTGTGGCGGCCGCGGTTCCAGTTGAGCCGCGTCATCGGGTACCGCCCGGCAGCACGTCGCCCGGCGCCCACCAGAACGATTGCCCGAAGTCGCGCTGTGCCGCCTGTTCGCGCCGACGGAAGGACGCTCGGTAGTCCGGATCAACAAGGCTTTGCAACTGATCCCAAACAACGCGATCCACGGCAATCCGCGTGTACCAGGTGGTCGGGTCGTATCGGGACAGCGTGCGCACCGCCTCGGCGCCGAAGGTGGTGTCCGCGCCTTCCATCAGCCGGCGTGCCTGCTGCGACGTCAGGCGGGCCACATCCTCTGCCGCTCCGATGGCTGGGCCGGCCATATCCGAGATGAAGCTGCGCCCGGTGCGGGATGAACTGGCGTTGATCAGGTCGCCATATACCCCCAGCGAACCGGACTGGAGACCCGCTCGCGCCCAGAAAGACGCGTTGCCCATGGGCTCCGGCTCCTTGCCGGCGAGCAGGCTCTTGGCCTGCATCCCCGCCGCGCCGGCCAGCAGGCTGAAGCCAACGAACGCCGCCCCACTCCAGAGCCGCGATTCGATCGGGCCCTGCGTCGCGATTCGCATCATGTGCGTGCTGATCATCGTCACGCTGAAGCTTTTGAACAGCGTCGCCGAGCGGACCATTTCACCCCAAAAAGTGCCGGCCGTCGTTCCGCCGGTCATGACGGCGCGGATGCGCGCATCGGGCTCCAGCACCGCGAAGGCGCGTTCCTCGACGATGGCGCCGAGGAGCTTCTCGGCAAGGGCACGGTCGCCGATGGCGTCGGTGTCGAGGAAGGTGGCACCTTCCACGGTCAGCGGCTTGCCGGCGCGAATCCTATCCCACTCGGCGGCGCTGATCTGGTGGCGCTGCAGGAAGTTGGCGAGGGGACGATTTACCTCCGCCAGGTCGTCGAGGCTGCCCGCGTCGAGGTCGGCGCGGACTTTGGTCCATTGGCGCTCGACGGTCTTGCCGAGTTCGGTCGTCATGTCCTTGGCGAGCCGCAGGTCGGGCGCTCCGGCTCCGCCGGCGTCACCCATTTTCTTGTCGGCCCAGGCCACGACCTGCCCGGCGGTCATCCCGCGAATATGCGGGTTCGCCGCAATGACCTCGGGCGAGAGGATGCTATCGACCGGGGTGGACGGATCGGCCTTGTAGATCTGCGATCCGCCCCGCCCGCCGAACACATGAGCGAGATAGACCGTGCCGTCGCGGATCGGCACGCCTTGATTGGTCAGGAACTCGGTATTCTGCCGGATCAGGTGGCCGGTCATTTCGCGTGCGAGGGCGGGATCGCTCCGCATCTCGAGCACCTGCTCGGGCGTCCTGCCTTGCGCGAGATCCGGGCGGTTCGCCTGTACGGTGGCAAGCCATGTCGAATCGATGAATCCGCCTAGACCGGAGGCTGAGGAAAGCGGGTTCTTGGCGTTCGGATCGCCCGACGATTCCGCGCCGACGATCTTGTCGACGACATTGCCGCCAGCCCCGCCGCCGCGTGTCTCGGCGACCTCGATGTGCCAATTCTCATTGCCGAGCGGGAATTTCAGTCCATAGGCGCCGGCATTGGCGTGCAGCCAGTCCACCACTTCCTTCGGCGCCTTGCTCAGGCTCTGGCCGTCATAGGACAGGTCCGCCGCGTCCCCGTGATTGTGGTTGGACCGGCCCGGCGGCGCGACCCACTTCCGCGCCTCCGCCTCAGAGCCGCGCTTGGCAACCTCAGCCTCCCACAGCTGCTGCTGACGCTCGGTCGTCCGATAGCCCGAATAGATGCCCAGCTTCTCCTGAATGCCGGGCGGCGCCGCCGCGATCAGGCTCGCCACCCGCGTCGATAGATTGGGCGACATGCCGTACACCGCCTCCGGCGACTGGCCCGCCGCCAACCGCGTGCGCAGGAAGCCCTTCGACTGCGCTTCGTCCGCGCGCGTCGGCGGTACCACGCCCAGCGTCTCACGGCGCAGGCCGTCGATTTGGCCGCTGAGGGAAAGGCGGCCGTAATCGCGAGTCCGATCGGCACGCAGCGCGGCGGCTTGCAGCCGAGCAGCGCCGGCTTGATCTCCCGCCCCACGCAACTGATCGCTGAGCGAATCGACGACGTCGGGACTGACCTTGACGCCGCCCTGCATCGCCGTCATCGCGTCCCGCGAGGCCTGCCGAGCGATTGCAAGATCCTGTCGGCGTTCGGCTTCCATTGCGCCAAGTTCGCTGCGCAGTTTGCCCGCAAACGCCCTCCGCTCGTCCGCGCTCAATGGCATGGACGGATCGTTGATTATCCCGTCGTCGACGACCTTCAGCGCAGCAGCATAGGCATCACCCCCCTCCGCCCTGCGCGCCTCATATGCCCTTTGTGCCGCGAACAGCACGCCTTCCGCCCGCGCGTCGCCGATCGCCGACTGAAACCGCAGATCGGCCTTTTCCTTGGTCATCAGACCGGCAGCGACCGCGGTATCGAGCGCGCCCTGCATTTTCAGCCGAAGCGCTTCGCCGTCCGGACCACCGAGGCCGCCGCGCATCGCCACCGCCGAGAGGTCCGAAGCCGCGCTATCGAACAGCACCCCAACCTTCTCGGCATCCGCCGCACGGTCGAGCGAAATACGACGTTCGGTGATCCGGCGCAGGGCGGCGTCGCCCGTCTCGCTGATATTTTTCTTCACGAAGGGGACAAGCTTGGGATCGGCATTCCCGAGCGTGCCGTCGCTATAGCCCCTCCACGCCGCTTGAAAGCCGGCCGGGTTATCCCGAAACTGCGTCTCAAGTTCCAGCGCCTTCGCTCGCGTGGCGCTATCTTCATCGGCAAGCGCACCGGCACGACGGGCGAGATGGTCTCGCTCCATCGAGTCGAAGCCGATGCCGGCGAGCTTGTCCCCCGCGCGCGCCATCTGCAGCCAAGCCGACGCCGACGAAAAATTGTCGCCGTCCACGACGCCGGGGCCTTGGGCGAGCACGCCGTTCTGGGGAATGGGAAGACCCGTGCCAGCCATCACACGCCCCTGTATTTTGCGTAACTGTAGGCGCGGTCCGCCAGCGTCGCGCCCGCGCCCATGTAGCCGGCGAGCAGGCTGTATTTCGCCTTGCGCCCCGAAGCGTCCGCCGACATCCGCGCGGAATCGGCCTTAAGCAAATGGTTCAGCTCCGCCTGCTGCGCGTCGCGCGTGCCGTCTTCGGCTACGCTGGTCAGGATCGCCAGACCGGTCGGGGAGGACATGCCCACGCCGCGCCCGGCGCGCGTGGCTTGAATGGTTCCGAGCGCCGCGGTCAGTTCCTCGCGCCGGCGGGCGGTCTCTTGTGCGGCAGCGGTACGCTGGGCCTGCTCTTCGCGCTCGTACTGCTGCTGTTCGGCCTTGGCGGCGCGCGAGGCTTCAGACGCCGCCATGAGCTGGCCGCCCGCCGACAGCGCCGTGCCAACTGCAGCGAATACCGCAGAAATGCCCATGGTCAGGCGCTCCCTTCCGGCGCGAGGTCCGCCAGCGCGCCGGCTCCGAGGTCGGCGATATGGCAATGCAGGGCGTGGCGGATGACCGCCTTCACGCCGTCGACCGGCGTTCCATGCGACAGGAAGTCGAGGATGCTCCACAGCGTTCGCAACGGCGCAATGCTGGCCGCCGGCGCGGTCGCCTCCAGTTCGCGGATCGCACGGAGGAGCTCGGCGTTCTCCAGCAGAGCCGCCAGCCGATCATCCGGCAGCGGAGGCGGCGGAAGGGTACGCTGACCAGGCGCGCAAATGGCGTCGATCCGCTCCATGGTGGCGCGGACCTCTTCGCGGGAGAGCATCGCGAAGGGAGTATCAGGACACCCTGGGATAATCTCGGAAATGTAGAGGGCGAGAGGCCCACCCGGACGCGCCGGCTCGATTTTTGCCCCCCCACACCCCGCGTCGGGGCCGACTGAAAGAAGGCCTGCCAGGGGGTGGGTCACGTCAGCCAGCGCCACCGCGATGTCGGCCGCCTGGGCAGCAGTGACGGGGTCGATGCCCTCGACCTTGCCGTCGAGCAGGGCGGCGGCGGCAGCGCGCAGGCCGAAGCCCGGCAGCGCGGCGACGATCTGGTCCCAACCGTCGATGGCATCGGCTGCGACGTGTGGGGCGGGGTGCTTGTCGGTCGGGTCGGTCATCATGGTCTCCATCGGCACCGGCCCGGCAGGACCGAGCGCGAGGCGGTGATCGGGGAAGCGATCGCCGGTGCCGATGGGAGCTCGGAATTCGGAGATCGCGCTGCGCCCTACCGGATGAGCGCGATGACGTCTGCGAGGGCCAGATGCGGCCAATCCTCGCCGCCAGGGGCGTCGAAAAAATGGATGATCGTATCGTCGATCTCGACGACGAGGCGGGGCTCGGTGATCTCGACGGGAAAGGCGGGAGAGGGGGCGTTCATGCTGGCCACCCTCAGGCCGCGGTCGGATTGCGAACGGGGAGGGCGGCAAGCCATGCCTCGATTGCTGCACGGGTGATTAGGGTGCGGCGACCGATCTTTCGAGCTTCCAATCGGCCAGCTCGGATTTCTTCGAACACGGTCGAACGGCCGACGCTCAGGATGCGGGCCGCACCCATGACGTCGAAGGCGACAGGATGTTCTCCGGTGTGAGTCGTCGGCATTTCTGTCCTCCGGAAGCGGACACGAGCGGACTTGCTCGGTTGCTGACGAGGACACTGCATGGCCGGGCGCTGGATTTCGCCCGAAACAAATCAGCCTTTTTCGGTCGATTTTTTTCGGCGTTTGTCGCTACTGCGAGCCTTTTCCAAGGCTTTCGGGCTAACGGGCGGAAGCCGAAGTGGCTCCATAGTAATCTGCTGGAGCGCCGGGAAGCCCCTCTTGCGTCGCGCTGCTGCGTGCGCATCTTCGAACAGCGATCGGAGAACGCGCAGAAAGCCATCACGAAGCAGGTTTTGCGGTCGCCCGCGGCGCGTTGGCTCTGTCGCTGGGCCGCACGATGACTGGCCTGAATCGGACGCAGTCCGAACCTTAACGAAAGCCGGGCTGGCATAACGAAATGCGACAAGAGACCGATAGAGCGCGGGCGTCGATGCATCGGCGGCGAGTGGTGCGGAGGCGGTGGGACGCAGAAGGTCGAACGCTTCCAGCGATAGCTCCTCGAGCGCCGTCAGAAGGCTCTTGATGCCTGTACGAACCGCGTCGATCTCAGCAGCTGGGTTCGGCTTTCGTGGCAATCGACGCCGCGCGTATTGTTTTGCAAGATACTGCCGCGCGAGATGAACAATCTGCCGCTGCCTTGCGGTTCGCCCGTCTTTGGGGAAATGCTCGCCGATCGCGTCGATCTGGTCCGAGGTATACGGCCAAGGTGCCCCCAGTGACGGGTCAGCAAGTAGCTCAGGCCACATCCAAGGCGCCGGCGCCTTGCCAGGCGTAAGTGCCGCAAATGCGGCCTGCCGTTCAGGACGCACCTTTTGTGCCCTCGACGCCGACGGAACCTCGAATGGCGTCAAGGTGGTTGGCCCATGCCTCCATCATCTCCCGCCTGCCGGCGAGATACTGGGCAGAATTGTAGGCACCGCGCACCTCGTTGCGCTCATCGTGAGCCAGCTGTCGCTCGATCCAGTCCGGGGGGTAGCCCGATTCATTCAGCCATGTGGATGCGACGCCCCGGAACCCGTGGACCGTGGCCCGACCGTGATAACCCATCCGGTACATCGCGAAGATCATGGTGTTACTGGACATGAAGCCCTCCTTGCCGGGAGAAGGGAAAACATGGCGATTGCGACCCGCCAACTGGTGAAGCTCTGACAGAGCCTTGACGGCTTGGGGTGTGAGCGGCACGAGGTGTTCGAAGCGCATTTTCATTCGGGCCGGCGGGATGCGCCAAAGCGGCTCGGCTCCATCCAAACCCTCGAATTCCGCCCAGGTCGCCGCACGGAGCTCAGTCGTTCGAACGAACGTCAAAACCATCAATTGAAGGGCGAGACGTGTCGTCGGTTCGCCATCATACGCGGCAAGGCTTCCCAGAAATTGCGGAAGCTCTTCACGCGGAAGCGCGCGATGGTGCTTCTGCCGACCCGGCGATTTTAGAGCGCCTCGGAGGTCTTGGGTTGGATCCCGCTTGGCTCTGCCGGTCGCGATGGCATATCGAAAGATCTGCCCGACGACTTGCATTTCCCGCTTTGCGAGCTCTATGGCTCCGCGCTTCTCGACCGCGCGAATGGCTTCCAGCACCTCGGGAGGCTCGATCTCCGAGATTGGCCGATGCCCCAGCTTCGGAAAGATATCTGCTTCGAGACGGCTCATCAGTCGATCGGAGTACGACGGAACCCAGCCCGGCAGTTTGGTCTCGAACCACTCGCGGGCTATCGGCTCCAGGGAGCGTTTTGCCGCAATAGCCACTGCCTGCTTGTCGGCGCGTCGCTTCTCGCTCGGGTCGGTTCCCGATGCCAGGACACGCTTCGCTTCATCTCGCCGGTTTCTCGCACCAGCGAGAGTGACCGAGGGATAGGTGCCGAGTGCCAATGTCTTCTGCTTCCCGGCAAAGCGGTAGGCGAGGCGCCAATATCGGGAGCCGTCCTGATTGACGAGGACGTAAAGCCCACCGCCATCTGACAGCTTGTAGGGCTTCTCTTTGCCCTTGGAAGTCCGCACGGCGGTATCAGTCAGCGGCATGTTGTTGGTATCTGCGGGGCCGTTGGATTTGATGCCCTCATATGTACCAACAGATTTTCTGGATGCCAACACACTCCTGCGGACGATGGCGGATGCCAGTAACGAAACGGGTCGTGATTTATCAGTGGCTTACCGTCCTTGTGTGCATCTCAGTGGACGCCTGCGACGGTAAAATGGTGGGCCCGGCAGGACTCGAACCTGCAACCAGACCGTTATGAGCGGCCGGCTCTAACCATTGAGCTACAGGCCCGTTGCGCGGCGTGGCGGGCCATTCCGGCGCGAGCGGCGCACGCTAGCAAATACCCGCCGCGACGCCAACACTCCCCCGCCGGCTCGCAAAGCCCGTCCACCGCCGTATTGCCGCCGCCATTGGGCGGTGCTTTGCGCGACGTGCCGCTGCGTCGGCGCCGAACCATCCTCCCCGGGGAATGCGCATCATGAAATTCGCCTATGCCGCTCTCGTCGCCGCCAGCCTGATCGGCAGCCTGTCGCCCCTTGCGGCCCAGGACGCCTCGAATGTCCTGCGCCGCCCGACGCTCACCGTCACCGGCGAGGGACGCGCCACCGGCACCCCCGACATGGCCCGCTTCTCCACCGGCGTCGTCAGCGACGCCAAGACCGCGCGCGAGGCGCTCGACGCCAATAGCAAGGCGGTCGCCGACATGATCGCCGCCCTCAAGGAGGCCGGCATCGAGGCGCGCGACATCGCCACCTCCGGCTTCTCGGTGCAGCCGCAATATGCCCCGCCGAAAAAGGATTCGACCGAGGCGCCGCGCCTGTCCGGCTATCAGGTGCGCAACACCGTCTCGGTGCGGCTGCGCGATCTCGCCCGGCTCGGCGACCTGCTCGACAAAATGGTGACCTCCGGTGCCAACCAGATCGGCGGCATCGCCTTCGACATCGCCGATCCGTCGAAGCTCGAGGACCAGGCCCGCATCGCCGCGGTGCAGGACGCACGCCACCAGGCCGAGCTGATCGCGCAGGCGAGCGGCGTGCGGCTGGTGCGGGTGCTCACGGTGACGGGCGAGGGCGGCATGCGCCCGATGCCCCGCGCGATGGCGGCGCCGATGCTGATGAAGGCCGATTCGGTGCCGGTGGAGGCCGGCGAGACCGAGGTCGCGGCCGGCGTCACCGTCACCTACGAGATCGAGCCGCGCTGATCGGCGGTTTCCCGATCGCCCGCTTGCCGATCGGCGGGTTGCCGATTCGTACCTTGCCGATCGGTGGCTTGCCGGTCGGTGCCTGCGGGAGCCAGCACCTCCAGCGCCTGCGGCACCATCCGGTAATGCAGCGGCAGGCGCTCGCGGGCGAGCTCGCCATCGGTCGACACCCAGGTGCGGTTGCGTCCGCGCCGGCCGATGACGATCTCGCGTCCGCTCAGGCTGACGATGCCGGGATTGCCGCGCCAACTGTCGGTCACCATGTCGGCGCCGGCCTTCAGCTTGGCCAGCGCCCCGCGCTCCTCGGCGATGTGCACTTCCAGCACGCCCTCATCGAGCTTCGCCCGCCGCCAGCCCGGCCCGCTGAAGCGGTTGACGGTGACCAGTGCCGCGAAGGCATCGAAATGCAGGCTGCTTCCGTCGACGGTGACGTCGACATGGATGCGGCCGGTGCGGCGGATGGCGTGGAAGGCGGCGATCGCCACCGCGAAGAAGCGGCCGAGGGGCCAGCGCCGCGCCGTCTCGCGCGCCCGCGCCATCTGGCTGAAGAAGCCGAAGCCGGAAATGGTGTGGAAGCGCCGCCCGTTCAGCGTCGCCATGTCGATGCGCACCGGCCGGGCGTCGTCCAGCACGTCCAGCGCCTGGGCGAGATCGGTCGGCATGCCGATGTCGCGGGCGAGCAGGTTCAGGGTGCCGAGCGGCAGGATGCCGAGCACCTTGCCGGAATTCTCCAGCGACCGCACCGCCAGGCTGACGCTGCCGTCGCCGCCGCCGACGATCACCGTGTCGTGCGGGCCGCGGCCGCTGGCGCGGATGGCGCGCACCAGAGCGTCGCCGGTGAGCAGATGCACCTCGACCTTGCGCCCGTTGCGCGCCAGTCGCTCGTTGACCTCGACGCACACCGCATCGCCGTCGCGGCTCTGCAGGGTGCCCGCCTTCGCGTTCAGCAGGACGAGAACATGCTTCATCGTGCCATCCTGGGCCGGCGAGGCGGGAATTCGGCGGCGGGGAGATTCTGACAGGGCAATATCGGGCTCGGCAATATCTGGCTCGGCATTCGAAGATTCGGGAGTATCGGGGTCGGGCAAAGCGCCAACGGTCGCGTGCCCGAAGAAGTTCCGCCGCGGCGTGGCACGAGCCTGCAACGGCGTCGTGTCGCGTGCGCCGGTGCGGCGCGCTCGACGCGGACGGGCAAGAGCCGTTAGGCTGCCACAATGGCAAGGCGCGGGGCGGCGGGCAATGGCTGAGATCGGCAAGGTATCCGTCCTGCGGCTGCGCGCCGGCCTGCTGGTGCTGGCCGCGCTCGCCTTCCTGTCCTTCGTTGCCGGACGCTGGGCGGCGGCGCTGTTTCCGCTGGGGCTGCTGGGGGCGACATGCGTCGGCATCGTGGTCGCCGCGCTGGTGGCGCTGGCGATCAGCCGCCTCGATCGCATCGCCTATCTGAGCATCGCGGCGGTGGTGACGCTGTTCGGCGCCTATACCGCCTATGATTTCGCCCGCGGTCCGGTCGACTGGTCGGAAGGCTGGGCGGCGGCGCTGGCCTTGGTGGCGGGGCTGCTGCTGGCGGCGGCGCTGTGGGATTTCGCCAATCTGCTGCGCGAATTCCGCGCCTGGGCGGAAAGCCGCCGCTGAGATTTGTCAACGCCGGGACTTGCCGTGCCGAGATCGCGCCAGCGAGGCGCATTGCCGGCAAAGGGGCCGCCGCCCGGTGGAGCCGGACGGCGGGAAAGGACGGTCTCAGCCGCCGGCGAGGTCGCGGCACAGCGCGACGATGCCGGAATCATAGGAGCGCGGATCGGACAGCACGCCGATGCAGCGGGTCTTCTTGGCCGCCATGTCGCTGCTGCCATTGCCCAGCCGGTTGTCGGTGATCGACGATCCGCCGCTCGGCGGGGTTCCGGTGGCGCCGGAACCGCTGCCGGTGGATCCGCCGCTGCCGGACGACCCGGTGATGACGGTGCCGCCACTACTGCCGCTGGTGGAGCCGCCGCCGGGCGTCGTGCCGCCTCCGCCGGGGGTGCCGCCGCCCGGAAGGGTGCCGCGCCCGCTGCCGAGCCCGATATCGAGGCTGACCGCCGCGACGCTCGGGCCGAGCACGTCGACCGCGCCATTGGCACGCAGGCCGCGCGGGCCGCCCACCGTCACCCTCGCGTCGACATCGGCAAGCTGCCGGTTGCCGCCGACATTGGCGTTCGCGGTCGCCTTCACGCCGCGCGGGCCGAGGGCACCGACGCGCGCGTCGACGTCGAGCCCGCGCCGCCGATCGAGGCCGACCGTGGCATCGGCGGTGACGCCGCGCCGGCCCAGCACCTGCGCATCGACTGTCGCCACATTGCCGGTGGGACGGCGCTCGGTGCTCACCAGCTTGCGGTGCTTGAGCAGGTTCAGCTGGAAGCCGAACACATTGACGCCGGCATTGGTGCCGCGGCCACCGGAACGCGCCGAGCCGGCGTCGCTGGCGCTGGCCGTGCTGCTGGCGTCGGTGCCGCCCGTGTTGCCGGCGCCGCTCGTGCCGCCGGTGGTGGAGGCGGTGCTGGAGCTGGACGAGGTGCCGGTGCTGCTGCTCGCCGTGGTGGCGCGCTCGCCGATCCCGCTCACCGCGCTGCCGACGCCGCTGACGGTATTGCCGACACCGCTCACCGCGCCGCCGACCCCGCCACCCAGGCGATCGCCCACCGAGTCCACCGCATCGCCGACACCGCTCACCGTGCCGCCCACGGCGTCGGTCGCGCTGCCGACGACGCCGCCGAGACGTCCGCCATCATCCGATGAACCGCCGGCTATGCGGGCGCCGGCGGACAGGGTGGAAAGGGCGAGGCAGGCGGCGACCAGTCCGGTGCCGACGAGATAGCGCGCCCGTCTTGCTTGATACATGGGCCTCATGGTTTCGCTCCCTTTGGTTGCGGCCCCATGCCGACGGCTTGCCGGTGTATGAAGCCTCTTATGCAACTAGCTTACTGGGAAGAAGTTCTGTCGGCATGTAAAATTTAGTTTTTATCTGTAATAATGCATGCCACAAATTGTACAATATTGAATATTTATTCATTCGATTATTGGGATTGGAAGTAAACATCGACCATTGTGATCTTGCTCAGAGAGCTCGCGATCCGAGGAACAGCCGGATGGCTCGTCGCATGATGCGGTTCCCTGTGGCGGCAAGTGTAGAGAGTCGATCCATGCAATGCCGACCCGTCATTTCTTCCGTCGACCTCGTCGGGACTTCGCGTGCACGCGCCTGGGCGAAGGCGGCTTTCGCCGCTTCCGGCTGCGCTGTACCTCCCACGCCCTCGGCGAGGGCGGTGGCATAGGCGCGCAGGTCCTGCGCCGATCCGGTTTCGCAGGCCCGCCGTAGCGCCAGCAGGGCGAGCTTGCCGATGGCCGGATCGGCGCTGTGGCGCAGCCCGTAGCCGGCTTGCCGGCAGAACTCCGGCACCCCGGCCTCGATGCCACGGCGCATCCAGTCGAGCCCCGTCTCGGTGTCGCCGGTCTTGAGCAGCAGCCGGCCGTAGTCGAACTGCCCGCGATAGTCGCCGCCTTCGGCCCCGCGCCGGAACCAGCGTTGCGCCGCTTGCGGGCGGGCCGGCCGCTCCCAGCCGTTCTCGAGATAGCGCCCGATCATCGTCGCCGCCTTGGCATTGCCGCCGCGTGCCGCGCGCACATACCAGACGAGCGCCTGCGGGCGGTCCGCCGGCAGGCCGGCGCCGGCGAGCAGCAGCCCGGCGAGGTTGAACTGCGCCCAGGCGTCGCCCGCCTCGGCGGCGCGGCGGTACAGAAGCGCCGCCCGCGCCGGGTCGGCCCGCGTGCCCCAGCCGCGCTCGTGGCAGCGTCCCGCCATATTGGCGGCTTCGGCGCTGCCGGCATCGGCGGCGATCGAGAACCAGCGCAGCGCCGCCGCTTCGTCGCGGGCGGTGCCGGTTCCCGCCAGCAGCATCCGGCCCCAGGCGATCTGGGCATTGGTCAACCCGTTGAGCGCGCCGGCCTGAATCCAGCGCGCCGCCGTCTCCGGTCCCTCGGCGACGCGGGCCGACAGGTCGTCCGCTCCCATCCGCTTCAAGGCGGCGAGGGAGATCCATTCATCGGGCATTCAAGGTCACAATCTCGCTAATGAGCACAATGTGTCGTTAGGGTAACACAGCGTCGATCATGGTCAGACTGGGACGGAAATAGGGCAGAGAAACATGCAATGGCAAGGATTTATAAAACGATTCAATTTTTAATAATTAAAAACAAGCTATATATTCGTCTTGTGAGTCGATATACTTTTGAATATCTAAAAAACATAGCGTTTGAATTGAGTTGGACTCTTATTCTATCCGGCATTCGTAGACGTGCTCAGAAGGGGTTCGGACGAATGACCATGATGAAGACGCTCAGGCCCTCGATGTCGGGAGCCGCCTTGACCACGGGTCTGGCGATGACGATGTCGGCGGTTCCGCTGGTGGATGCACTGGCCCAGCAGGCGGCTACTGCACCGGCGGCGACGGAGGAGGAGCTTCCCACCGTCACCGTCGAGGGAGAGACCGCTCCCGCCAATGCGCTGGAGGCCACCACCGGCCTGTCGCGCATGCCCGGAACCATCCAGGACACCCCGCAGACCATCACCGTCATCTCGCAGGAGACGATGGAGCAGCAGGGCGTCACCACGCTCCAGCAGGCGCTGCGCAACGTTCCGGGCGTCACCGCCTCGGCCGGCGAGGGCAATGGCGGCATGAATGGCGACCAGTTCCGCATCCGCGGCTTCCAGGCCAATGGCGACATGTATGTCGACGGCCTGCGCGACTTCGGCACCTATGTGCGCGACAGCTTCGCCTTCGAATCCGTCGAGGTCTTCAAGGGCTCCTCGTCCGAGGATTTCGGCATGGGCACCACCGGTGGCGCCATCAACATCACCCAGAAGGAGGCGCATCTGGGCGACAAGTATGATTTCGAGGGCCAGCTCGGCAACGGGCCGTTCTACCGGGTGGTCGGCGACGTCAACAAGCAGCTGAGCGACACCACGGCGGTACGCATCGTCGGCATGTACACCGACCAGGACATCGTCGATCGCGACTATATGTACAATGACCGCTTCGGCTTCCTCGGCTCGGTCGGCTTCGGCCTCGGCACCGACGAGACGCTGCACCTCAACCTGTTCTACCAGAACGGCAACAGCAAGCCGGACATGGGCACCCCCTTCGCCCAGCGCAGCGACGGTGGCGTCGCATTGCCGGCGACCGAATATGGCGTGTCGCGCTCGAACTTCTTCGGCAAGGAGACGGACGAGGACAATTACGACGTCACCATGTTCACCGCCAAGTACCGCAAGGAAGTGAACGACTGGCTGACCGTCACCAACGACACCCGCGTGGCCGGCTATAACCGCTACTTCGCGCAGACCGTCACCAGTTGCGCGGCCGCGACCTGCGGCGTTCCCGTCATCGGCGGCAATTTCAACGTGCCCTACACGTTCGGCGGTCCGGCCGGCTTCGTGCAGGACACCTACGGCGCGCAGAACCTCACCACCATCATCGCCGACGTGACGATCGGCGGCTTCCGCAACCAGTTCGTGGCCGGCACCGACTTCTACTTCCAGAACGACCAGCGCAGCTATCTGAGCAATTCGGCGTCCAAGGTCGCCGGGACGATGGCCGATCCGCTCTACGACAACCAGGCCGGCTTCTACGTCTATGATCCCGGCACGTCGCTGCGCTATTCCGAGGCCACGGACTCCGCGATATTCGCCGCGGATCGCTTCTGGTTCACCGAGCAGCTGTCGCTGAAGGCAGGCGGCCGGTTCGACAACTACAACATCAACTACCGGAATTCGGCGAATGGCGGTGGGGACTGGACCAGCTACGATTCGCATACCAGCTTCTTCAGCCCGGACATCTCGCTGATCTGGGAGCCGACCAAGACCCAGACCTATTACGTCTCCTGGTCGAAGTCCTTCAGCCCGCCGGGCGCCAATGTGGCGGCTACCCCGAACCCGCTCGCCAACCAGCCCGACCTGCAGCCCGAGGACAACGAGACCTACGAGATCGGCGCCAAGATCTCGCTGCTCGACGGCAAGCTCGGCCTTACCGGCGCGCTGTTCAGCACCGACAAGAGCAACTCCTACTACACCGACCCGATCACCGGCGATTCCATCGTCACCGGCGACGAGCAGCGGGTGCAGGGCGTCGAGCTCGGCATGACCGGCAACATCACCGATGCCTGGGTCATGCAGGCCGCCTACACCTATCTCGACAGCGAGATCACCGCTTCCGCCACGGCGTCCACCGTCGGCAACGAGGTCAACTACGTGCCGCGGAACTCGGCTTCGCTGTGGACCACCTATGACGTGGCCAAGCACTGGCTCACCCAGATCCCCGGCGAGTTGCTGGTCGGAGGCGGCATCACCTATGCGGACGGCTACTACACCAACACCGCCAACACCTACTGGGTGCCGGAGACTTTCTCGCTCGACGCGCTCGTCTCCTACAAGCAGGGCAACTATCGCGTCGCCGTCAACGGCTACAACCTGACGGACGAGATCAACTATGTGGCGGCCACGAATAATCGTGCCGTCGTCGGTGCCGGTCGCAGCGTGGTGCTCACGCTCGGCGCCACCTTCTGAGCCGGGCGGACCCGGTCCGCTTCATTCCCTGTGCGGCGGGCGACCCTGGACGGGTCGCCCGTTCCATGCCGGCCCCGCGACGCGGGGCCGCTTCCGTTCGAGGCCTTCCATGCTCGTGACCATCCCCGACATCCTGACCCGCGACGAGGTCGCCCATTGCCGCAAGGTGCTGGAGAGCTCGCAATGGATCGACGGCCGCGCCACGGCCGGCGTGCAGGCGGCCAAGGCCAAGAAGAACCTGCAGATCCCCGAGGACTCCCGGGAGGCCCGCGACCTCGGCGACCTCGTCCTGCGGGCGCTCGGCCGCAACCCGGTGTTCAACTCCGCCGCCATGCCGCTGCGGGTCCTGCCGCCGATGTTCAATCGCTACGATGTCGGCATGAATTTCGGCGCCCATGTCGACAGCGCCATCCGCGCCATTCCCGGCACCGGCACGCGGATGCGGGCGGACGTATCGAGCACGCTGTTCCTCACCGACCCGGAGGATTATGACGGGGGCGAACTGGTCATCGAGGATACGTTCGGCGGCCATGAGGTGAAGCTGCCGGCCGGCCACATGGTGGTCTATCCCGCGAGCAGCCTGCATGCGGTGCGCGAGATCACCCGCGGCAGCCGCTGGTCGAGCTTCTTCTGGACCCAGTCGATGATCAAGGACGACGGCCGCCGGGCGCTGCTCTACGATCTCGACGTCGCCATCGTGCAGACCCGCGACGCGGTGCCGATCGATTCCCCGGCCGTGCTGTCGCTGACCAATGTCTATCACAACCTGCTGCGGCAATGGGTCGAGATGTGAGGCGGCGGGCGCCGGCGCATTGACGGGGGCGGCGAGGGCGCTATCTGTCGCCCACCTTCCAGCTAGTCCCGCCGGCAATCCCGCCCAGAGATCCGCTCATGCCCGTGCTCACGTCGTTCATTCCGCCCGCGCTGCTGCCCTTCGTCATGCTCACCCTGTCGAACGTCTTCATGACCTTCGCCTGGTACGGCCATCTCAAGCACAAGTCGTCGCCCATTCTGATCGCCATCCTGGTGAGCTGGGGCATCGCCTTCTTCGAGTATTGCCTGGCGGTGCCGGCCAACCGCATCGGCTCGCAGGTCTATGCGACGGCCGAGCTGAAGACGATGCAGGAAGTGATCACGCTCGTCGTCTTCGCCGGCTTCTCGGTGTTCTGGCTGAAGGAGCCGCTCGGCTGGAACCACGCCATCGGCTTCGCCTTCATCGCGCTCGGCGCGTGGTTCATCTTCCAGAAATGGTAGGCGAGGGCGCGCCTGTCAGTCGCCGGGCGCGAGACGCAGCAGCCGGCCCTCGCCCGGATCGTCGGTGAGCAGCCACAGCGCCCCGTCCGGCCCTTGGCGGACGTCGCGGATGCGCTCGCCGAGATCGACCAGCATCACCTCTTCGTCGACCACGCGCCCGCGCTCGGGATCGAGCCGCAGCCGCACCAGCCGGGTGCCGGCGAGCCCGCCGGCGAACAGGTCGCCCTTCCAGCGCGGGATCAGGCCGCCGGTATAGAACGCGAGGCCGGAGGGCGCGAAGGACGGGTCCCAATATTTCACCGGCTGCTCCATGCCTTCCTTGGCGGTGCCTTCGCCGATCGGCAGGAACGTGTAGTCGCGGCCATAGGTGATCACCGGCCAGCCGTAGTTCCGGCCGGCTTCCGGGTGGTTCAGTTCGTCGCCGCCGCGCGCGCCGTGCTCGATGGTCCAGAGCCGCCCGGTCTGCGGGTCGAGCGCCGCGCCCTGCACGTTGCGATGGCCGTAGCTCCAGATTTCCGGCCGCGCATTGGCGGTCCTGGCAAAGGGATTGTCCGCCGGCGCCGCGCCGTCGGTGGCGATCCGCACGATCTTGCCGAGGTGATTGCTCAGCACCTGCGCCTGGTCGCGCTGCGAATAGCGGTCGCCGAGCGTGACGAACAGCGTGCCGTCGCGCCCGAACACCAGGCGCGAGCCATAATGGCTGCTGCCGCCCACGGCCGGGAGCTGGCGGAAGATCACCTCGACGCCTTCCAGCCGGGCGCCGCCGCCGCTCTCCACCAGCCTGGCCCGCGCCACGCTGGTGCCGGAGCTGCCCTCGCGCGGCTCGGCATAGGAGAAATAGATGAGCCGGCTCATGTCGAAATCCGGCGCCGGCAGGATGTCGAGCAGCCCGCCCTGGCCGTTGGCATAGACTGGCGGCACCCCGGCGACCGGGGCGGAGATCGTGCCGCTGCGGGTGACGATGCGCAGCCGGCCCGGCCGCTCGGTCACGAGCATCCGTCCGTCCGGCAGGAAGGCGAGGCTCCACGGATTCTCGAAGCCGCCGGCGACGGTCTCCAGCGACATCGTACCGGCCGAGGTCTTCAAGGTGACGGGCGCCTGCGCCGAGGCGATCGCCGGGGCCGCCAGCAAGGCGAGGGAGAGGGCGGCGCAGCGAAAAGGACGGATCACGATGCTCTCCGGGTAGTCGGCCTGACGCATCGTTAGATCAGCCGGGGCAGGGCCGGCAACCGCAAGCCGCCGGCGGCGCGGTCACACCCGCGTCACCGGCGGGAGAAGGTCGGCTCAGCCCTGCCGGCGGTGGCTGCGCGGACGGGCCGGCTGCAGCGTATTGCGCAGCATGTAGCCCGACAGGCCGCACAGGGCGACGAAGGCGGCCAGCAGCATCGCGCCGATGGTCAGACGGCCGCTGGGGTCGGCGGCGCCGAGCGTCTCGATCTCCATGGCGGAGGCCGCCTGCAGGCCGAACAGGCACAGTACCGCAACGATGGCGAGCGTCAGGGTGAGCACGACACCGGCTTCCAGCAGCGCGCGGCGAAAGCGGCGCCCGGCGGTGTGCTTCACGTCGGCGTTCGCGACGACATCGTTATGCGGCATGGCGACATCCCTTCCGGTCCAGCGGCGGATCATTCCGTTCCGATGGTGGGGACTTTCGGTGCCGAACGCGGCTCGCCTTCGACGGTACTTGGGCGATGCCGCGCCATTTCGAGGCGATTTCGCGGCAGGAGGTTAACCGGCGTTAACCAGTGGCAGAAACTAGCGGCTTGCTGGCCTGCGGACGCCAGTCCATCGACACATGGCCGGGCTGCGCCGCGACCCGCGCCAGCCAGTCGCGCACCGCCGGGAACGGCGAGAGGTCGAATTCGCCTTCCTCCGCCACATGGGTATGCGCGTAGAGCGCGAGATCGGCGATGGTCATCGCCGAATCGACGAAGAACGGCCGGCGCTGGAGATGCCGGTCCATCACCCCCAGGGCGGCATAGCCTTCCTCCAGCCAGCGGTCGATGTCGTGGGTGCGCAAGTCGCGCCCGCCGCGCACCAGCTTCAGCCAGAAGCGGGCGGCGGCGATGGCGGGCTCGTGCGAATGCTGTTCGAAGAACATCCAGCGCAGCACCTCGGCGCGGGTGAGCCGGTCATTGGGCAGCAGCGGCGTTCCGTCGGCGAGATAGAACAGGATGGCGTTCGATTCCGGCAGGAAGCGTCCGCCGGGCATTTCCAACAGCGGCACGCGGCCTTCCGGGTTCTTCATCAGGAATTCCGGCGTGCGATTCTCGCCGCGCAGCAGGTCGACGTCGACGAGCTCGAAGGGAAGCCCGAGCCGGGCGAGCAGCAGCCGCACCTTGTAGCAATTGCCGGAACTCTGCATCGCGTGGAGCTTGAGCACGTCGAAAATCCCGGCTTGGCGGCGGTCGAGGGCGGATCGCGGCAGCATATCGCATCGATCGACGGGCGATGAGGTGGGTAAGCACTTGCCGCCGTGCAAGGGCTCGATTAGTTGTCGCGCGCAAAACATCCCAAACGGAGTCCGGCCATGAGCCTCGTTTCCGCCGCCATGAAGCGCATCAAGCCCTCGGCGACCATCGCCATCTCGAACAAGGCGCGGGTGCTGAAAGCGGAAGGCCGCGACATCATCGCGCTCGCCGCCGGCGAGCCGGATTTCGAGACGCCGGACAATATCAAGGAAGCCGCGATCAAGGCGCTCCGCGACGGCCAGACCCGCTACACCGCGGTGGACGGCATCCCGGAGCTGAAGGCCGCCATCGTCGCCAAGTTCAAGCGCGAGAACGGGCTCACCTACAAGCCGAGCCAGATCACGGTGGGCACCGGCGGCAAGCAGGTGCTGTTCAACGCCCTGCTCGCCACCGTCGATGCCGGCGACGAGGTGATCATCCCGGCGCCGTACTGGGTCAGCTACCCCGACATCGTCAATTTCGCCGGCGGCACCCCGGTGCCGGTGGAGACGACGCTCGAGGACAATTTCAAGCTCCGCCCCGAGGCGCTGGAAGCGGCCATCACCCCCAAGACCAAGTGGCTGATCTTCAACTCCCCCTCGAATCCCTCGGGCGCCGCCTATTCGCGCGCCGAGATGAAGGCGATCACCGACGTGCTGGTGAAGCATCCGCATGTGTGGATCCTCACCGACGACATGTACGAGCATCTCGTCTATGACGATTTCGAGTTCGTCACCCCGGCGCAGGTGGAGCCTTCGCTCTACGACCGCACGCTGACCATGAACGGCGTCTCCAAGGCCTATTGCATGACCGGCTGGCGCATCGGCTATGCCGGCGGCCCGGAGGAACTGATCAAGGCGATGGGCACGCTGCAGTCGCAGTCGACCTCGAACCCCAATTCCATCGCCCAATGGGCGGCGGTCGAGGCGCTGAACGGGCCGCAGGACTTCATCGCCGCCAACAACAAGGTGTTCAAGGAGCGCCGCGACCTCGTGGTCTCGATGCTCAACCAGGCCAACGGGCTCACCTGCCCGAAGCCGGAGGGCGCCTTCTACGTCTATCCCTCCTGCGCCGGCGTCATCGGCAAGACGGCGCCGTCGGGCAAGGTGATCACCGATGACGAGGTGTTCGCCACCGAGCTGCTCGACGCCGAGGGCGTGGCGGTGGTGCACGGTTCGGCCTTCGGCCTCGGCCCGGCGTTCCGCATTTCCTACGCGACCGCCACCAAGGATCTGGAAGAGGCGTGCCTGCGTATCCAGCGCTTCTGCGGCTCGCTTCGCTGAGGTATCAATAGGCGGCAGGCTGGCGGGGGTCAGCCGTCTCGAATGACCCGCATGGGGGGCGCGTCCGCGCTCTGCTCAAGGAGATCAATCATGATCCGTAAATATGTCATGCTCGGCGCCGTCGCAGCCACTCTCGCGGCCGGCATGGCCGGCCTCTTCGCCACCCCGGCCTCGGCCGAGATCCAGCGCGTGCAGGTCGGCACGCTCGAGTGCACCGGCTCCAAGTCGGTCAGCTTCGTCATCGGCTCGAAGCGCACCCTCGACTGCTGGTTCGTCACCCGCCGCGGCGTGCGCTTCGCCTATGAGGGCACCATCCGCCGCTGGGGCCTCGACATCGGCGTGACCGGCCGCAACTCGCTGGTCTGGGCGGTGTTCGCGCCGACCACCCAGGTCGCCTTCAGCGACCTCGCCGGCAAATATGCCGGCGTGTCGGGCAGCGTCGCGCTCGGCGTCGGCATCGGCGGCAACGCCCTGCTCGGCGGCTCCAAGAACACCATCGCGCTGCAGCCCTTCAGCGTCGAAGGCCAGACCGGCGTCAACCTCGCCGTCGGCGTCGGCAGCCTGGTGCTCCGCTCCAACTGATCCTTTCCGCCTCGTGCGCGACGGCCCGGCGTCACCCGACGCCGGGCCGTTTGCGTTTCCGGGTCCTGCGTGCCCGGGTCCTGCGTGCCATCGCACGAGGAGTTGAAGGGCGGGGCTGTAATATCGGGCGCCGGCGGACGTATCTTCGGTATCGCAGCCGATGGGAGACAACCATGCTGATCCGCCGCCGCCGCTCGTGGGAACTGCCGGAGAGTGCCGCCACCCCGGAATCCGTCTATCTGTCGCGCCGGCATCTGCTCGGCGCCGGCGCCGGCCTCCTCGCCGCCGCCGGGCTCGGCGGGCCGGCCGCGGCCGCCACGGCGCCCGGCGATCCGGCCAATGACCCGACCAGGGATCTCTATCCCGCCCGGCGTAATGAGGCCTTCACCCTCGACCGGCCGGTCACGCCGGAAGACATTTCCAGCAATTACAACAATTTCTATGAATTCGGCTCCGACCGCCGCAACTACCAGGTCGCCGACATCGCCGAGCGCATGCCGCGCCGTCCGTGGGTGGTGAAGATCGACGGCATGGTCGAGAAGGAGCGCGAGGTCGGCATCGACGACATCATCCGCGCCATGCCGCTGGAGGAGCGCCTCTACCGCCACCGCTGCGTCGAGGCGTGGTCGATGGCGGTGCCGTGGACCGGCTTTCCGGTGCGCGAGTTGATCTCCTGGGCCAAGCCGCTCTCCGGCGCCAAGTTCATCCGCATGGAGACCTTCGTGAACCCGAAGGTGGCGATCGGCCAGAACAGCTTCGTCTATCCCTGGCCCTATATCGAGGGCGTGACCATGGAGGAGGGGATGAACGACCTCGCCTTCTTCGTCACCGGCGTCTATGGCAAGCCGGCGCCCAATCAGTTCGGCGCGCCGCTGCGTCTCGCGCTGCCGTGGAAATACGGCTTCAAGTCGGTGAAGTCGATCGTGCGCATCTCCTTCGTCGACAAGCGCCCGGTCGGGCTGTGGGAGCAGGTCCAGGGCCGCGAATACGGCTTCTGGGCCAATGTGAACCCGGCCGTGTCGCATCCGCGCTGGAGCCAGGCCACCGAGCGCGACATCGGCACCGGCGAGCGCCGCCCGACCGTCATCTACAATGGATATGGCGAGCAGGTCGCCGGCCTCTATGCCGGCATGGAGAAGACCGAGAAGCTGTTCATGTAGCCGGCACGGCCGGCGCTTCCGCCGGAAATCGTCGGCTCCCCGTCCCGCGGCGCTTGCCTCCGGCGCCGCGGGCGGCCACCTTGCGTGGCGGACCGCTTCGGAGCGCCTGTCCGCAACCGCCCGGCCGACCGCGTTCCGGCCATCGCCGCCGGGCTCCCCTCCACCGTCACGCGCAAGGGAGCCGCCGCGCAATGCCGCATCAGGTGCCGCTGATCGCCACCGTCTGCCTGGCTTTCGTTCTGGCGGCGATCTTCGGCTATCTGGCGACGCGGCTGCGGCTGTCGCCCCTTGTCGGCTACCTCGTCGCCGGCCTCGCGGTCGGCCCCTACACGCCCGGCTTCGTCGCCGACACCTCGCTCGCCCCGCAGCTCGCCGAACTCGGCATCATCCTGCTGATGTTCGGCGTCGGGCTGCACTTCACCCCGCGCGACCTCCTCCGCGTCTGGCGCGTCGCCGTGCCCGGCGCGGTGGCGCAGATCGCCGTCGCCAGTCTCGTCGGCCTCGGCCTTGCCGTGCTCTGGGGCTGGAGCGTCGCCGGCGGCTTCGTCTTCGGGCTGTCGCTGTCGGTGGCGAGTACGGTGGTGCTGCTGCGCGCGCTGGAGGAGCAGCGGGCGGTGGAGACCGAGAACGGCCGCATCGCCGTCGCCTGGCTGGTGGTGGAAGATCTCGCCATGGTGCTGGTGCTGGTGCTGCTGCCGGCGCTGGCCGGCATCGCGCAGGGGGAGGGGACGGATCTCGCCGGCCTGTCCGCCTCCATCGGCACCACGCTCGGGGCCGTGGCGCTGTTCGTGGCGCTGATGCTGGTGGTCGGGCGGCGGGTCATCCCTTGGATGCTGGAGCGGGTCGCGCGCACCGGCTCGCGCGAATTGTTCACCCTGTCGGTGCTCGGCACCGCGCTCGGCATCGCCTATGGCTCGGCGCTGCTGTTCGGCGTGTCCTTCGCGCTCGGCGCCTTCTTCGCCGGGCTGGTGCTGGGGGAATCCGACCTCAGCCACCGCGCGGCGGAAGGCTCGCTGCCGCTGCGCGACGCGTTCGCGGTGCTGTTCTTCGTCTCGGTCGGCATGTTGTTCGACCCGAGCATCCTCCTGCGCCGGCCGCTCGACGTGGCGGCGGTGCTGACCGTCATCCTGTTCATCAAGTCGGCGGCGGCGATGGTGCTGGTACGGCAGCTCGGGCGGTCGCGGGGCATGGCGGCGATGGTGGCGGCGAGCCTGGCGCAGATCGGCGAGTTCTCCTTCATCCTGGTTGGCCTCGGCATCGACGAGGGGCTGGTGCCGAAGGAGGCGCGCGACCTCATCGTCGCCGGCGCGATGATCTCCATCGCCCTCAATCCCTTCGCCTTCAAGGTCGCCGAGCTCTGGCTGCGCCGCAGCGAGGCCGGCGGCGAACAGGCCGAATCGCCGTTGGCCGACGAGGTCTACGGCCCGCACCAGCCGCATGGCGACGGCCCGGTCATCCTGATCGGCCTCGGGCGGGTCGGATCGGCCATTGCCGGCCAGCTCATGGATGCCAAGGTGCCGCTGGTCGTCGTCGGCCAGGACCGGCTGAAGATCGAGGGCTGGCGGCGCCAGGGAGGACGCGGCGTGGTCGCCGTCGGCACGCCCGTCGAGGTGCTGCAGGGCGCCGGCATCGCCGGGGCGCGCATGCTGATGGTCACCGTGCCGGACGAGCTGCAGGGAGGGGCCTTCATCGAGGCTGCCCGTCGCATGCGCCGCGACCTGTTCATCACCGCCCGCGCCCATAGCGAGGACGGCGTGGAGCATCTGCGCGCCCGCGGTGCCGATCTGGTGGTCTATGCCGAGCGCGAGGTCGCCGGCCGCATGATCGAGAACATTCTCGGCGTCTGAAAGAAAAAAGCCGGGCTCAAAAGAGCCCGGCTGAGTTTCGTCGCCTGAGCGACGACCTTCCAGAGGGGAACAGCTGAAGCACTCAGTGCTGCAGCGTCACGACGTGATATGACTGTTCATGAGGCATTTGGCAATGAAGTATGCCCGCATGGCAGGCATGCGTTTAGCGGGCAGCGGCAATTATCGGTCGCAAAACGGTAATCTATGACGTTTTTCTAACAAACCCGGCGCAGTTTGCGCCTGTTTTTGTACTTTCGGTCATAATGAGGCCTGCCTCTTCCGCGCGCCAGGCGCGGCGGGTGCACAAAAATCGGGCGATATCGGAAGCCGTCAGAAATTCCAGCGCTGCGCCTTGGCGACGAGGAAGTCGCGGAACACCTGGATTCGCGCCACCGAGCGCATTTCCTGGGGGTAGACGAAATAGGCTTCCAGCGTCGGCGTCGGCCGCTCGGCGAAGAGCTGCACCAGCGTCGCGGAATCCTCCAGCAGGTAGTCCGGCACGATGCCGATGCCGACCCCGCGCTCCACCGCGCGCTTCAGGCCGAGCACGTTATTGACCGAGAGCGCCGGAATGCGCCCTTCCTGGCCGTCCTCGATGCCGGCCCGCTCCAGCCAGTTCAGCGCCTGGAAATAGGAGGGGATCGGGCCGCCCAGCAGGATGATGCGGTGCTTCTCCAGCTCGTCCAGCGTGCGCGGGTGGCCGTTGCGCTTGAGATATTCCGCCGAGGCGAAGGCGTGGAAATGCACGGTGAACAGCTTGCGCTGGATCAGGTCCGGCTGCACCGGCTGGCGCAGGCGGATGGCGACGTCGGCCTCGCGCATGGCAAGGTCGAGCTCGTCGTCGGTCAGGATCAGCGTGATGCGGATGTCGGGATAGAGTTCGAGGAACTCGCCGATGCGCGCCGTCAGCCAATGGGTGCCGAGGCCCATCGTGGTGGTCACGCGCAATTCGCCGTTCGGCTTCTCGCGGCTGTCGGTGAGCTTCGCGCGGGCCGCCTCCAGCTTCATGAACACTTCATGGGCGGTGCGGTAGAGCAGATCGCCCTGCTCGGTCAGGATCAGCCCGCGGGCATGGCGATGGAACAGCGGGATGTTGAGTTCCTGCTCCAGCGCCGAGACCTGGCGGCTCACCGCCGATTGCGACAGGCCCAGCACCTCGCCGGCATGGGTGAAGGACCCAGCTTCCGCCGCGACGTGGAAGACCTTGAGTTTGTCCCAGTCCATGTCGCGCGCCCGTGCCTTCGATCCGTCCATTGTCACTCCGCGGCGTGCGCGAGGGGGTGGCGCGCGGCGATGAAGCGCTCGGCTTCCAGTGCCGCCATGCAGCCCATCCCGGCGGCGGTCACCGCCTGCCGGAACGTATCGTCCGCCACGTCGCCGGCGGCGAACACGCCCTCGACCGAGGTGGCGGTGGAATAGGGGGCGGTCCACACATAGCCGCTCGGCTTCAGCTTCAGCTGCCCGGCGACCAGCTCGGTGGCCGGCGCGTGGCCGATGGCGATGAACACGCCGTCCGCCTTGCGCTCGCTGAAGGCACCGGTCTCGACATTCTTCAGGACGACGCCGGTCACCTTGGTCGGCTCGTCCTCGCCCTTCACCTCGTGCAGCGCCGAGTTCCACACCACCTCGACCTTGGGATGGGCGAACAGCCGGTCCTGCAGGATGCGTTCGGCGCGGAAGCTGTCGCGCCGGTGCACCACCGTCACCTTGGAGGCGAAATTGGTGAGGAACAGCGCTTCCTCGACCGCGGTATTGCCGCCGCCGATCACGAAGACCTCCTTGCCGCGATAGAAGAAGCCGTCGCAGGTGGCGCAGGCGGAGACGCCGAAGCCGCGATAGGCCTGCTCGGAGGGCAGGTCGAGCCAGCGCGCCTGTGCGCCGGTGGCGAGAATCACCGTCTCGGCGATCCACACCTGCCCGGAATCGGTCTCCAGCCGGAACGGGCGCGAGGAGAAGTCCGCCTTCGTCACCAGGTCGTTGACGATGCGCGTGCCCATGTGCTCGGCCTGCGCCTGCATCTGCTCCATCAGCCAGGGACCCTGGATCGGGTCGGCGAAGCCGGGATAATTCTCGACATCGGTGGTGATGGTGAGCTGGCCGCCGGGCTGGATGCCCTGGATCAGCACCGGTTCGAGCATGGCGCGCGCGGCATAGATCGCGGCGGTGTAGCCGGCCGGGCCGGAGCCGATGATCACCACCTTCGCTCGGGTTGCCGGGCTGGATGCGGACGAAAGGGCCGCCGACATGGAAAGCACTCGCAATTCGCGTGGAGCGGCACCGGCCGCTCCTTCAGGATGCTGCATCTGGCCTGTACCGGCCTCGGCCGCAAGAGGCGTGCCGGACGCATCCGCCAGCCATGCGAAAATGTAGGGGCTCGCCCCCTGCTCTGCAAGCGGCTCGTAGCTTATCCCAAAGTTGTCCAATGGTAAGATTGCGTGTCGCATCTTGAAACATTATTGCGCTGTCCGGCCGCTCCTCTATGGTGCGCGCCGGGTGCGGGCCGGATCCCGCCCCATGAAGGAGGCCGGTTTGGCGCGCCGCATCGACACGATCGACTGGAACATCCTGCGCGAACTGCAGGGGGATGGCCGCATCACCAATGTCGAGCTCTCGCAGCGGGTCGGCATTTCCGCTCCGCCCTGCCTGCGCCGGGTGCGGTCGCTGGAGGAGGAGGGCATCATCAAGGGCTACCGCGCCCTGCTCGACGAGAAATCGCTCGGCTTCGACCTCCAGGGCTTCGCCATGGTGCATCTGGTCAGCCAGGCCGAGGCCGACCTCACCGCCTTCGCCGAGCAGGTCGACCGCTGGCCGCTGGTGCGCTCCTGCTGGATGCTGTCGGGCGAGACCGATTTCCTGCTGCTCTGCGTCGCGCCGGACCTGCGCTCGTTCCAGAATTTCGTGCTGGAGCTGACCAGCGCGCCGAATGTCAGCAAGGTGAAGACCGCGCTCACCCTCAAGCAGACCAAGGACGCCGCCATCGTCCCCATGGACGGGTCGTCGTCGTGATCCTCGCCACCGCGACCGATGCCGCCTATGTCGAGCTCACCGCGGTGCTGCTCGCCTCGTTGGCGGCGAATGCGGGCGCGGAGGTCGAGCGGGTCGTGGTGTTCTGCGACAAGGTGAGCCCGGAGGACCGCGAGCGGATGCGCGCCAGCTACGGCCGCGCCGATATCGAATTCGTCGAGCTCGCCGACGAGATGGCCCGCCATTTCGGGGCGCGGCCGGTCAACCACCATCTCTCGCGCACCGCCTATGCCCGCATCCTGATGCCGCTGCTGCTGCCGGAGGCGACCGGGCGGCTGCTCTATGTCGATTGCGACACCCTCGTCAACGCCCCGCTCGCGCCGCTGGAGGCCTTGCCGATGCAGGGTTTCGCGGTGGCGGCGGTGGACGACATCGCCCGGCTCGATCCCGAGCGTCATGCCGAGCGCAACCGCGCCATCGGCCTGCCCGGCGAGATGCGCTATTTCAACAGCGGCGTGCTGCTGATCGATCTCGATGCCTGGCGGCGCGCCGACCTGTCGGACAAGGTGATGGCCTTCGCCGCCGCGCATCCGAACCTGCCGATGATGGACCAGGATGCGCTCAACGGCACCCTGCGCGGGCAGTGGCTGGCGCTCGACGAGCGCTGGAACCTGCATCGCCGGCTGGTCAAGGGCCGCTACGAGGGCGATGCGGTCGACTGGGACGAGGCCGCCATCATCCATTTCATCGGCCAGGTGAAGCCGAACTACGCCGATTGCGACCATCCCGCCCGCGGCCGCTTCCTCGCCCACCGCGCCCGAACCCCCTTCGCCAATGCGCGGATGAAGACCCGGCTGTCGCGCAAGATCGAGAAGCGGGTGCGCAGGCTGAAACGGCTGCGCACCTGGTTCGGCCGCCGCTTCCTCGGCGCGGGGCGGGCGGCGTGAAACGGGTTCTCATCCTGCGCGATGTCAAGCCCGGCCATTCCAACCAGGCCGAGGGGCTGGCGCTCGCCGTCGCCCGTCTGACCGCCACCGAGGTGCAGCGCGTCGAGGTGCGCCCGGCCGGCTGGGCGCGCGACGATATCCGCAAGCTGGTCATGCGCCGTGCCGGCCGCGACGCCCGCTTCTGGCTGAACTGGCTGTACGGCATCGACCTGTCGGCGGTGGCCCGGCCCGACATCATCGTCGCCTCCGGCCGGCCGACCATCGCCGCCGGCATCCTCCTCTCGCGTCATTTCGACAACGCGCCCTTCATCGTCTCCGGCGGCATCGACGGCTATGACGCGAGCGCCGTCGCGCTCAATATCGTCTCCTCGCCGCGGCAGGCCGGCGATCGCGGCGCCGCCTATGCGCCGATCCCCTGCACCGTCGATCCCGACGCCTATCCGCCGCCGCGCCTCCTGGCCGATGTCGCGTCGCTGCAGGGTGCCTCGCTCGCCTTGCTGGTCGGCGGCTCGGCCTATCGCCGCGAATTCCCCGAGACTGAATGGGACGCGCTGCTCGCCTTCGTGCCGGCGGTCGCCGAGCGCTACGGCGTGCGCTGGCGGGTCTCCACCTCGCGCCGCACGCCGGAGGCGGTGGCCGACCGCTTCGCCCGGCTGGCCGCCACCGGAGCGGTTGCCGAATATGTCGACTACCGCAGCGCCGGCCCCGGCTCGGTGCGGGCGCTGTTCGGCGCCGACGCCGTCGTCGTCACCGAGGATTCGATGAGCATGCTCGCCGAGGGGCTCGCGGCGCGCCGGCCGGTGGTCGGGCTCAAGTCCCGCGTGGTGCACAAGCACTACGCCAACGAGATCATTGCCGGCATGACGGGTCCGCACCTCGCCATCCTGCCGATGGCCAGCGTCACTCCCGAGCAGTTCGCCGCGACGCTCACCCGCCTGGCGCCGCCGACCGAGGATGCGCGCGACATTCTTGCCCGCGCCATCGCCCCGGTCCTTGGGCTGGATTTGCCGGACCTGCCCGTTCCCGAACCCCGGAGCCGTGCCTGATGCTCGCCGTCATCTGCCTGAAATGGGGAGAGGCCTACCCGGCGGAGGATGTGAACATCCTCTATCAGGGCGTGCGCGACCATGTGGGCGAGCCGTTCCGCTTCATCTGCCTCACCGACCGGCCGGACGGATTGCGCCCCGAGGTCGAGACCGCCGACCTGCCCGGCACCGGCGCGCTCGCCCTGCGCTGGCGCGGCTGCTGGCCGAAGCTCGGCATGTTCGCGCCCGGCCTGCTCGCCGGCGTCGATCTCGCGCTCTATCTCGATCTCGACGTGGTGATCCTGGGGTCGCTCGACCCGATCATCGCCCATGCGCGCGCCACTCCCGGCCTGCACATCCTGCGCGAATGGAACCCGAGCATCTGGGAATTGCTGCCGGTCTCCCTGCGCCCGGACCGCGGCGCGCAGAGTTCCATGGTCGCCTGGCGGCCGGGCGAGCAGGACCATCTCTATCTGGAGGCGATGGCCGATCCCGAGCGCGCCTATGCGCTCGCCAAGAACGACCAGCTCTATATCGGCATCAAGGCGCAGGGGCGGCATTATTTCCCGGAGCGCTTCGCCGTCTCCTTCCGCCGCCATTGCGTGCCGCACCGGCCGCTCAATCTCGTCTTCAGGACCGCCCGCAAGCCGGCCACCGCGCCGCTGGTGGTCTTCCACGGCGTGCCGAAGCCGAGCGAGGTCGCCCGCGCCGATGTCGGCGCCTGGGGCACCCGCAACCGGCCCGGCTACGGCCCGGTCGACTGGGTGCGCGCCTATTGGGAGCGCGGGCTGGAAGGCACGCGCGCGGCTTTCGCCAAGCGTGATCAGGAACGCCAGACCGCCTCGTAGACGGCGTTGATCCTGGCCGCCTCGCGCTCCAGCGAGAAGTCGGCGACCGCATGCGCCCGCGCCGCCGCCTGCATCGCCGCCCGCCCGGCCTCGTCCCTGGAAAGATAGTCCGCCACCGCCTCCGCCATCGCCTCGCCGTCGCCGGGTGGGACCAGCGCGCCGGTCATGCTCTCGATTATAAGCTCCTCGAAGGCGCCGACGCGGGTGGCGATCACCGGCACCCCGCAGGCCATCGCCTCGATCGGCGTCACCCCGAAGCCTTCCCAGCGCTGCGGCGCGACATAGAGGTCGAGTGCGCGATACCAGTCCGGCGTCGCCGAGGTCTCGACCTCACCGGGAAACAGGAGGCGATCGGCCAGCCCCGCCGCCGCCACCTTCGCCTTCAGCCCGTCGAGGAAGGCCTGGTCCTTGCCGAGCGCGCGGCCGAGCACCACGCCGCCCCAGCCGGGATGGCCGGGCAGCACGCGGATGAGTGCGTCGACGAACACGTCGGTGCCCTTCTGCGCGCGGATGCGCCCGAAACAGCCGATCATCCTGAGATCCGGCAGCCCCAGCGCCGCCCGCGCCGCCGCGCGGTCCTCCGCCGGGCGGAACACCTGCGCGTCGATGCCGTGATGGATGATCGTGGAGGGGCATCTGAGATAGGCGGCGGTGCGCGCGGAGGTGGAGATCACCCCATCCATCCGCGAGATCAGGAACCGCGTCCAGCCGGTATGGTGGCGCTGCGAGGCCGAGGTGAAGACCAGCCGCAGCTTCATGCGCAGCAGATCGCGCAGGACGACGCCGGTCAGCATCTCGATATTGCGCCGCGCGTGCCAGATCCGCGCCGGCCGGCCGGGCGGAGCGCGCCAGAAATGCGCCAGCCCCGTCCAGCCGATGCGCGGCACGCCGGCGGCGAGCTTCGGCCCCAGCGCGGCGATGCGGATCCGCCGCGCCTGCACCGGCACCACGCGCTCCAGCGTCGAGGTGACGCCGGAGAGCCGCCGCTTCAGATTGGGCGCGACGGCCTCGACGAGCGCCGGATCCGGGAATTGCGCCGGATCGGGCGTCGGATCGAGGTCGCGGCGCATCGTGGCGGGGATGTCAGGCGAAGCGCACGTCGGCGATCTCGTAGGAGCGGGCGCCCTTGGGCGTCACCACTTCCACCGAGGTGCCCTGCTTCTTGCCGATCAGCGCGCGGGCCATGGGCGAGGAAATGGAGATGCGGCCGGCCTTGGCGTCGGCTTCCATGTCGCCGACGATCTGCCACACCCGCTCCTCGTCGGTGTCTTCGTCGATGAGCTTCACCGTGGCGCCGAACTTCACCACGTCGCCGGAAAGCTTGGCGACGTCGATGATCTCGGCGCGGGACAGCTTGTCTTCCAGCTCGGCGATCCGGCCTTCGTTCAGCGCCTGCTGTTCCTTGGCGGCGTGATATTCGGCGTTCTCGGAAAGGTCGCCATGCGCGCGCGCCTCGGAGATCGCGGCGATGATGCGCGGGCGCTCCACCTGCTGGCGATGCTTGAACTCCACTTCGAGCGCGGCAAAGCCGCCGGCGGTCATCGGAAACTTTTCCATAGGTCTTGTCTGACCTCCCAAAAAAGCAAACGCAGCCCCCGCGAAAGGTCCTGCCGCCTCGGTTCGGCGAAAGGGCCTTCGCGTCGGGCTGGTGTCTGTCTGTTGTCGGCCGGAGCTGTCTCGCGAGGCGCGATGTCAGGCCCGGTCGTGTTTGAAATAGTCCTGCAGCGCCCGCACCTCAAGATCGCCGCCGATATAGGCCTTGATCCCGCGCGCCGCTGCGATGGCTCCGGACAGCGTGGTGTAATACGGCACTTTGTGCAAGAGGGCGGCGCGCCGCAGCGAGCGACTGTCCGCCAGCGCCTGCGCGCCCTCGGTGGTGTTGAACACCAGCTGCACGTCGCCGTTCTTGATGGTGTCGACGATATGCGGCCGGCCTTCCAGCACCTTGTTGATCTTGGTCGCCGCGATGCCGTTCTCGGCGAGATAGCGCTGGGTGCCGGACGTGGCGAGCACCTTGAAGCCGAGCGAGGCCAGCAGCCGCGCGGTGTCGAGGATGCGGGGCTTGTCGTCCTCGCGCACCGAGATGAACACCGTGCCGGATTTCGGCACCTTGGTGCCGCCGCCGAGCTGGCTCTTGGCGAAGGCCACCTCGAAGGAGCGGTCGAGGCCCATCACCTCGCCGGTGGAGCGCATTTCCGGGCCGAGCACCGTGTCGACGCCGGGGAAGCGGGCGAAGGGGAACACCGCCTCCTTCACCGCCACATGACCCAGCACCGCCGGCTTCAGGCCGAAGCTTGCCAGCTTCTCGCCGGCCATGATTCGGGCGGCGATCTTGGCGATCGGCTCGCCGATCACCTTGGCGACGAACGGCACGGTGCGCGACGCGCGCGGGTTGACTTCGAGGACGTGGATGACGCCGTCCTTGATGGCGTATTGCACGTTCATCAGCCCGCCGACGCCGAGCGCCAGCGCCATCCGGCGCGTCTGCGACTCGAGCTCGGCGATGGTTTCCGCCGACAGCGAATGCGGCGGCAGCGAGCAGGCGCTGTCGCCCGAATGGATGCCGGCCTCCTCGATATGCTCCATGATGCCGCACACGAAGGTGTCGGTGCCGTCGGCGAGGCAGTCGACGTCGACCTCGATGGCGTCCGAGAGATAGCGGTCGAACAGCAGCGGGTTCTTGCCGAGCAGGGTGTTGATCTGCCCGGTCTTGTCGTTCGGGTAGCGCGCCTTGACCTCGTTCGGCACCAGCTCGGGCAGCGTGCCGAGCAGGTAGTCGCCGAGCTGCGCCTCCTCGTGGATGATCTGCATCGCCCGGCCGCCCAGCACATAGGAGGGGCGCACCACCAGCGGGTAGCCGAGATCGGCGGTGACGAGGCGCGCCTGCTCCACCGAATAGGCGATGCCGTTGGCCGGCTGCTTCAGCTTCAGCTTGTCGAGCAGCGTCTTGAAGCGGTCACGGTCCTCGGCGAGGTCGATGGCGTCCGGCGAGGTGCCGAGGATCGGGATATCGGCCTCTTCGAGCGCGCGGGCGAGCTTGAGCGGCGTCTGGCCGCCGAACTGCACGATCACCCCGTGCAGCGTGCCGTTGGCGCGCTCGCGCTCCAGGATCTCGATCACGTCCTCGGCGGTCAGCGGCTCGAAATACAGCCGGTCCGAGGTGTCGTAGTCGGTGGACACCGTCTCCGGGTTGCAGTTGACCATGATGGTCTCGTACCCGGCATCCTTCAGCGCGAAGGCGGCGTGGCAGCAGCAATAGTCGAACTCGATGCCCTGGCCGATGCGGTTCGGCCCGCCGCCGAGAATGACGATCTTCGTCCGGTCGGTGGGGCGCGATTCGTCGGCGAGCACGCCGGCGAACGGCGTCTCGTAGGTCGAGTACATATAGGGGGTCGGCGCGGCGAATTCGGCGGCGCAGGTGTCGATGCGCTTATAGGCCGGCCGCACGTCGAGCGAGCGCCTGAGCCCGGACACGTCCGCCTCGTGCTGGCGGGTGAGGGTGGCGAGGCGCTGGTCGGAAAAGCCCATCGCCTTCAGCCGGCGGAAGGCGCCGGCGGTCTTCGGCAGGCCATGGGCGCGGATCTTCGCCTCGGTGTCGACGATCTCGCGGATCTGGTCGAGGAACCACGGGTCGATCTTGCAGCCGGCGTGGATGGTCTCGTTGGTGAGCCCGAGCCGCATCGCCTGCGCCACCTGCAGCAGCCGGTTCGGCGTCGGCGTGCCGATGGCGGCGCGGATGGCGTTCTTGTCGTCGCCTTGGCCGAGGCCCTCGATCTCGATCTCGTCGAGGCCGTTGAGGCCGGTCTCCAGCGAGCGCAGCGCCTTCTGCAGGCTTTCCTGGAAGGTGCGGCCGATGGCCATCGCCTCGCCGACCGACTTCATCGAGGTGGTCAGCACCGGGTCGGCGCCGGGGAACTTCTCGAAGGCGAAGCGGGGGATCTTGGTGACGACGTAGTCGATGGTCGGCTCGAACGAGGCCGGGGTGGCGCCGCCGGTGATGTCGTTGGCGATCTCGTCCAGCGTGTAGCCGACCGCGAGCCGCGCGGCGACCTTGGCGATCGGGAAGCCGGTCGCCTTGGAGGCCAGCGCCGAGGAGCGCGAGACGCGCGGATTCATCTCGATGACGATCATCCGGCCCGTCTCCGGGTCGACGGCGAACTGCACGTTGGAGCCGCCGGTCTCCACCCCGATCTCGCGCAGCACCGCCAGCGAGGCGTCGCGCATGATCTGGTATTCCTTGTCGGTCAGCGTCAGCGCCGGGGCGACGGTGATCGAATCGCCGGTATGCACGCCCATCGGGTCGATGTTCTCGATGGAGCAGACGATGATGCAGTTGTCCGCCTTGTCGCGGACGACCTCCATCTCGTATTCCTTCCAGCCGAGCACGCTTTCCTCCACCAGCACCTCGTTGGTGGGGGAGGCGTCGATGCCGCGCTCGATGATCTCGATATATTCGGACTTGTTGTAGGCGATGCCGCCGCCCTGGCCGCCCATGGTGAAGGACGGGCGGATGATCGCCGGCAGGCCGATCTCATCCAAAGCTTCAAGAGCCTGCGGTAACGTCTTGATCTGTCTTGAGCGCGGCGTGTCGAGACCGATCTTGGTCATGGCGTCGCGGAACAGCTCGCGGTCCTCGGCCTTGTCGATGGCCTCGGCGGTGGCGCCGATCATCTCGACGTCGAATTCGTCGAGCACGCCCATCTTGCGCAGCGACAGCGCGCAGTTCAGCGCCGTCTGGCCGCCCATGGTCGGCAGCAGCGCGAAGCCGCCGGGCGCGACATGGCGCTCCCTGGCGATGATCTTGGCGACGATCTCGGGGGTAATCGGCTCGATATAGGTGGAATCGGCGAGATCCGGGTCCGTCATGATGGTCGCCGGATTGGAGTTCACCAGCACCACGCGGTAGCCCTCGGCCTTGAGGGTCTTGCACGCCTGGGTGCCGGAATAATCGAACTCGCAGGCCTGGCCGATGACGATGGGGCCGGCGCCGATAATGAGGATGGTGGAAATATCTGTGCGTTTCGGCATCGGATCCCGTGCGGCTCGCGCATTTGACCGGGCGCACGAAAAAGGACCCGTTTGCGACGCGTCCTGGGTGCACCCGGATCAGTTTGTTGGCGGAGGGCTCCCCCGCAATTGGGGGCTTCCCTTAAACCAGATTCCCGCGAGGGGGAAGGGCGGCTGTGGGTTGTCCCGCGGCTTGCGGCCGCGCGCGCGGGGCATGGAGCGGGTCAGCCCTTCCACAATTGCATCAGCGGGCCCTCGCTTCCTTCCACCGGATCGCTCTCCGGCAGCTTGACGGCACGGATGCGCGCCAGCGCCGCATCCAGCCCCGTCGCCACCGGGGTTTCGATCTCGTAGTCCTGCCCCGGCGGATAAGCGCCGACGACGAGGAAATCGGCGCTGGCTTCCAGCCGCCTGTGGCCGGTGCCGGCCGGCAGCACCAGCACGTCGCCCGGCCCGAGCCGCAATCTGGCGCCGCCTTCGCCGCCGATCAGCACCCGCGCGGTGCCGCGGGCGACCGCCAGCGCCTCATGCGCCGTGGTGTGGAAGTGGTGATAGTCGAAGATGCCGTCGCGCCAGCGGCAATCCCAGCCATTGTCGCCGAGCCGCCGCTCGATACGGGCGGCATCGGCCGGCAGGGCGGCGCGATAGATCAGCACCGGCAGGTCGGGATGGTTCGGCACCCCGGCGGAGGGTGAAAAGCGCAGATGCTCGGGCGTGGTCATGCGAGGCTCCCGGCGGGTCACCAACAGAACCGTGCGCCGGGCCGGCGGTTCCGTCTCATCCCGCCTTCGCCGCGTCGAACGCCGCGCGGGAGCGCTCGATGCGCTGCAGATTCGCCTCCGCCCATGTCCACACGCCGCAGAACGCCTCGCTGAGGCTGAAGCCGAGATCGGTCAGCCGGTACTCGACCTTGGGCGGGATCACCGGGTGGATGGTGCGCACCACCAGCCCGTCGCGCTCCATCTGCCGCAGCGTCTGGGTCAGCATCTTCTGGCTGATGCCGCCGGCGAGCTCGCCGATCCGGGTGAAACGCAATTCGCCGTGCTCGGCCAGCACCTCCAGCACGATCATCGTCCATTTATCGGCGACGCGGCCGATCACTTCGTTCACCAGCGCCTCGACGCGGGGATCGAGCTCCGCCGTGCGTGCGTCCGCCTCGCTGCGGGGCGGGGCGGCGGGCTGCATCGGGCCTGTCGCCGGGGCGCTCATGTCGACACTCTCCTTCGGGTAACTACAGCACTTAAAGGTGCCTACTTTCGATTGGTAAGTGTAACTCTTATAACCGGGCCCGACCGAAACACCAGCATTCGCGAGGCGAAAATGGATATCAGCGGCAACACCATCCTGATCACCGGCGGCAATGCCGGCATCGGCCGGGCGCTCGCCGAGGCGCTGCAGGCCGAGGGCAACAAGGTCATCGTCACCGGCCGCCGCAAGCAGGCGCTGGAGGCGACCGTGGCCGCGAATCCCGGCATGGAGTACCGGGTGCTCGACGTGGCGGACGCGCGGGCGATCGCCGATTTCGCCGGCGAGGTGACGGCGGATTTTCCTGATCTCAACGTCGTCATCCACAATGCCGGCATCATGATCGCCGAGGACCTCACCGCCGACCCGGTGGACCTCGCGACGCCGGAGGCGATCATCGCCACCAACCTGCTCGGGCCGATCCGGCTCACCGCGGCGCTGCTGCCGCATCTTCGCCGCCAGCCCTCGGCGACGGTGGTGACGGTATCGTCCGGCCTCGCCTTCGTGCCGCTGGTGATCACGCCGACCTATAACGCCACCAAGGCGGCGATCCATTCCTGGAGCCAGAGCCTGCGCGCCCAGCTTGCCGGCAGCTCGGTCGGCGTCATCGAGATCGCGCCGCCGGCGGTTGCCACCGAGCTCATGCCGGGCCAGTCGCGGAACCCGAACTCGATGCCGCTCGACGCCTTCATCGCCGAGACGGTCGAATTGCTGAAGGCGCATCCGCATGGGCCGGAGATCTGCGTCCAGCGCGTCGGCTTCCTGCGCGGCGCCGAGGCGCGCGGGGACTACGAGAAGGTCTTCGCCATCCTCAACGACGGCACCCATTGACGAAAAAGGCGGGGCTCAGCCCCGCCTTACGCGTTCCGGCATGTGATGGAAGGCGGCGTCACGCCGCCTTCTTGTTCCTGGCGATCATCTCGACGAAGCGGTCGAACAGGTAGTGGCTGTCCTGCGGGCCGGGGCTCGCCTCGGGGTGGTACTGCACCGAGAACACCGGCCGGTCGGTCAGCTGGATGCCGGCATTGGAGCCGTCGAACAGCGAGACATGCGTTTCCTGCGCGGTGGCCGGCAGGCTGTCGCGGTCGACCGCGAAGCCGTGGTTCATCGAGGTGATCTCGACCTTGCCGGTGGTCATGTCCTTCACCGGGTGGTTCGCCCCGTGATGGCCCTGGTGCATCTTCATGGTGCGCCCGCCCACCGCGAGGCCGAGCATCTGGTGGCCGAGGCAGATGCCGAAGGTCGGCACGCCGCGCTCGATGATCTCGCGGATCACCGGCACCGCATATTCCCCCGTCGCCGCCGGGTCGCCGGGGCCGTTGGAGAGGAACACGCCGTCCGGCTGCAGCGCCAGGATCTCCTGCGCCGACGTCGTCGCCGGCACCACCGTCACCTTGCAGCCGACGCGGGCGAGCAGGCGCAGGATGTTGCGCTTGATGCCGTAGTCGATGGCGACGACGTGGTGCGCCGGCGCGGTCTGCTGGCCAAAGCCCTCCGGCCACTGCCACGGCGTCTCGTCCCAGCCGAAGCGCTGGGCGCTGGTCACCATCGGCACCAGGTCCATGCCGACGAGGCCCGGCCACGCGGCGGCTTCCTGCTTGAGCGCGGGGAGGTCGAATTTCCCGTCCGCCGCATGGGCGATCACCGCGTTCGGCATGCCCTTGTCGCGGATCAGCGCGGTGAGCGCGCGGGTGTCGATGCCGGAAATCGCGACGATGCCGCGCGCCTTCAGCCAATTGTCGAAATGACGGGTGGCGCGATAGTTGGAGGGATCGGTGATGGCGGAGTGCACCACCACGCCGCGCACGCCGGAGGCGCCGGCCATCGAGATGGTCTCGATGTCGTCCTCGTTGGTGCCGACATTGCCGATATGCGGGAAGGTGAAAGTGATGATCTGCCCGGCATAGGAGGGATCGGTCAGAACCTCCTGGTAGCCGGTCATCGCGGTGTTGAAGCACACCTCGCCGACCGCATGGCCGGTGGCGCCCAGCCCGAAGCCTTCCAGCACGGTGCCGTCGGCCAGGACGAGAAGCGCGGTGGGAAGGGGTTCGGCCCACACGTCGCCAGTACCCGCACTCGTGGCCGCACTGCTGGCCGCATCCGCTGCGTTGCCGCTCATGTGTCTTGTTCCTCGCTTGAGTGTGGCCTAATTAGTCGCTTGCCGCGCCGGATGCCAGCCTCAACGCTGCGTATCGGTTCTTCCTGTAGCGCGGAGCTGCTTCAACGCGGCGCGCAGCAGGGGCAAGGACGGCCGATACTGGCCGCCGGGGCGGATTTGACAGGTCTCGGGCGATTGGAGCCGGCGCGCCAGCGGTGCGTCGCCGCCCGAACACAGGAATTAAGAGGGGCAGACGTGCTGCGCGACACCATCAATACTTCGCTCAAGGAATCGATGAAGGCCGGCGACAAGCTGCGCCTCGGCACGCTTCGCCTGATCAATGCGGCGATCAAGGACCGCGATATCGAGGCGCGCGGCCATGGCAAAGACCCGCTCTCGGACGACGAAATTCTCGGCCTGCTCACCAAGATGATCAAGCAGCGCGAGGAATCCGCCAAGGTCTACGAGGAAGCCGGCCGCGCCGACCTCTCCACCCAGGAGCGCGAGGAAATCAAGGTCATCCAGTCCTTCCTGCCGACGCAGATGACCGAGGCCGAATCGCAGGCCGCCATCGCCGCGGTGATCGCCGAGATCGACGCGCACGGGCTGAAGGACATGGGCCGCACCATGGCGGCGCTGAAGGAGCGCTATACCGGCGTGATGGATTTCGGCAAGGCCAGCGGCACGGTGAAGACGCTGCTCACCGCCTGAGGCGCGGGCCGGCCGGGCAGGGTGCCCAGCCGGCCGTTCGCTTTCCGGCCGTTCGCTTTCCGGGCGTTTCCTGCCGGCACGGGTGATCCATGAATTCTCGCCTCGACCTCGATCCGCCGTCGCCGGCCACGCGCGACCTTCTCGCCCCCGGCGGGGTCCTGCGCGCCGGGATCAACCTGTCCAATTTCCTGCTGGTGACCGCACGCACCGAGACGGGCGATCCGGTCGGCGTGTCGCCCGACATGGCGCGTGCCTTCGCCGATCATCTCGGCGTGGCGCTCGAGCTGGTGCCCTATGCCTCGCCCGGTCTCGTCGCCGACGCGGCCGTGCGCGACGAATGGGACATCGCCCTCATCGGCGCCGAGCCGCAGCGGGCCGAGGTGATCGGCTTCTCCCCGGCCTATTGCGAGATCGAGGCGACCTATCTGGTGCCGCCCGGATCGCCGTTGCAGTCGGTCGTCGAGGTCGATGCGCCGGGCATCAGCATCGCCGTGACCCGCCGCACCGCCTATGGCCTGTGGCTGGAGCGCAACATCGCCCATGCCACGCTGGCGCCGTCCGACAGCATGGCCGACGCGCTGGGCGACTTCATCGCCAGCAGGCGCGACGCGCTGGCCGGGCTGCGTCCCGGCCTCCTCGCCGATCTCGCCCGCGTGCCGGGAGGGCGGGTGCTGCCCGGCCGGTATGCTTGCGTGCAGCAGGCCATCGGCACGCCAAAGGCCAAGCAGGCCGCGCTCGGCGAGATCGTCCGCTTCGTCGAGGCGGCCAAGGCGTCCGGCTTCGTCGCCGGGCTGATCGCCCGGCACGGCGTCGAGGGCAAGCTGAGCGTCGCCCCCGCCGGCTGAGGCATGCCGGTCGCCCCCGGAAGGCGCTCCCCGCAGGGCGCTTGCCCGGATCATCAACCGGTCGGTTGACGGCTCTCCGCCTTTTTTCCACCGTGGATAACGGGGACAGTGGGGGCGGCACTCCGGTGAGTCGGCCTTCGCGCGCGAAGCCGGGTCGGCGAATCGACCTTTCCGGCGTAGACTCTAGCGTCAGTCGGCCCGGCTCTTGCCTGTCACTCGTGACGTCCACCGTTCAGCGATACCGACCGATGCGCTTCCCGCCCTCGTTCCTCGACGAGATCCGCCAACGCCTCCCGCTGTCGGAGGTGGTGGGCAAGCGCGTGCGGCTGAAGAAGCAGGGGCGGGAATGGCGCGGCCTCTCCCCGTTCAACGCCGAGAAGACGCCGTCCTTCTATGTCAACGATCAGAAGGGCTTCTATCACTGCTTCTCCTCCGGCAAGCACGGCGACCAATTCGATTTCCTGATGGAGACCGAGGGCCTCGCCTTCCCGGAGGCGGTGGAGCGGCTCGCCAACATGGCCGGCGTTCCCATGCCCGTCGTCTCCCGCGAGGAGGAGGCGAAGGAGGTCCGCCGCAAGACGCTGCACGAGGTGATGGAGCTCGCGGCGAAATATTTCGAGGCGATGCTGCAGGGCCGCACCGGCGCCAAGGGCCGCGGCTATCTCGCCGATCGCGACCTCGGCCCGTCGACGCAGGCGCGCTTCCGCCTCGGCTACGCGCTGCCGGAGCGTTTCGCGCTCAAGGAAGCGCTCGGCGCCCGCGGCATCCCGGTCGAGGACATGGTCGAGGCCGGCCTGCTGATCGCCGCCGAGGACATCCCGGTCCCCTATGACCGCTTCCGCGACCGGGTGATGTTCCCGATCCACGACCTGCGCGGGCGCGTCGTCGCCTTTGGCGGCCGGGCGCTGGAGAAGGACGTCTCCGCCAAATACCTGAACTCGCCCGAGACGCCGCTCTTCCACAAGGGCGCCCTGCTCTATAACGGCTTCCACGCCCGCGCCGCCGCGCACAAGGGTGCCCGCGTCATCGCGGTGGAAGGCTATGTCGACGTCATCGCCATGGTCGAGGCCGGCTACGAGGGCGCGGTCGCCCCGCTGGGCACCGCGCTCACCGAGGAGCAGCTGGCGCTGCTGTGGCGCATGGCGCCCGAGCCGCTGCTGCTGTTCGACGGCGACAAGGCCGGCCGCCGCGCCGCCTACCGTGCCGTCGACCTGGCGCTGCCGCATCTCAAGCCCGGCATGAGCCTGTCCTTCGGCATGCTCCCCGAGGGGCAGGACCCGGACGACCTCGTACGGGCCGGCGGGCGCGAGGCGATGGAGGCGGTGCTGTCGCAGGCCCGCCCGCTCGCCGAGGTGCTGTGGGCGCGCGAGCTCGAGACCGCGACCTACGACACCCCCGAGCGCCGCGCCGCGCTGGAGGCGCGCATCGGCGAGATCGCCCGCCTGATCGGCGACGAGACGGTGCGCAAGCATTACCGCGCCGACCTGATGGAGCGCTTCCGCAAGCTGGTCTCGCCCGCCGCCGCGACCGGCGGCTTCCGCCGTCCGTTCGAGGGACGGAAGGGGCCGGGCCGGGATGCGGGCGGCAAGAACTGGGGCGGAAAAAGCTGGGGCGATCGCGGCGCGCCGGCGCGCGATGCCGTCTCCGGCGAATCCGTGCGCCGCTCGGCGCTGATGCAGGGCGCGATCGCCGCGGTGCCGCGCAACGAGGCGCTGCTGCTGTTCGCGCTGATGAACCATCCCTGGCTGCTCGACCGCGCCGCCGAGGAACTGGCCGCCATGCCGTTCCTCAACAAGGAGACCGACCGGCTGCGCCGGGCGCTGCTCGCCGCCCACATGGACGGCGCGACCGACGACGCGGCCAGCCTCGCCGCCCGCATCGAGGCCGAGGGGCTCGCCGATCTCGCCCGCCGGCTCGCCGCGCTGGCGGTGCCGCGCCACGACTGGCCGGCCTTTGCCGAGGCGGCGCCGGCCGATGTGGAGCTGTGGTGGCATCAGCGCCTGGTCTTGCACCGGCGCGCCCACGCTCTATCTAAGGACATGAAAGAGGCAGAGAAACGCCTCGCCGACGAGCCCGACGAGATCAATTGGGCCCGGTTCCTCGACGTACAAAGACAGCTCGCGGCACTTGACGGGACCGAAGCTTTGGTAGAGGGGTTCGGCGCTGCGTCGGGTCGCCCGGCGCGGACGATGTGAGAAGATCAGGGGTCACCCGCCCGCGAGCGTGAAGTCGCCGTGGTGCGAGAGGCCCTTGTTTGCGTCGGTTTTGTCCCGGCCGGCGCGGGGGACGGGCGGACAGGGCAAGCGGTCGTTTACGGTTGGCGTCGTAAACGGAGCAGGTCCGGCCCGATGTCTCTCGACAGGCGGGATTTCGTGAGGCGGCACCGGGTTCGGGGCCGCTCGTGGCCGGGGGCTTGGCCCCGGTGGTCGAAGGAGCACGCGCATGGCGAAGCAGGCAGCGGAAGCGACCGAAGCCCCCGAAAAGGATGGCGATACCCCGGACAGCCCGTTGCTCGACCTTTCGGACGCCGCGGTCCGGAAGATGATCAAGCTCGCCAAGAAGCGCGGCTATGTCACCTATGACGAACTGAACGAGGTCCTCCCCTCGGAGCAGAACACCTCGGACCAGATCGAGGACATCTACGCGATGCTCAACGAGATGGGCATCAACGTCGTCGAGGCCGAGGAGGCCGAGGCGGATGGCGAGGAAGAGGGCGAGAGCGGCGGCGGCGAGGACGACGAGGAGAGCAGCGGCGGCGAGATCGCCGAGGCGGCGCCCCGCGCGGTCATCCGTTCCGAGACCAAGTCCGAGCCCGGCGAGCGCACCGACGATCCGGTGCGCATGTATCTGCGCGAGATGGGCTCGGTCGAGCTGCTGTCCCGCGAGGGCGAGATCGCCATCGCCAAGCGCATCGAGGCCGGCCGCGAGGCGATGATCGCCGGCCTGTGCGAGAGCCCGCTCACCTTCCAGGCCATCATCATCTGGCGCGACGAACTCGTCGAAGGCAAGATCCTGCTGCGCGACATCATCGACCTCGAAGCGACCTATGCCGGTCCCGAGGCGAAGAACGGCCCGATCGTCGAGGGCGGCTCCATCGCGCCCGACGCCGACGAGGGCCGCGAGCCGACTCTCGGCGAGACCATCGCCGCCGATGACGACGACGACATGGAGAATTCGCTCTCCCTCGCCGCCATGGAAGCGGAGATCAAGCCGAAGGTGCTGGAGACCTTCGACAGCATCGCCGACGCCTACAAGAAGCTGCGCCGCCTGCAGGACCAGAACGTCGAGTCGAAGCTCAAGAACGAGAGCCTCTCGCCCTCGCAGGACCGCAAGTACAAGACGCTGAAGGACCAGCTGATCGGCGACGTGAAGTCGCTGTCGCTGAACCAGGCCCGCATCGACAACCTCGTCGAGCAGCTCTACGACATCAACAAGCGCCTTGTGTCGCTGGAAGGCCGGCTGATGCGCCTCGCCGAGAGCTTCGGCGTTGTGCGTGAGGACTTCCTCAAGCAGTACCAGGGCTACGAGCTCGATCCCAAGTGGATCAACCGGGTGAAGAACCTCACCTCGCGCGGCTGGAAGGGCTTCGTCGGCCAGGAGCTGGACGGCATCAAGGACCTGCGCTCGGAAATCCATGCGCTGGCGACCGAGACCGGGCTCGAAATCCTCGAGTTCCGCAAGATCGTGCAGATGGTGCAGAAGGGCGAGAAGGAAGCCCGCCAGGCCAAGAAGGAAATGGTGGAGGCGAACCTTCGCCTCGTCATCTCCATCGCCAAGAAATACACCAATCGCGGCCTGCAGTTCCTCGACCTCATCCAGGAAGGCAATATCGGCCTGATGAAGGCGGTCGACAAGTTCGAGTATCGCCGCGGCTACAAGTTCTCGACCTACGCGACCTGGTGGATCCGGCAGGCGATCACCCGCTCGATCGCCGATCAGGCCCGCACCATCCGCATCCCGGTGCACATGATCGAGACGATCAACAAGATCGTGCGCACCTCGCGCCAGATGCTGCACGAGATCGGCCGCGAGCCGACCCCGGAAGAGCTGGCCGAGAAGCTCGGCATGCCGCTGGAAAAGGTCCGCAAGGTCCTGAAGATCGCCAAGGAGCCGATCTCGCTCGAAACCCCGATCGGCGACGAGGAGGACAGCCATCTCGGCGACTTCATCGAGGACAAGAACGCCATCCTGCCGATCGACGCGGCGATCCAGAGCAACCTGCGCGAGACCACGACGCGCGTGCTCGCCTCGCTCACCCCGCGCGAGGAGCGCGTGCTGCGCATGCGCTTCGGCATCGGCATGAACACCGACCACACGCTGGAAGAGGTCGGCCAGCAGTTCTCGGTCACCCGCGAGCGCATCCGCCAGATCGAGGCCAAGGCGCTGCGCAAGCTCAAGCACCCCTCGCGCAGCCGCAAGCTCCGGTCCTTCCTCGACAATTGAGGCCGGCTGTTCCGACATGATGAAAGGCCGCGCAGGAAACCGCGCGGCCTTTGTCGTTGCGGGCTGCGACGCGGCTACTGCTCGTTGTGGCTCAGGTCGCCCTCGGCATCGGCGAGGAGGATCTCGCTCTTCAGCAAGCGGCCGGTCTTCGGCCAGCGCGCGTCCAGCAGCCGGCTCTTGGCGACGCGCGTGGTGTTGACCATGTCGGACTGGTTGCCGCCCAGCACGTGGTAGGCGCTGGCGTCCTCGCCGCGATAGAAGCCCACATGCCCGAGGGAGCTGCTCGGGGAGCCGCGCCAGAACACCAGGATGGCGCCGACGGTCGGGTCGCAGCGATCGCCGAAGCGTTTCCAGTTCTGCGCCCCGAGCGGGGCCGCCGGCAGCGGCTCGTCCGACAGGGTGGCCCCCACGCAATGGGCGACGAACAGGCCGCACCAGGGAATGTCATCGCTGGCATAGTCGATATCGAGGCCCTTGGCCCATTTGATGATCTTCTTGTTGCTGCCGGGGCCGGGATCCTCGGCGGTGCCGATAAGGTTCAGCGCCTCCTGGAACCAGACGAGGTCGGACATGTCGGTCTCGACCGGAGCCAGCGCGGGAGATCCGAACAGCGCCGCCTTGGTGGCCGGTCCCACCACGCCGTCCACTTCGAGCCCGGCCTTGGCCTGAAACCGCTTCACCGCGCCGATGGTCGTCCGGCCCCAGATCCCGTCGATCTCGCCGGGATTGAAGCCGAGATTCTTCAGGGCCTGCTGGATGCGCTTGGTATTTTCACTCGACATGCCACCCTCCCGTTTTGGTTGTATTGTTAATAATTGCAACATATGAGGGTGTTGTCAGCAAGAATTGCAACGCCAGCGTGTGCGGCGTCGGCTGTCTGGAAAAGGCGGCCATCCTGGGAAAGGCAGCTACGTGGCCGTCTTCCGTCGGCGCCGGCGCCGGCGGGCCGGCCCGAACCTGCTGCCGGATAGGAGACGCCACCGGCCCGGTGCGCCTGTGCCTGTGCCTGCGCCCGCGCCGCCGCCGACGTGCTATAGCTGAATCGGGCCGGCTGCACCGTCGGCGGCACCGTCGGGCAAACGTTCTGGCAGGCAAAACCTCATGGCGCGCAAGAGCATGGCACGCAACGGCCGCAAGGCCGGTCCCGTCTCAGCCGCTCCGCCGGAAAGCCGGTCCGCGTCGCGCCTGAGCTTCTTTCCCTTCGAGCGCATCACCCAGCCGCTGATCTCGCGCCGCATCTTCCTGCGGCGCATGGCATGGTCGATCCTCATCTGGTTCGGCATCATGCTGGGCGGTCTCGCCATCGGCATGGCCGGCTATCGCGGCTTCGAGGGCATGGACCTGGTGGACGCCTTCGCCAATGCGGCGATGATCCTGTCCGGCATGGGGCCGCTCGCGCCGCTGGCCACGACGCAAGGCAAGATATTCGCCGGCTGCTACGCGATCTTCTCCGGCCTTGTCGTGGTGCTGGCGACCGGCGTGGTGATGGCGCCGATCATCCACCATGTGCTGCACGCCTTCCATGTCGAGACCGAAGACCCGGACACCTGAGCCGCTCGCGGCGGAAGCCGCGGGGCGTCCCCGGCCATCGCCGGCGCTATCGGGTGTCGCATCCGCCTGTTCCCGCCGATAGTGTGCGCATAGCCGACCGGGAGCGCACCCATGTCCGTCGAATTCCTGCTCGTCACGCTGATCGTCGTCGCCTCGCCGGGCATCGGCGCCGTCTACACACTGTCGACGGGGCTGGGGCAGGGCGGGCGCGCCAGCGTGCTCGCCGCCTTCGCCTGCACGCTCGGCATCGTGCCGCATCTCGCCGCGGCGATGATGGGGCTCGCGGCGCTGCTCCATGCCAGCGCGCTTGCCTATGAAAGCGTGAAATATGCCGGCGTCGCCTATCTGCTCTACATGGCGTGGCGGAGCCTGAAGGCCGACGGGCCGCTGCGGGTGGAGGGCGACACCCGCCGCCGCCGGCCGCTGCGCATCATCGCCGACGGCATCCTCCTCAATCTGCTCAACCCGAAGCTGTCGATCTTCTTCGTGTCGTTCCTGCCGCAATTCATCGCGGCCGACGAGGCGCATCCGCTCGCGCGCCTCATGGAACTGTCCGGCGTGTTCATGGCGATGACCTTCGTGGTCTTTGCCGCCTATGGGCTGTTCGCCGCCTCGGTGCGCGACCGGGTGATCGCCCGCCCGGCGGTGATGGCATGGCTGCGCCGCAGTTTCGCCGCCGCCTTCCTCGTGCTCGGCGCCCGGCTGGCGCTCACCGAGCGGTGAGGGGAGCGGCGTGCGCCGCCCCCGACGCATCGTCCCGCCGGCCTGCCCGGCAGGGGGGAACCGAAGGAGGCGGGGCCGTGCCGCCTCGCCGGTCCCGGTTGGCGGGGCGTCAGAGCGTCCTGGCCAGCGCCACCAGCTGGTCGAGGGCGGTGGCCCAGCCCTGGTGGAAGCCCATCTCTTCATGCTGCTTCTTTCCCGCCGCGTCCTTGTGGACGGCGCGGGCGATATAGAGCGTGCCGGTGGCCGTCGGAGCGATGGAGACCGACGCGGTCATGAATCCGGTGGCGAGCGGACGATAGCCGGGGCCGAGCGCGTCGGTGAACACCAGCAGCGTCTGCGGTACCACGGCCAGCACGCAGCCGGTGCTGTCGTGCTCCTCGCCCGCCGGGCCGCGCATCACCGTGCGGAACTTGCCGCCGGGGTGCAGGTCCAGCTCGCATTCCGTGGTCCTCCACGGCGCCGGGGTGAACCACTGCTTCAGCAGTTCCGGCTCCGTCCAGGCGCGCCAGACCAGATGCGGCGGCACATCCACCTCGCGCTTCAGCTCCAGGTCGAGCTCCGGGTCGAACACGGTCGTCGGCAGAAGGGTCATGATGGTTCCTCGCGGTTGTTGAGTTGCAGGAGCAGCCCGTCCAACTGGTCGAGCCGCCGGGTCCAGAGCGTGCGCTGGCTGTCCAGCCATGTGCCGGCGGCGGTCAGCGGCTCCGTCCGCAGGCTGCAGGTGCGCACCCGCCCCACCTTGCGCGTGGCGACGAGCCCGCTGTCCTCCAGCACTTTCAGATGCTGGAGGAAGCTCGGCAGCGCCATCGCGAACGGCCGGGCCAGGTCGCTGACCGAGGCCGGCCCGCGTCCCAGCGTCTCCAGCACGGCACGCCGGGTCGGATCGGAAAGGGCGCGGAACGTGCCGTCGAGGGCCGCGGGCGTGGCAGTCATGGTCTTCCCTGGGATCAGCGAAATACTTAGGTAGATACCTAAGTGATGAATGGCGGGAAGTCCAGCCCTGGATTCATGCGCGATACGGGAGATCACGACGGACGGCGACTCCGCCCTGCCGCCCCGCGGCAGGCGGCGAGGCCGGTCATGCGCCGGCCTGTTGCAGTCCCGCGGATCCTACGCTATTCCTGCGTTATTCAATGTTTAGAATAATTCTAATAAGGTGAGCCATGTTCTCCTCCTTCGCCAATCGCCGCCGCTTTTCCGATCTGTCGGAGGCGGAAGTGCTCGCGCTGGCGATCTCCTCGGAGGAGGATGACGGGCGCATCTACGCCACCTATGCCGAGAAGCTGCGCCACGATTATCCCGACACCGCCGCCACGTTCGACGCCCTGGCCGGCGAGGAGGACGTGCATCGCGGCCGCCTGATCGAGATGTTCCAGTCCCGTTTCGGCAAGGTCATCCCGCTGATCCGCCGGGAACATGTAGCCGGCTATTATTCACGCCGGCCGGTCTGGCTGGTGGAGAATCTCGGCATCGAGCGCATCCGCCAGGAGGCCGCCCGCATGGAGGACGACGCGGCGGATTTCTACACCAGCGCCGCGCAGGCGAGCACCGATCCGGCCACCCGCAAGCTGCTCGGCGACCTCGCCATGGAGGAGCGCCGGCATTACGACCTCGCCGAGCACATGGAGGCGAGCCACAGGACGAGCGACGCCCGCGCCGAGGAGGACGACCGCGCCCGCCGGCAATTCGTGCTCACCTGGGTGCAGCCGGGCCTTGCCGGGCTGATGGACGGCTCGGTCTCGACGTTGGCGCCGATCTTCGCCACCGCCTTCGCCACCCAGAATTCGACCACCACGCTGCTGGTCGGCCTCGCCGCCGCCATCGGCGCCGGCATCTCCATGGGCTTCACCGAGGCGGCGCATGATGACGGCGTGATTTCCGGGCGCGGCTCACCGCTCAAGCGCGGCCTCGCCTCGGGGGTGATGACCGCCATCGGCGGCCTCGGCCACGCGCTGCCCTATCTGATCCCGGATTTCTGGACCGCGACCGCCATCGCGGTGGGCGTGGTGTTCGTCGAGCTCTGGGCCATCGCCTGGATCCAGAACCGCTTCATGGAAACGCCGTTCTGGCGGGCGGTGGTGCAGGTGGTGGTCGGCGGCGCGCTGGTGCTCGCCGCCGGCATCCTCATCGGCGGCAGTTAGGCCCTCTCCGGCCGGACGGATTCATCCGGCCGGCAAGGTCGCAGGGTTCACTCGCCCGGAATCCGGTGGTTGGCCCGGCGCACCGCGCGGGTCGAGACCTCGACATAGGCGAGGGTGCCGGCGAAGCCGGAAAACACGGTCAGCGTCAAAGCGAGGAACAGGATGGTCTCGAGGGGCATGGCGTCCTCCATCTCCTTGTGATGGAGCAAGGCTAGCCCCGCATCGCCGCGGTTTCCTTGCGCTGCGTCAATCGTGCCTCAAGGTACCGTCATCGCGTTGTCGACCACCACGGCAAGCCCGACCAGCAGCAGGAAGCCGAGGAAGAACAGGCCGAACAGCACCAAGGCGATCCGCTGCGCCAGCGTCGAGATGCCGGTGAGCCCGACGCCGCCGGCGAGCAGCGATATCACCAGGAAGATCACGGCGTATTTCAGCATCGGAATCCTTCCCACCCCCGCCGGGTACAAGCCCGCCGCACGCAAGGCGTCCGGCTGCAAGGTTTCAAGCGCAAAGCCCGCCGGGAGGTAACCCCGCGCCGGCGCGGAGGTTCCGTTCACGCGCCGTCCGATCGCCCGTCCTGCGCCGCCAGCACCGGATCGTCCGCCACGGCCGGGGAGGGCGCCGCCAGCTCCTCCTCGCCCGTGTCCTCGGCATCGCCCGCATGCACACCCGTGCCATGTGCACCCGTGCCCTGCGTCGCCATCTCCGCCCGCGCGGCGGCCGGCGCCTCCGGCGTCGGCACCATGCCGGTCGGCGAGCAGGCGACCGTCTCGCTGGTCTTGGCGGCGAGCGGCGTCTCCGGCCGCCAGGCGATGCGCCACTGCACGAAGAGCAGCAGCAGCAGGTGGCTGGCGGCGGTGAAGAAGAACAGCGCCCCCGGCCCGTAATGCATCATCCCGACCGAGGCGAGCGAGGGGCCGACCACCGAGCCGACGCCATAGGCGAGCAGCAGCCCCGCCGCCGTCTCCACCGCCTCGGCCGGCGGCGTGCGGTCATAGGCATGGGCGGCGGCCAGCGAATAGGCCGGCAGGGCGAGCGCCCCGTAGAGCAGCCCGAGGCCGCTGAGGCCGATCAGCCCGAGCGGCATCGCCCCCAGCACGATGCCGGCCACCATGGCGCCGGCGAGGATCCAGGCGAGGATGCGCCGCCGGTCCATGCGGTCGGACAGGAAGCCGACCGGCCATTGCGCCACGGCGCCCGCCACCACCACGGCGCTCATGAAGGTCGCGGCGCCGTCGGCGGTGAGCCCGCGCCCGATGCCGAAGATCGGCCCGAGCGACCACAGCGAGCCGTTGGTCAGCCCGACCACGAAGCAGCCGACCACCCCCACCGGCGCGGCGCGCATCAGCCGGATCGGGCGGATGCGCGCGGTCTCGATCGGTGCCGGCTGGCCGGCGCTGGTCATCGCCACCGGCAGCGTCGCCAGCGAGAACAGGATGGCGCCGATGACGAACAATTCGAAGCCGCGGACGGGATGCAGCGTGATCATCATCTGGCCGGCGGTGAGCGCCGCATAGTCGACGATGACATAGGCGCTCATCACGAAGCCGCGGGTCTGGTTGGTGGCGCGGTCGTTCAGCCAGCTCTCGATGACGAGATACAGCCCGGCGAAGCAGAAGCCGGTGACGGCGCGCAGCACGAACCACACCACCGGGTCGATCCACAGCGGATGCGCCAGCATCGCCGCCACCGCGCCGGAGGTCAGCGCCGCGAAGGCGCGGATATGGCCGGAGCGGCGCACGAGGCGCGGCACGATCAGGCAGCCGGCGACGAAGCCGAGATAATAGCTGGAGCCGAGCAGGCCGAGCGTGACGGCGCTGAAGCCCTCGAAGGCGCCGCGCAGCGGCAGCAGCGTGTTCTGCAGGCCGCTTCCCGTCACCAGGAAGAACACGCCGAGCAGCAACGCGGCGACGGGGCCGAGGGTCTTGGCCATAACGGTTCCGGTCAGAAGGAGCGAGGAAAGCGGCGGGACCCTGATTCCGCGCCGGGAATCGAGGTAAGCTCGATCTTGGGCGAAGTCGAGACCGAGACAAGTAGGATACGGGAGCGAGCATGATATGGGGGCACGCATGAACGGCGCCGCAGCCACGGAAAACCAGCCGGTCGCCATCGCCTCCGCGCATCTCTCCGCGGACATCGCGCCCCTGGGTGCCGAGCTGGTGCGTCTGCGCGACGCGCAGGGCCGCGATCTGCTCTGGCACGGCGACGCCGCCTTCTGGGCCGGCCGGGCGCCGCTGCTGTTCCCCATCGTCGGGCGGCTGCCCGGCGACGAGCTGGTGCACGAGGGCCGGAGCTACCGGATGCTCCAGCACGGCATCGCCCGCCGCCGCGTCTTCGCGCTGGTCGAGCGCGGCCCGTCCTCCGTCACCTTTGCCCTCGACGCCGATGACGAGACCCGCGCGCAATACCCGTTCGACTTCACCCTGCGCGTGACCTACGCGCTGGACGACGCCACGCTCGCCATCACCGCCACCGTCGGCAATCCCGGCGCGGCGCCGCTGCCGGCGAGCTTCGGCTTCCATCCGGCCTTCCTGTGGCCGCTGCCCTATGGCGGGACGCGCGCCGGGCACCGGCTGGTGTTCGAGAAGGCCGAGGTGGCGCCGATCCACCGGCCGGTCGGCGGCCTGCTCTCGGCCGCCGCCGAGCCGAGCCCGCTCGTGCATGGCGACGTGCTGGAGCCGACCGACGCGATGTTCGAGCGCGACGCGCTGATCTTCACCGAGCCGCGCTCGCATCATGTGCGCTTCGGCGTGCCGGGCGAGCCGGGGCTGGAGGTGGCGTTCCCCTCCATGCCGCAGCTCGGCATCTGGTCGAAGCCGGGCGCGCCGTTCCTGTGCATCGAGCCGTGGTACGGCTATGCGAGCCCGGAAGGCGCGGCCGGCGAGTTCGCCGACAAGCCGGGCCTCGCCCATATCCCGCCCGGCGGCGCGCAGGACTTCGCCATGGCGGTGCGCTGGCTGCCGGATGTCGGGCGCTGAGGCGTCGGCTCAGCCGATGCCGGTGAGAGGCGCGGCGTCGGCCGCCTCGCCTCCGGGATGGCAGACGACGCGGTCGCGCCCGCCGCGCTTGGCGGCGTAGAGCGCCAGGTCGGCGGCGGCGAGCACCGCGCTGGCGTCGAGGTTGCCGCCGGCCTGCGCGGCGACGCCGATGCTCACCGTCACCCAGCCGGCGTCCGGCCGGGCGAGGCGGGCGGCGGCCAGGCTGCGGCGCACCCGCTCGGCGATGGCGGCCGCTCCGGCGAGGTCGGCCCCCGGCAGGATGAGCACGAATTCCTCGCCGCCATAGCGCGCCAGCGTGTCGTCGCCCCGCAGCGGCACGTCGGCCAGTGCCGCCGCCACCCGCCGCAGCGTCTCGTCGCCGGCCTGGTGCCCCAGCGTGTCGTTCAGCGCCTTGAAATGGTCGATGTCGACCAGCAGCGCCGCGAGCGGCTCATTGGTGCGCGAGCAGCGCTTCTGCGCCCGTGCGAGCGCCTCGTCGAAGCCCCGCCGGTTGGTCAGCCCGGTCAGCGCGTCGACCCGCGACTGGTGCGCGAGCTCCTCATTGTGCCGCCACAGCTCGATCTCGTCGATGGCGATCGCCGCCAGCGTCTGCAGCGCCGCGAAGTCGAAATCGTCCTCCGCCTCGCCGGCCTCGCGGCGCATGATGCACAGCGAGCCCACCGAGAGGTCCGGCGCCACCACCAGCGGCACGCCGGCATAGAAGCGCAGCGGGATCAGCGGCACGGTCGGGTGGCCGTCGAAGCGCGGATCGGATTTCAGGTCCGGCGAGATCAGCGGCTCGCCGGTGGCGATGATGTGCTGGCAGACCGAGAGCCGGCGTTCGATGGATTTGCCGATCTGCGCCGACGTCACCGACTTCATCCACTGGTAGTTGTCGTCGACGAAGCTCAGGAAGGCGACGTCCGCCGCGTAGATGTGCTGGGCGAGCCAGGTCAGCCGGTCGAAGCGCTCGTCGGACGGCGTGTCCATGATGTTGCAGGCCCGCAAGGCGGCAAGCCTGTCGTCCTCGTTCGCCGGGTTGGGCGGAGCCTGCCACATGTGGTCCCCGATAATGTGCGTTGATGGAGGCGCCGGCCCGTCAGTTCCAGCCGGCCGACCTGTTGACCGGGGCAGGCTCCGCCGAGCCGCCATAGACGTCAATAACCGACGACAGGTCGGCGATGAAGCTCTCGCTCCAATGGTGGATGGTGTTGCGCGTCACCTTGTCCATGTTGGCGCGCCAGCGCTCCTTGCGCTCGTCGAGCGGCATGGAGAGCGCCATGTCCAGCAGATCGGCCATGCCTTCGACGTCGTAGGGATTGACCATCACCGCGCCGGACAATTCGTCGGCGGCGCCGGCGAAGCGCGAGAGCATCAGCACGCCGGGATCCTCCGGGTCCTGCGCCGCCACATATTCCTTGGCGACGAGATTCATGCCGTCGCGCAGCGGCGTCACCAGCCCCAGCCGTGCCGTGCGGTAGATCGCCGCCAGCGTCGCCCGCTGGAACGGCCGGTTGAGATAGCGCAGCGGCACCCAGTCGAATTCGGCATATTCGCCGTTGATCGCGCCGGCCAGCTCCTCCAGCTCGCGCCGCAGCGCCCGGTATTCCGCCACCTCGCCGCGGCTCACCGGGGCGATCTGCATCATGGTGACGGTGGAGCGCCGTTCCGGGTGGCTCTTGAGAAGCTCCCCGAACGCACTGAACTTGTTCGGCAATCCCTTGGAATAGTCCAGCCGGTCGACGCCGACGGCGAGCGTCCGCCCGGCGAGGCTGGCCTTCAGCCGCTCCTCCTCCTCGCTGCCGGCGGCGGCCCTGGCATCCTTCACGAAGGCGTCGGCATCGATGCCGATCGGGTAGGCCGCGACCTTGAAGCGCCGGTCGCGCAGCCCCACCACGCCGCCGGGCGCGATCCAGCCGCGCGCCTCGCTCGACACATAGGTGAGCAGCGCCCGCACGTCGTGCTCGGTCTGCAGCCCCACCAGGTCATATTGCGACAGGTCGCGCACCAGCGCCGCATGCGAGGGCAGCGACAGGAACACTTCCGGCGTCGGCCAGGGGATGTGGTGGAAATAGCCGATCCGCCCCTCGAAGCCGAGGGCGCGCAATTCGCTCGCCAGCGGGATGAAATGATAATCGTGCACCCACACGATGTCGTCGGGCCGCAGCAGCGGCATCAGCGCCCGCGCGAAGGTGGCGTTCACCCGCCGGTAGCCCAGCCAGTCGGTGCGGCGGAAGCTCAGGGAACCGAGCCGGTAATGGCACAGCGGCCACAGGGAGCCGTTGGCGTAGCCGGCGTAATGCGCGCGCTGCTCTTCGGGATCGAGGGTCTGCAGCGCGTAGGTCACGCGCCCGGAGCGGAACACTTTCGGCGCGGCCGGCGGGTTGACCTGCGTCTCCCCGCTCCAGCCGAACCACAGGCCGCCGCGCTTGGAGAGCGCCTCGCGAAGCGCGACCGCGAGGCCCCCGGCCTTCGCCCCGCGCTCCTTGGGCGAAGCCACCCGGTTTGAAACGATTACGAGCCGCGCCAGAACGCTTCCTCCCATGTCTTCGACAGGCGCATCGCCGTGTCGATCAGCCCCACCATCGAATAGGTCTGCGGAATGTTGCCCCACAGCTCCAGCGTCTGGTTGTCGATGTCCTCGGAGAGCAGCCCGGCCTCGTTGCGCCGGTCCAGCAGGCTCTGGAACAGCTCGCGCGCCTCGTCGCGGCGCCCGATCATGTCGAGCGCGCTCACATACCAGAACGAGCAGATGGTGAAGGACGTCTCCGGCAGGCCGAAATCGTCCTCGCCGGCATAGCGCATCAGGTAGCCGTTGCGCTGCAGGTCGCGGCCCACCCGCTCCACCGTGGCGACGAAGCGCGGATCGTCCGGCCGCACGAAGCCGAGATCGGCGAGCAGCAGCAGGCTGGCGTCGATCTGGCCGTCGACATCGGCGTCGACGAAGCTGTTCATCTTCTCGTTCCAGGCGAAGGAGAGGATGCGGGTGCGGATCGTGGTGGCCTGTTCCTTCCAGTAGGCGGCGCGGTCCGGCAGGTCGAGCACGCGGGCGATGCGCGCGAGCCGGGCGCAGGCCGCCCAGCTCATCACCGCCGAGAAGGTGTGCACCCGCCGCTTCCCGCGCAGTTCCCACAGCCCGGCATCCGGCTCGAAGGCGAATTCCGCCGCCCGCGCGCCGACGCCTTCCAACAGCTCGAACAGCGCCCGGTCGCCGCGGTTCGGCAGCCGGTGGTCGAAGAACATCTGCGCGCTGGCCAGCACGACATGGCCGTAGCCGTCATTCTGCACCTGCTCGGCCGCCTGGTTGCCGACCCGCACCGGCCCCATGCCGCGAAAGCCGGGCAGGGCGGGAGCGAAGCGCTCCTCCAGCGGCGTGCCGGGCACGATGGAATAGACCGGCGCGAGGCGTCCCGACGGGTCGGAGGCGATCACCGTGGTGAGGTAGCGGATGAAGTCTTCCATCGTCCGCGTGGCGCCGAGCTGGTTCAGCGCCCGCACGGTGAAATAGCTGTCGCGCAGCCAGCAATGGCGGTAGTCCCAGTTGCGGATCGAGTGCGGCGCCTCGGGGATCGAGGTGGTCAGCGCCGCGACGATGCCGCCGGTCTCCTCATAGGCGCACAGCTTCAGCGAGATGGCGGCGCGGATCACCGCGTCCTGCCATTCGAAGGGAACGGAGAGGTAGCGCACCCATTCCCACCAATAGTCGCTCGTCTTCTCCTCGAAGCTGCGCGCGGTCTCGGTGAGGCTGGCGGCGAAGGGCTCGTCCGGGCCGAGCACGATGGTGGCCGCCTTGCCGAGCACGAAGGGGCGCTCCTCGGCGATATAGACGATCGGCAGGTCGGTGGTGGCGCGCACCGCGAAATCGTCGCCGGCGAAGCGCATGTGGTTGGAGCCGCGCACCGGCTTCGGCCGCTGTTCGCCCCAGTTGAAATGCGGGCGCAGGCGGATGGTGATGCGGCAGGTGCCGCTGAGCGGCTCGATGCGCCGCACCAGCGTCGCCGGGCGGTAGATGCGGTCATGGAGCTTGAAGCGCGGTGCGAAGTCGGTGATGCGCAGCTTCGCCCCGTCGGCATTCTCCAGCACCGTCTCGATGATGGCGGTGTTCTCGCGGTAGCGCCGCGTCGCCTTGACCTGCCCGTCGAGCAGCACGTCGAAGAAGCCGCCTTCCGGTTCCTCGCCGCCCAGCAGGGCGGAGAACAGCGGGTCGCCGTCGATGCGCGGCCAGCAGCACCAGGCGATGCGCCCGCGCGCATCGACCAGCGCGGCGATGGTGCCGTTGCCGATGGCGGCGAGGTTGAGGTTCCGGCTCATCGGGCGGTCTCCCCCGGCAGGGTTTCTTCAGTGGCGAGCGCGGCGAGCCAGGCGCGCACGTCCGCCGGCCCGTCCAGCCGGATATCCGCCGCGTCGGTGGGGCGGGGGCCGACCGCGACCGCAAGGCCGCCGGCGGCGCGCACGGCGCGGAAGCCGTCCTCGTCGGTCACGTCGTCGCCGACGAATACCGGCAGCCTGCCGATGAAGGGGGGCGTTTGCAGGAAGCGCGTCACCGCCGTGCCCTTGGTGAGGCCAGACTGGCGGATCTCGATCACGAAGCGCCCGCTCAGCAGCTCGATGTCCGGCCCGAGCGCGGCGGCGATCGCCCGGCACCTGAGGTCCACCGCGTCGGCGAATTGCGGCACCGCGCGGTAATGGACGGCGAGGGAGAGCGGCTTGTGTTCGAGGAACACGCCCGGCCAGGCCTTCAGCGCCTCGTCGAGCTGCTCTTCCAGCCGCCGGCGCCAGAGGGGGATCGCCAGCGGTATCGCCTGTCCCAGCGGCCCGAGCCGCAGTTCCGAGCCGTGCTGGCCGGCGGCGGCGAGCCGGGCCGGCGCCAGGCGGCGGTCCATCCACTCGATCGTGCGGCCGGAGACCAGCGCCACCGCGCCGCCGAGCGCCCGCTGCAGCCGCGTCAGCAGTTCCGGCAGGTCCTCGGGGATGGTGACCCCTTCGGGATGGTCGGCATGCTCGATCAGCGTGCCGTCAATGTCGAGGAAGAGGGCCCAATCCGACCGGGGCGTGGGGTGCATGCCGTTTCCTGATACCGTCTCAATCAATCGTCTACGGGTATAGCCGCCGGATCGCGGTGCGGGGAGGTAGTCGGATGATGCAGATCCCCATCCATGCCTCCCCGGCGTCCGGCAGCCCGGGTTAACGCCGAAGCGCCGACGGCGTTCCGTTACCGCGGAAAAAATCCGTCCCCAAACCGCCGGCGGCGCGAAATCCTCTCGCCGGCGGCGCGGGATCGTCCCGCCGGGGCGGGAAGGGATGCGCCCGGCCTTGCCGCTGGCCGGCGCGAAGGCTACATAGCGGCCAACCTTTCAAACACGCTTCGACCCGTTCGGCAGACGGCGCGTTCGCGCAGGATTCGGCACATGGCTTCCTATCAGTACGTCTACCACATGCACGGCATGACCAAGGCCTATCCGGGCGGCAAGAAGGTGCTCGACAACGTGCACCTGTCCTTCTACCCGACTGCCAAGATCGGCATCCTCGGCCCCAACGGCTCGGGCAAGTCGACGCTGCTCAAGATCATGGCCGGCATCGACAAGGATTTCTCCGGCGAAGCCTGGGTGGCGGAAGGCGCGCGCGTCGGCTACCTGCCGCAGGAGCCGCTGCTCGACCCGGCCCTGTCGGTGCGCGGCAACGTGATGCTGGGCGTCGCCAAGCAGCAGGCGATCCTCGAGCGCTACAACGAGCTCGCCATGAACTATTCCGACGAGACCGCGGACGAGATGACCGCGCTCCAGGACGAGATCGAGGCGCAGGGCCTGTGGGACCTCGACAGCAAGGTCGACCAGGCGATGGACGCGCTCGGCTGCCCGGAGGAGGGCTCGGACGTCGCCAGGCTCTCGGGCGGCGAGCGCCGCCGCGTCGCGCTGTGCCAGCTGCTGCTCTCGCAGCCCGAGCTGCTGCTGCTCGACGAGCCGACCAACCATCTCGACGCCGAGACCACCAACTGGCTGGAAGGCCATTTACGGGCCTATCCGGGCGCGATCCTGATCGTCACCCATGACCGCTACTTCCTCGACAACGTGACCGGCTGGATCCTGGAGCTCGATCGCGGCCGCGGCATCCCCTACGAGGGCAACTATTCCTCCTGGCTCGGCCAGAAGACCAAGCGCATGCAGCAGGAGAACCGCGAGGACGAGGCCCGCCAGCGCGCGCTCGCCTCCGAGCAGGAATGGATGGCCGCTTCCCCCAAGGCGCGCCAGGCCAAGAACAAGGCGCGCATCCAGCGCTATGACGAGCTGGTGAAGAAGGCGTCGGAGAAGGCGCCGACCACCGCGCAGATCGTCATTCCGGTATCGGAGCGCCTCGGCAACAACGTCATCGAGTTCAACGGCCTCACCAAGTCGTTCGGCGACCGGCTGCTGATCGACAACCTGTCCTTCAAGCTGCCGCCCGGCGGCATCGTCGGCGTCATCGGCCCGAACGGCGCCGGCAAGACCACGCTGTTCCGCATGATCACCGGGCTGGAGAAGCCCGATGCCGGCACCATCACCATCGGCGACAGCGTCCAGCTCGGCTATGTCGACCAGAATCGCGACGCGCTGAACGACAAGAAGACGGTGTGGGAGGAAATCTCCGGCGGCAACGAGATCCTCTATCTCGGCAAGCGGGAGATCAATTCGCGCGCCTATTGCGGCGCCTTCAACTTCAAGGGCGGCGACCAGCAGAAGAAGGTCGGCATGCTCTCGGGCGGCGAGCGCAACCGCGTGCATCTCGCCCGGATTTTGCAGCAAGGGGCGAATGTGCTCCTCCTCGACGAGCCGACCAACGATCTCGACGTCGAGACGCTGCGGGCGCTGGAAGAGGCGCTGGAGGATTTCGCCGGCTGCGCGGTCATCATCTCGCATGACCGCTTCTTCCTCGACCGCATCGCCACCCACATCCTCGCCTATGAGGATGACAGCCATGTCGAATGGTTCGAGGGCAATTTCCACGATTACGAGGAAGACAAGAAGCGTCGCCTCGGCGTCGACAGCATCATCCCGCACCGGATGAAGCACAAGAAGCTCACCCGCTGAGGCGGGGCCGGGGCGGCATCCCGCGCCCGTCGCATCGAGCCCGCAGAACCGGCGTGGGAAAGCCCGCGCCGGTTTTTTCATGCCGTGACCGGCGCCGACAAAGGAAGAATCCTCTCCTCGTTTCGGCGTAGAGCCGCTTGGCACCGCGGCTGCCCTCCGTCATGTTCCGCCGCGACACCAGCAAGGCGACGATCCCATGCGCAGCACGACCGAGGACTGGAACCCGAACCTCTACCTGACCTTCGCCGACGAGCGCACCCGCCCGTCGCGCGACCTGCTGGCGCAGGTTCCGCTCGCGGCTCCCGGCCGCGTCGTCGATGTCGGCTGCGGGCCGGGCAATTCGACCGAGCTGCTCGCGCAGCGCTGGCCGCAGGCCGAGGTGATCGGCATAGACAGCTCGCCCGCCATGGTGAAGCAGGCGAACGAACACCTGCCTTCCGCCCATTTCAAAGTCGCCGACGTGGCGACATGGCAGCCGGATCCCGGCACCGGGCTCGTCTTCGGCAATGCGGTGTTCCAGTGGGTGCCGGACCATCCCGCGGTGCTGGCCCGCCTGCTCGGCGCGCTGCCCGAGGGTGGCGTGCTCGCGGTGCAGATGCCGGACAACGTCGCCGAGCCCTCGCATGTGCTGATGGCCGAGACCGCCGCGAACGGCCGGTGGGCCGGCAAGCTCGGCACTGCCGGGCGCGGCGAGCTGCCCTCCGTCTCCGCCTATTACGACCTGTTGAGGCCCGTCGCCCGCCGGGTCGAGATCTGGCACACGCACTACAACCACGCGCTGGACGGCGCTTCGTCCATCGTCGACTGGTTCAGGTCGACGGCGCTGCGCCCCTATCTCGCCCCGCTGGACGAGGCCGAGCGCGACGCCTTCCTCGCCGACTACACGGCCCGCATCGCCGCCGCCTATCCCGCGCAGGTCGACGGCAAGGTGCTGCTGCGCTTCCCGCGGCTGTTCATCGTCGCGGTGCGGTAGGGGCGGGCGGTGCGCGATATCGGTCGTGGCGGTCGATCAGGCCGGATCGGCCGGCCGCTCCGGCGGGGTGGGAAACAGCAATTCCTCGTAGTTCATCGCGCCGTTGAGGATGTGGATGATCTCGACCGTATCGGCCGCGATACGGAAGAAGATCAGGTAGTTGCCGTGAACGCAGCGGCGAACGCCGGCCTTCTCGAAGGGCGGCACCAGCGGATAGGACATCGGCGCCTGCGCCAGGCGTTCGGTGTGGGCGCGCAGCTCCTGCACGAAGGAGAGCGCCCGGCGTGGATTGTCGGCGGCGATATGGTCGCCGATCCGCTCCAGCGCCGTCTCGGCCTGCGCCGTGAACACGAGGATCATCCCTCGCGGGCTTTCGCCATCGCCTCATATTTTGCTTCGAGCCGGTCGAACAGCCGGTCGGCCGGCGTGACCCGGCCCGCTTCGGCGTCACGTATGCCGCGTGCAAGCGCCTCTTCCAGCGTTGCGAGCCGCACTTCGCGCTCCTGGATCAGCCGCACGCCCTCGCGCAGCACCTCGCTCTTGGAGTGATAGCGCCCGGTGGCGACCAGCGCGTTCACGTAGCTTTCCAGCTGCTTGCCGAGATCGGCGCTGATCGGCATGGCCTGCTCCTCTTAAATCCTCGTCAGGATGGGCCAATAACTATTATCAAGTCAATGCCGCTCGCGGCACTCCAGCCGGCGCCGATTTTAGTCCCAAGGGGCGGTCGGGGCGGTCTCGCCGAACCCCGGCAGGCGCTCCGCCGGCAGGCACCCCTCATCCCTCCAGCGCCCGCTTCAGCGTCGCGATGTCGACCTTGCTCATGCCCATCATCGCCTGCATGGCCCGGCCCGCCGCCGCCGGGTCGGCGTCCTTCAGGCCGTCCAGCACGTCGATGCAGTTGACCTGCCAGGACAGGCCGAAGCGGTCCTTCAGCCAGCCGCAGGGCTGGTAGGAGCCGCCGTCGCCCAGCCGGTCCCAGTAATAGTCGATCTCTTCCTGCGTCTTGCAGTCGATCAGGAACGAGACCGCCTCGCTCAGCTGGAACATCGGCCCGCCATTGATGGCGCCGAAGGACTGGCCCTCAAGCTCGAAGGTCACCACCATGACGCTGCCCGCCGGCCCCGGCCCGGCCTCGCTGTAGCGCGAGATCGCGGTGATGCGCGAATCCTCGAAGATCGAGACATAGTGGTTCGCCGCGTCCTCGGCCTGGCTGTCGAACCAGAGATAGGGGGTGATCTTGCTGCGCAATGCCATGGCGTCCTCCTGTGGCCTTTCGCATGCGTATCCTCGCATGCCGCGTCCATTATCGCCGCATAGGCACCTGCCGTTGCGGTAGCGGAGGGCGCGGCTGCCGCGTCCGGTTCACAGCCCGGCGCGATTCCAGTATGTCAGGAAGCATGAGAGCTTCGATGACAGCCCCGCTGCGCCGCGGCCTGGCCGCCCTCGCCCTGCTGGTGTGGGCCGGCGCTCCGGCGCTGGCCGATGCCGGCTTCGACCGCTGGCTGGCGGCGCAATGGCCGGCGGCGCAGGCCATGGGCATCTCCCGCGCGACCTTCGAGCGCGAGACCCGAGGGCTGGAGCCCGACTATTCGCTCCCCGAGCTCGCCATCCCCGGCAAGCCGCAGAAGCCCGGCGTGCAGGCCGAGTTCGTGCAGACCCCCGCCGCCTATCTCTCCGATGCCGCCATCGGCCGCTCGGCGGCGCAGGGCCGCACCCTGGCGCGCAAATATCAGTCCGAGCTCGCGTCCATCGAGCGGCGCTTCGGCGTGCCGCCGGCGATCCTGCTCGCCATCTGGGCGCGCGAGACCTCCTATGGCGGCGCCCGGCTCAATTACGATGCGCTGCGCGTCGTGGCGACGCAGGCCTATCTCGGCCGCCGCAAGGACGAGTTCCGCGACGAATTCCTCGCCGCCCTGAAGATCCTCGACGAAGGTCACGTCGCCCGCGCGCAGATGAAGTCCTCCTGGGCCGGTGCCATGGGCCTCACCCAGTTCATGCCCACCGGCTATCTCGCCTATGGCGTCGATCTCGACGGCGACGGCACCGCCAATATCTGGACCTCGGTGCCGGAAGCGCTGGCCGCCACCGCCAGCCTGCTCAAGGAGAAGGGCTGGCAGCCCGGCCGCCGCTGGGCCTATGAGGTCGCGCTGCCCGCCGGCTTCGACTGCACGCAGGCCGAGCCGGACGTGACCGCCTCCATCGGCGACTGGCTGAAGCGCGGCGTCAAGGTCGCCGACGGGCGCCGGGTGCCGCCGGCGGCGATGAAGGACCCCGCCTCGCTCATCATGCCGGCGGGGCCCCATGGCCCGGCCTTCATGACGCCGGCCAATTACTTCGTGCTGAAGAGCTACAATTTCGCCGACCTCTACGTGCTCTATGTCGGCCATCTCGCCGACCGCATCGAGGACGACCGTCCCTTCGCGCGCGGCTGGTCGGACATCGCGCTGGTGAAGACCCGCGACCTCGAATTCATGCAGAACGTGCTGACCCGCGAGGGCTTCTACGCCGAGAAGATCGACGGCAAGGCCGGCATGAAGACCCGTGCCGCGCTCGGCGCCTACCAGAAGGCCAACGGCCTGGCGCTGGACTGCTGGCCGGATGCGCAGGTGCTGGAGCACATGAAGCGCGGCGGGTGAGGGGGGATCACCTCGCGGTGTCGAGCAGCCCCGGCAGTTCCCGCAGCATGGCGTCGCGGGCGCGAAAGCTGGTCGGCGTCGCCTCCGGCTTCTCGTCCTGGTCCAGCCGCGCGAACACGATGGTGCGCTTGCCCTTCAGCGCCCAGCCGACGAACCAGCCATAGGGCTTGCCGCGCACGATCTCTCCCCCGGCGTCGCGGGCCATGCCCATGCCGGTCTTGCCGTGGATCTCCCAGCCGTTCCACGTCGTGGCGACGCGGGTGATCTCGCCGGTCACCGCCACCGCGCGGGCGGAGACCGGCAGTTCGCCGCGCAGCATCCGGCCGAGGAAGCCGAGCTGTTCCAGCGGCGAGATGGCGAGCGAGGAGGAGAGCCACGCATCGGTCAGGCCGTTATCCTTGCCGGCGTCGCCGGAGACGTCCCTGTTGCCGTAGCCGAACGCCTCGACATAGTGGCCGAACCGCTCCGCCCCGAGCTTCAGGGTGATCTGCTGCGAGTACCAGACCACCGATTCCTTCATCCAGTAGGTCGGGTCGGTCTCGGTCTTCCACTGCTCGCGCCAGTCGGCATAGCCGGGGCGGAACGGCCAGCTCGGCTGGCGCGCGTCCTTGAGGATGCCGGCATCGAAGCCCATCAGCGCGATGGCGATCTTGAAGGTCGAGGCCGGCGTCACCCGGCCGGCGCAGCCCGTCCCGTCCTGCTTCAGCACCGCGCCGGTCGCGGCGTCGGCGAGCGCCGTGCACAGCGTCGCGGCGCCGGCGGGAGCGGCCGCCGGCAGGTACCCTGCCAGCAGGCCGGCCAGCGCGGCGAGGCGGATCAGGCGTGTCATCTTCCGGTCGCCGGTCATCATGCGGGTCTCTGTCAGTTTCCGGCGAAATCGCCCGTCGACAGCCAGAAGACCTCGCCTTCGCTGTCCTCGCTGTCGAGCCACAGGAACGGCAGCTCGGGATACTCGGCCTCGAGGATTTCCTTGCCGGTGCCGATCTCGCAGATCATGCCGCCGGTCCTGGTGAGGAATTTCGGCGCCGCCTTCAGGATGCGCCGCACGATGTCGAGCCCGTCCGGCCCGCCATCGAAGGCCAGCAGCGGCTCGTGGCGGTATTCCGCCGGCAGCGCCGCCACCGCCTCTTCGTCCACATAGGGCGGGTTGGTGATGATGAGGTCGTAGCGCCGGCCCTTCAGCGGGCCGAACAGGTCGCCCAGGTGCAGATGCACCCGCCTGCCCATGCCGTGCGCGGCGACATTCTCCGCCGCCAGCGACAGCGCCTCGGGAGACAGGTCGACCGCGTCGACCTGCGCGTTCTCGAACACCATCGCCGCGAGGATGGCGAGGCAGCCCGAGCCGGTGCAGAGATCGAGCACCCGGCCCACCGCCTCGGGCTCGGGCACCAGCGCGAAGCCGTCGCCGCCGAACAGGCCGCCGGCGACGAACTCGCCGATATAGGAGCGCGGCACGATCGCCCGCTCGTCGCTCTTGAAGGGCACGCCGCGAATATAGGTGCGGCCCATCAGATAGGCGGCCGGCTTGCGGGTGGCGCAGCGCAGGTCGATCAGCCGGGCGAGCCGGGTGCGCTCGCCGCTGGTCAGCCGCGCGTCGAGCCAGGGGTCCAGCTCGTCCACCGGCAGGTGCAGCGCTTCGAGAATGATGAAGGCCGCCTCGTCCAGCGCCGTGGTGGTGCCATGGCCGTAGCAGAGGCCGGCATCGTTGAAGCGGCTGATGGCATAGCGCAGAAAGTCGCGCACCGTGTGGAGATCGGTTTCCGCCGTCACGGGATTCTCCTGTGATCCGCTCCGAACAACGTGCGCCAAGCAGCACGGCCCTCGCACGAAAGCAAGTTCTCGGCGATAAGCGAGTGGCGCGGCGGGCGCGAAAATGAGATGTCTCGGGACAGAACGCAGCGCGCGGGGAGCATGCCATGGCCGCCAAGCCGTCCAACAGCCCGACCGACAAGCCGTCCGACGAGATCGTCCTGCATATCGACCGGTCGGTGGCGGTGGTGCTGTTCGAGTTCCTGTCCCGCACCGTCGACGACGGCGACGGCGAGGCGCTAGCCGAGTTCGTCGAGGACGAGGCGGAGATCCCGGCGCTGTGGGCGCTGCTGGCCGGGCTGGAAAGCGTGCTCACCGAGCCGATGGCCTTCGACTACGAGCGGAAGGTGCTCGCCGCCCGCGAGGCGGTGATCAAGCGCTTCGGCGGCGCCTTTTCCGACAAGGGCGACGATGAATGAACGAGGCGCCGGAATGAACGAGGCGTTGGAGTGAGCGAGGCGCCGGAGTGAGCGAGACGGTGTGGTCCGCGGTCGACGACTGGATCGTCGAGCGGCTGCTGCCGCCCGATCCGGTGCTGGATGCCGCGCTGGCGGCCAGCGAGGCGGCCAGGCTGCCGGCGATCAACGTGGCGCCCAATCAGGGCAAGCTGCTGATGCTGCTGGCCATGCTGCGCGGCGCCCGCCGCATCCTGGAGATCGGCACGCTCGGCGGCTATTCGGCGATCTGGCTCGCCCGCGCGCTGCCGGCCGACGGCCGCCTCGTCACGCTGGAGGCGAGCGCCGCCCATGCCGCGGTGGCCGGCGCCAACATCGCCCGCGCCGGTCTTGCCGATCGGGTGGCGATTCGCGTCGGCGCCGCGCGCGACACGCTGGCGGCGATGATCGCCGAGGGCGAGGCGCCGTTCGACCTCGTCTTCATCGATGCCGACAAGCCGAGCAACCCCGCCTATCTCGAGGCCGCGCTGGCGCTGTCGCGTCCCGGCACGCTGATCGTCGCCGACAATGTGGTGCGCGCCGGCCGGCTCGCCGATCCCGCGCCGGCCGGCGACGCCGTTCTCGGCATTCGCCGCTTCATGGAGATGGTCGCCGCCGAGCCCCGCCTGGTCGCCACCGCGCTGCAGACCGTCGGCTCCAAGGGCTATGACGGCTTCGCCATCGCGCTGGTGGTGTGAGCGTCCCGCGAGGGACCGGCCGGCATCCCGGCGCAACCGGGCCGGCGCTCACGCGGCCGATCGCGCGGAACATCCCGGACGTGCGCGGAGCCGACGCTCACTCCGCCGCATAGCAGACCGCCTGCAGCTTGTTCCCGTCGGGATCGCGGACATAGGCGGCGTAATAGTTCGGGCCATAATGCGGCCGCGGGCCGGGTTCCCCTTCGCTCGTGCCGCCCGATTTCAGGGCCTGTTCATGGAAGCGACGGACCTGGGCCTTGGTGTCGGCGATGAAGGCGACGTGGGTTCCGTTGCCCCATGTCGCCGGGCGGCCGTCCTCCGGCGTGTAGATGTAGACGGTCGGCATCCGGCCGTCGCGCTCATAGGCGAGGGGCTTTTCCGGCGGCTTGGGCAATCTGGAAAAGCCGATGGCTCCCAGCACGGCGTCGTAGAACGTTGCCGAACGATCCTTGTCGTTCGTTCCCAGCGTGATGTGGCTGATGACGGACACTGGAAATTCTCTCCGTCCGCCTCACGGCGTGAGCGTGCTTTCCGGCAGGCCAGCCGGCGTGGTGGCGGCCGGAATCGACGAACCCATGATCCCGCCTCCCACAGCCCCGCCTCCCGCTGCCGCCTTGCCGCCGGCCGCCGCCGGCCTGGCGAGGTTCGCCGGGGTCGCGCGCACGTCGGCCGAGCGCAACTGGCTGTCGACATTGGCCACCAGCGATCCGCCGAGACCCTTGGCGAAGCACTCGTAGCCCCAGTCGTTCATGTGGAAGCCGTCCTTGTAGGTGAAGGCCTCGAACGGCAGGCCGCGCGCCTCGTGCCACTCGCGCATCAGCGCGAAGCGGTGGAACACGCTCACCCCCTCCTCGTCGGCGACGCGCTGCTGCAGGCGCAGCATGTCGAGCGCGTCGGCATCCCCCACCACCTGCGGCGAATATTGCGGGTCGATGATCACCATGTCGGCGCCCAGCGCGCGGGTGCGGGCGATGGCGTCGCGCAGCAGGCCCTCGGCATTGGCGAGGCCGTTGGCGCGGAACAGCGCGTTCACCCCGGCCTGCCACAGCACCAGCGTCGGGCTCGAGGCCGCGACGTCGGCGTCGAAGCGCGCCAGCATTTCCGGCGCGTCCTGGCCGTTGATGCCGCGATTGACCACGCTGATGTCGATGCCGGGGAAGCGCTGGCGCAGCGCCGCCTGCAGCCGGCTCGGGTAGGAATTGCCCGGCGCGCTCGCCCCCGCCCCGGCGGTGGAGGAGGAGCCGATGGCGACGATCCGCACCGGCCCGCCGTCGCGCAGCGCCTTGGCGAGGCGCGGCATCGGCTGCGACAGCCGCGTCAGCGCCGCGTTGCCGGCCGGACAGGTCGGCGCCAGCAGCGCGGCGGCGGAAGCGCTGCCGGCGAACGGGGCGGTGCCGATCGCCAGCGGGGCGGCGAGCAGGGCGAGGCAGGCGAGACGGGCGAGGTGCATCTAGCGGGAGCCCAGGGTTTTCTTGTCGACGCCGTCCGCGATCATGCCGACCAGAAGCCGGCCGATGCAGCGATGCACGTCGTCGAACAGGGTGGGGGAAGGGCGGTCGGCGTCGAGGTCGAAAATGCCCTCCTGCTCCCAGAACCGCATGACGTCGTAGCGGTCGAACAGCGGGACGGCATTGGCGCGCGCGGTCCAGCGCAGGGTGGTGTCGTAGGGCGCGATGTCGAAGGCGAAGGCGGTACGCGGGCTGTATTGCGGGCTGACGACGATGACGTCGGTATTGGCGGCCTGGGCGATGCGGATGCCGTCGCCGACGGCGTCGCCGAAGGCGTTGGTGTCGACGCCGAGAATGGCGTCATAGGTGCCGGTCTGCCAGATCAGCAGCGCCGGCTTGTTGGCGCGCAGCAGGTCCGGCAGCAGCGTCACGATCGCCTGCGCGGTGGCGCGCGGCTCCTGCTGGGTCGCCACCACGATGCCGCCATCGGGATAGCGCTCGCGCAGGATCTCCTCGATATAGCTCGGGAACCGGCGCGGCATCGCCTCCTTGGCGGCGCCGGCCTTGGCCAGCTTCTTCTCGACGACGGCGGCGCTGTTCAGCACCAGGATGGTGGTCGGCGTCTTGTCTTCCAGCGACTTGGCCAGCCGCGGCAGGCCGAAGCCGGCCCGTGTGAGCTCGGAAGGCGCGGCGCAGACGGGTTCGGCCTGCGCCGGGGCGGTGGCGCCGCCGGCCAGGAAGGCAAGGGAAGCGAGCATCAGTCCCAGAATCGTGCGTCTCACGTCGATCCGCGCCGTCTACCTGTATTTCTTCGCTGCAATATCGCGCTCGACGCCAGCATACCACGACAACAGCACGGAGAGAGCCACCATGAGGGAGATCCCCGCCGCGCTCAATATCAGCTGCATCGCCAGTGAGTTGTCGATCTCGTTCAACACGAAATGTGCGGCGAAAGAAAGGAACACGCCGAAGCAGAACACTTCCAGCGAGTTCTGCCCGCACAGGATCATCGGTCGCAGCGCGCGCGAGCGCAGCCAGGCGGCATCCACCGGCACCAGCTTCACCACCACCACCGCGAGCGCGAGGAAGTGCAGGAAGCGCAGCGGCGACAGGTCGGTCTTGCTGATCGGGTAGATGATGGCGCCGATCGCCTCGGGCACCAGCCCTTCCAGCGGGCGCCACCACCAGCTCACCACCACCGCGAGCGAGACGACGAGATAGGCGACCGCCAGCGTCACCACCAGCCGGTTCTGGATCAGCCCGGACAGCCGGTCGCTGCCGCCGAGCCCGCACCAGCCGCCGAACACGAACATCAGCTGCCAGGCGAACGGGTTGAAGAACCACATCCGGTCGTCGGGATAGCCCGGCAGGTTGATGCCGAGATGCAGCACCACCGCATAGACGAGCGCGGAGGCGGCCAGCGTCGCGTCCGGCCAGCGCTTCAGCGCCCACAGCACCGGCGGGAAGCCGGCCAGCAGCACGATATAGAGCGGCAGCACGTCCATATTGGCCGGACGGAACTTGAGCAGCAGCGCCTGCACCAGCGCCACGTCCGGCTCGGAGAGGAACTGCAGCGCCCCCATCTCCTCGGCGTAGAGCGGGTTGGCGAAGGAGCCGACCACATAGGAGATCTCGGCGAGATAGATGACGAACAGGAAGATGAAGGCGACATAGAGCTGCCACGCCCGCCGCAGGATGCGGGCGGAGGTCACCATCACGCCGCTGCGGTCGATCTCGCGGCCATAGACCATGGCGGCGGTGTAGCCGGAGATGAAGACGAAGATCTCGGTGGCGTCGGAGAAGCCGAAATTCCGGTTGGTGATCCAGTTCACCACATTGTTCGGGATGTGGTTGAGGAAGATGAACCACAGCGCCAGCCCGCGGAACAGGTCGAGCCTCAGGTCCCGCCCGCTCGACGCCGGCGTCGGTGCCGCCTCCGGGGCCGCCGATGCGGTGGCGGCCGGCTCCGGCGACCCGGAGGTCGCCTCGGCCGGCCTGTCGTGCGGAAGCGCTCGCGGAGCGGCGTTCTGCCTCACGAAGCCTCGCTCATTTCTTCAGCCGCAGGCCGAGCATCAGCGTCGCGAAGCCGTTGAACACGAGGTTGATGCCGAGGAACAGCCCGAGGATCCATTCCGAGTTGATCGGCCAGCGGGTGATGATCTCGATGCCGAGGAGCACGGCGATCACCGCCGAGAAGGCGATCCAGCCCCAGCCGGCATTCGGGCGCAGGTTGAAGGCGGCGAACAGCCGGAAGATGCCGCCGACCACCAGCGACACGCCGAGCAGCAGCGTCAGCACCGAGGCGGCCAGCGTCGGGTTGGCGAAGGCGATGGCGCCGCCCGCCAGGTACAGCACGCCGTCGAGCAGCCAGAAGAAGAACGCGCCCCATCCCTTCACCTGGAAGGCGTGGAAGATCTGGGCGATGCCGGCGACCGCCATCATCGCGCCGATATAGAACACCGAGACCAGCGTGCCGACCGCCAGCGTGTAGATGCTGCCGAGCGCGATCATGCCGGCGACGATCATCAGCACGCCGAGCGCGACGAACCAGCCCCATTTCGCGCGAAGCTCGTGGAGATGGCCGGCGAGCGAGCCGCCGGGCGCGGCGGGAAAGGAACCGGTGGGAGTGGACATCTGCGTCGACCTCGATCTGACTGGCGCCACGCCGGCGGATCACAAACGCTCCGGCCCCCTACGAGGTTCCGGTCCGTGGCAGGGAAAACGGCGGTATCTTAGACCGGGTGGCCGAGTCGCCACAGTCCGCATTTTCCCGTTGCCGTGTCCGGGGGATGAACCGGGGCGCCACCATGCGAGGGCCGCGTGCATGCCGGAAACCCTGTCCCTGTTCGACGACGGCACGGTGCCGGCCCGCCGGCTGCGCGCCCGGCTCGATGCGCTGCTGGTCGGCGACGGGCCGGATTTCGTCACCCGCGCGGTCGAGCGGGCCGCCCTCGATTTCGAGGGACTGGTCGGCGACCGCCACCGCGGCCTCACCCGCAAGGCCGATTCGCGGGTGCCGTGGTATCCGCGCGGCACGCCGATCCGCAATGGGCGGCAGGTGACGCTGGTCGCCGCCGACGAGCTCGCCGTCATCGCCCGGCGGCTGGACATCCCGGCGATCGAGCCGTGCTGGCTCGGCGCCAATCTGGTGGTCGGCGGCGTCGCCCGCCTCACCGGCCTGCCGCCGGGCACGAGGCTGCATTTCCCCGGCGGCGCCTGCCTGGCGGTGGAGGGCGAGAACGCGCCGTGCCGTCACGCCGGGGCGGTGGTGGCCGCGCATCATCCCGGCCGGCTGGGACTGGAGCTGTCCTTCGTCAAGGCCGCGCACGGCCTGCGCGGGCTTACCGCCTGGGTCGAGCGGCCGGGTGAGCTGGCGGCCGGCAGCGCGTTCGAGCTCCGGGTGCCGGCGCAGCGGCTGTGGGATATGTGAGCGGCGGCTGCCGGCGACGAGGGCCGAGCCGCACCCCCCCAAAAGCAGATCGCCCGGACGAGCCATCGTCCGGGCGATCGTATTATTCAGCCGATGCGGCGCCCGCTGGAGCGCCGGCCGCCGGTGGGTTCAGCGCACCGCCACCGGGGCGGTGCTCACCGGGATCGCCTGCATGGCGGCGCCGCCATCGGCGGTCTTGGCCGGGTTGCCGGGCATCACCACGACCCGGGTGCCGACCTTCACCTTGTCGTAGAGGTTCTCGACATCCTCGTTCAGCATGCGGATGCAGCCCGAGGACATGAACTGGCCGATGGTGGAGGGCTGGTTGGTGCCGTGGATGCGGTAGATGGTGCCGCCGAGATACATGGTGCGCGCGCCGAGCGGATTGCCCGGACCGCCGGCCATGAAGCGCGGCAGGTAGGGCTGGCGCTCGATCATCTCCGCCGGCGGACGCCAGTCGGCCCATTCGGCCTTGCGGCTGATCTTCTCGGTGCCCGCCCAGGTGAAGCCGTCGCGGCCGACGCCGATGCCGTAGCGTTCGGCCCGGCCGCCGCCGAGCACGTAATAGAGATAGGTGTTCGGGGTATCGATGATGATGGTGCCGGCCGGTTCCTTGGTCACGTAGTCGACCACCTGGCGCTTCAGGTTGGCCGGCAGTTCCTTCGGCTGGCCTTCCTCGGGCTGGTCCTCGGGCGGCAGCATGGCGACGCTGGCGCCGTTGGAGCCCATCGCCTGCTGGCTCTGATAGGCGGGGGCGGCCGGGGCGGCGGAATGCACCGGGGCCGGCGGCGCGCCATAGGGCGCGGTCATGCCGACCGGCGGCTGGGGATAGCCCGCCGGCTGCTGGCCGGAATAGGCGCCGGTGGGATAGCCGGCCGGCTGCTGGCCCGAATAGGCGCCCGGCGGGTAGCCGGCCGGGGCCGCGGCCTGGGCGGGATAGCCCGGCTGCGCGGAATAGCCCGGCTGCTGCGCCGGATAGGACTGCGCCGGATAGCCGGCTGGGGCATTGGCATAGCCGCCCGATACCGGGGCCGGGGCCATGATCGGCGCCACGCCGCCCTGCACCGGCACCGGGGCGCCGGTGGTGGTGCCGTAGGGATCGATCGCCGCCGGCACTTCGGCAGTGCCCGGCGCCGGCTCGACCGGCTGCGCAGCCGTTTCGGCGGGATAATATTGCGCGCTCGCCGCACCGACCGATGTCAGGAGGGCGAGAGCGACCGCGGGAGCGAAACCAAGGCGAACGACCATCATCAAGCCTGCTAGGGTAAATGCCTGTAACCGTTGCGCCGAGGAGATGACGCAGGAAAACGGCGGGTTCAAGACCAGACTACGTCACGAATGGTAACCAGCGCGTTAGCTATGCTTGAAGCGCATGGGCGATGCATATCGGCAACACCTACATGCCCGGCTTGGTTCCACGCTCGCGATGCCAGCCGACGACGGCATCCGGGATGGCGTCGGTGGAGGCGAAATAGGGCTTGATGTCGATCAGCGGCGTGCCGTCGAGGCAGTCGAGGCCGACCACGGCGAGGCGGTTCCCCTCGATGCCGAGGAGCCGCACCGCGCTCATGGCGATGGGATTCGGCCGGGCGGGGCTGCGCAGCGCGAAGGTGCCGCGGCCCCGGCCATAATGGCGGGGCACCTGGACCAGCAGGTCGCGCGGCGCCCGGTCCATCCAGTACAGCAGCCACAGATGGGTGGTGCCCTCCAGCGCGTCGAGCGCCGGGACGAAGGCGGGGTTGAGCTCGACGGTGCAGACCGCATCCGATTCGCGCCCGTTTTTCGGGCACTCGGCGCGGCGGGTCCACGGCGTGTGCAGCCGGCCGATGAAATGCACCCCGGCGTCGGGCGAGGCGGGCAGGGGATGCGTCACCTCGCCCGGCCGCACCCCGAATTCGGGCTCATTGGCCGCACCGGCCCCGTCACGCTCGGAAATCGTGCTCATCCTACACCTCACTGCACCGACCATACACCTCGCCGGCCATACCTCGCGGGCCATACTCCTCGGGGGACGCCGGCGCAGGGCAGCGGCGCAGGCACTTGCACAACCGCGAAATAAGACATAAAGATATCTTTATATCTAATCGAGGATCATATGCCGGCACTGCCGCTCAGCTTCGCGTCCCTGCTCGACGGCCTCAAGGCGGCCGGCGAGGACACGCGCCTGCGCCTGCTGGCGCTGCTGGGCGAGGGCGAGCTGACCGTGTCGGAGCTTACCGAGATTCTCGGCCAGTCGCAGCCCCGAATCTCCCGTCATCTCAAGCTGTTGGCGGAAGCCGGGCTGGTGGAGCGCTTCCGCGAGGCGAGCTGGGTTTTCTACCGCCGCGCCGTCGACACGCCCTGCACCGCGCTCACCGATGCGCTGCTGGCGCTGATGACGCCGGACGACGACATCCTGCTGCGCGACCATGAGCGGCTGGAGGCGGTGCGCGCCGCCCGCGCCGCCCAGGCCCAGGCCTATTTCCGCGCCCATGCCCATGAATGGGACGCGCTGCGCCGCCTGCACGCCCCCGACGACCAGGTCGAGCAGGCCATTATCGAATCCCTGCAAGGCATTGAGGTGTCGGCACTTCTTGATCTCGGCACCGGCACCGGCCGCATATTGGAGCTGTTCGCGTCGCGCATCGATCGCGGGGTCGGCATCGATCTGTCCGCCGACATGCTCAGCGTCGCCCGCGCCAATCTGGAGCGCGCCGGCGCCCGGAATTGCACGGTGCGGCAGGGGGATATCTACAGCCTCGCCCTGCCGCGCGATTCCTTCGACGTGGTAGTGGTGCACCAGGTGCTGCATTTCCTCGAGGATGCCCCCCGCGCCCTCAAGGAGGCGGCCCGCGTGCTGCGGCCGGGCGGGCGTCTCCTGGTGGTCGACTTCGCCCCGCACGATCTCGAATTCCTGCGCGAGGAGCACGCCCATCGCCGGCTCGGCTTCGCGCCGGAAGTGGTCGAGCACTGGCTGGTCCAGGCCGGCCTCGTGCCGCAATCCCATCGCCCGCTTGCCCCGCAAGCCGATGGAAAGCTTACGGTTTCTCTCTGGCTTGCCCGCGATCCACGCCCCGCGGCACCGGCCCAAAATCACAAGGAGGTCGCCTGATGTCTGGGGATGTCGAGCGCCGCAGCCGCCGGCCCGGCGGGCGGCCGATTTCGGTCTCGTTTGAATTCTTCCCGCCCAAGTCGCCGGAAATGGAGGCCACGCTGTGGAACTCCATCACCCGTCTGGCGCCGCTGGCGCCGAAATTCGTCTCGGTGACCTATGGCGCCGGCGGCTCCACCCGCGAGCGCACCCATGCCACCGTGGAGCGCATCGTCAGGGACACCCGGCTCGCCCCGGCGGCGCACCTCACCTGCGTCGCCGCCGCCCGGCCGGAGGTCGACGAGGTGGTGCGCGGCTATTGGGATGCCGGCGTGCGCCATGTGGTGGCGCTGCGCGGCGATCCGCCGGGCGGCGTCGGCCTGGCCTACGAGCCGCACCCGGAGGGCTACAAGACCTCGGCGGAGCTGGTGGCCGGCGTGCGCCGCATCGGGGATTTCGAAGTGTCCGTATCGGCTTACCCGGAAAAGCACCCGGAGAGCCCGTCCTTCGACGTCGACCTCGACATATTGGAAGCCAAGGTCGATGCCGGCGCCACGAGGGCGATCACCCAGTGCTTCTTCGACAACGACCTATATTTTCGCTATCTCGACAAGGTGCGGGCGCGCGGCATCGAGGTGCCGGTCGTGCCGGGCATCCTGCCGGTCAGCAACTACAAGCAGGCGAAGAATTTTGCCGAGAAGACCGGCACCTACATGCCGTCCTGGCTCGCCGGGCGCTTCGAGGGGCTGGACGACGACGCCGAGACCCGCAAGCTCATCGCCGCGGCGGTGGCGGCCGAGCAGGTGTTCGACCTCCTCGACCGCGGCGTGACCGAGTTCCATTTCTACACGCTCAACCGCGCCGACCTCGTCTACGCCATCTGCCACCTGCTCGGCATTCGCCCCCATCAGGCCGGAATCGACGGGCAGGCGGCGGCGTGAAGAGAGCGACGCCTTAACCTCTCCGCGTTTTCTCTGCCCGGACGCAAAATTGGTCATCGAACTCGACGGTGGCCAGCATTCCGTCGAAGCGGATGCCGAACGGACCCGGATGATCGAAGCCGGTGGCTATTTCGTCATCCGGTTCTGGAATAACGAAGTACTGACGACTCTGGATGGCGTTCTGCTGCGCACGTTGGAAGCGTTGCGCGCGAGCTCCCCTCACCCCCACCCTCTCCCCGACGGGGAGAGGGAGTAGGAAGCCCGATCATGTCCCAAGCGCCCGCTACCGATACCCTCGCCGCCCTGAAGGATGCCGCCTCGAAGCGCATCCTCGTGCTCGACGGCGCCATGGGCACGATGATCCAGCAATTGAAGCTGGACGAGGCCGGCTATCGCGGCGAGCGCTTCAGCGGCTGGAACCGCGACCTCAAGGGCAATAACGACCTGCTCAACCTGACGCGGCCGGAGGCGGTGCGCGACATCCATCTCGCCTATTTCCTGGCGGGGGCGGATATCGTCGAGACCAACACCTTCTCCGGCACCACCATCGCCATGGCCGATTACGGCATGGAGGGCCTGGTCTACGAACTGAATTTCGAGGGCGCCCGGCTCGCCAAGGAAGCGGCGAAGCTCGCACAAGCAAAGGACGGCCGGCCGCGCTTCGTCGCCGGCGCCATCGGCCCGACCAACCGCACCGCCTCGATCTCGCCGGATGTCAACGATCCCGGATTCCGCGCCACGAGCTTCGACGAACTGGCAACGGCTTACGGCGAGCAGGCCGGCGCGCTGATCGACGGCGGCGCCGACCTCCTGCTCATCGAGACCATCTTCGACACGCTGAACGCCAAGGCGGCCGTGTTCGCCATCGAGCGGCTGTTCGAGGCCCGCGGCATCCGGGTGCCGGTGATGATCTCCGGCACCATCACCGACCTGTCCGGCCGCACGCTCTCCGGCCAGACGCCGGAAGCGTTCTGGAACTCGCTGCGCCACGCCCAGCCCTTCTCCATCGGCCTCAACTGCGCGCTAGGCGCCAAGGAGATGCGCGCCCATATCGACGAGCTGTCGCGCATCGCCGACACGCTCGTCTGCGCCTATCCCAATGCCGGCTTGCCCAACGAATTCGGCCTCTATGACGAGAGCCCGGAGGCGATGGCCAGGCTGGTCGGCGAATTCGCCGCGTCGGGCCTCGTCAACATCGTCGGCGGCTGCTGCGGCACCACGCCGGATCATATCGCCGCGCTGGCAAAGGCGGTGGCGCCGCACAAGCCGCGCGCGGTGGCCGAGATCGAGCCGCGCCTGCGGCTGTCCGGCCTCGAACCCTTTGAGCTGACGCCGCAAATTCCGTTCGTGAATATTGGCGAGCGCACCAACGTCACCGGTTCCGCCCGGTTCCGCAAGCTGATCACCAATGGCGATTATGCCGCCGCGCTGGCGGTCGCCCGCGACCAGGTGGAGAACGGCGCCCAGGTCATCGACATCAACATGGACGAGGGCCTGCTCGATTCGCAGAAGGCGATGGTGACCTTCCTCAACCTGCTCGCCGCCGAGCCGGATATCGCCCGCGTGCCGATCATGGTCGACAGTTCCAAGTGGAGCGTGATCGAGGCCGGGCTGAAATGCATCCAGGGCAAGGGCATCGTCAATTCGATCTCGATGAAGGAAGGCGAGGACGCCTTCCGCCACCATGCCCGCCTGGTGCGTGCCTATGGCGCCGCCGTCGTGGTCATGGCCTTCGACGAGAAGGGCCAGGCCGACACCTATGAGCGCAAGGTGGAGATCTGCGCCCGCGCCTACCGCATCCTCGTCGACGAGGTCGGCTTCCCGCCCGAGGACATCATCTTCGATCCCAACATCTTCGCGGTGGCGACCGGTATCGAGGAGCATGCCGGCTACGGCGTCGCCTTCATCGAGGCGACCCGCGCCATCCGCCAGCTTCTGCCCTACGCCCATATTTCCGGCGGCGTCTCCAACCTCAGCTTCTCGTTCCGCGGCAACGAGATGGTGCGCGAGGCGATGCACGCGGTGTTCCTCTATCACGCCGTTGCCGCCGGCATGGACATGGGCATCGTCAATGCCGGCCAGCTCGCGCCCTATAGCGAGATCGAGCCGGAGCTGCGCGAGGCCTGCGAGGACGTGGTGCTGAACCGCCGTGAGGACGCCACCGAGCGCCTGCTGGCGCTGGCCGAGCGCTTTCGCGGCGGCGGTCGCGAGAAGAAGGAGGCCGATCTCACCTGGCGCACCTGGCCGGTGGAGAAGCGGCTGGCGCATGCGCTGGTCAATGGCCTCACCGATTTCGTCGAGGTGGACACCGAGGAGGCGCGCCAGGGCGTCGCCCGGCCGCTGCATGTCATCGAGGGGCCGCTCATGGCCGGCATGAACGTGGTGGGCGACCTGTTCGGCGCCGGCAAGATGTTCCTGCCGCAGGTGGTGAAGTCCGCCCGCGTGATGAAGCAGGCGGTCGCCTATCTCATGCCCTTCATGGAGCAGGAAAAGTTGGAGCAGGGCCTCGTCGACGCCCCGGCCGCCGGCAAGATCCTGATGGCGACGGTGAAGGGCGACGTGCACGACATCGGCAAGAACATCGTCGGCGTCGTGCTCCAGTGCAACAATTACGAGGTGATCGACCTCGGCGTCATGGTGCCGACGGCGAAGATCCTCGAAGTGGCGCGCAGGGAGAAGGTCGACGTCATCGGCCTGTCCGGCCTCATCACGCCGTCGCTGGACGAGATGGTGCATGTCGCCTCGGAGATGGAGCGCGAAGGCTTCGACCTGCCGCTGCTGATCGGCGGGGCGACGACGTCCCGCGTCCACACCGCGGTGAAGATCGCCCCGCAATATGTGCGCGGGCAGGCGGTCTACGTCACCGACGCCAGCCGCGCGGTGGGCGTGGTCTCCAGCCTGCTCAACGACAATGCCAGGCCGGATTACGTCGCCAATATCCGCGCCGAATACGCCAGGCTCGCCGACGCGCATGCCAAAAGCGACCGCAACAAGGTGCGGGTGAAGCTGGAGGAAGCGCGGGCGAACCGGCTGGCGCTGGACTTCTCGGCCTATGCGCCGCCGGTGCCGGCCTTCCTCGGCACCAGGGTATTTGAGGACTACGACCTCGCCGAGCTGGTGCCCTATATCGACTGGACGCCGTTCTTCCAGTCCTGGGAGCTCGCGGGGCATTACCCGGCCATTCTCCAGGACGAGAAGGTCGGCGTGGCGGCGCGGGCGCTTTACGAGGATGCCCGGCGTATGCTCGACCGCATCGTCGCCGAGAAATGGCTCACCGCGCGGGCGGTGGTCGGTTTCTGGCCGGCCAATGCCGTCGGCGACGACATCGAGCTGCAGGGCGACGGCGCCGCGCCGCTCGCCACGCTGCACACCCTGCGCCAGCAGATGGGCAAGCGCGAGGGCCGCCACAATGTCGCGCTGGCCGATTTCGTCGCGCCGCGCGAGACTGGGCTGACCGACTATGTCGGCGGCTTCTGCGTCTGCACCGGCTTCGGCGAGCATGACCGCTCCGAGGCGTTCAAGAAGGCCAATGACGATTATTCGTCCATCCTGCTGAAATCGCTGGCCGATCGCCTTGCCGAGGCCTTCGCCGAGCGGATGCATGAGCGGGTGCGGCGCGAGTTCTGGGGCTACGCCCCGGACGAGGCGCTCGACAACGCGGCGCTGATCAAGGAGGCCTATCGCGGCATCCGCCCGGCGCCGGGCTATCCCGCCCAGCCGGACCATACCGAGAAGGCGACGCTGTTCTCCCTGCTCGACGCCACGGCGCGCATCGGCGTCGAACTGACCGAGAGCTTCGCCATGTGGCCGGGCGCCGCCGTCTCCGGCCTGTATTTCGCCCATCCCGACGCCGCCTATTTCGGCGTCGGGCGGATCGAGCGCGATCAGGTCGAGGACTATGCGGCGCGCAAGGCCATGAGCGTCGAGGACACCGAGCGGTGGCTGGCGCCGGTGCTGAATTACGACCCGATGAGCTACAAGTCCGTCGCGGCCGAGTAGGGCGCGTCCGCAGTTCTTTCCTCTCCCCGCCCGAACTTGGCTGTTGCCGAGTTCGGTTCCGGCAAGGTCGAAGCCGGAAATATCCGGCTTCGACGGAGAGGTGGCCCGCCCACGGGTCTCGCCTATGGCGAGCCCGAGGACAGGCTCCGCGGGTCGGTGAGGGGGAGACGCGGCTGGGAAGCCAGGAAGACCCCTCACCCCATCCCTCTCCCCGTCGGGGAGAGGGAGGCTTTGCGCCTCGGCCAGTCCTCACCTCGGATTCAGGGGAGATCATGCAACCGAACGTAAAGCGCGATGCCCGGGTCGTCTGGCACTGGGTGCTGCTCGCCGTGCTGGTCTGGGTGGCGCTGGCCTATGTGATGCTGCCGCGCCTGTGGACGCATCACGAGGAACAGCCCGGCATCCGGCACTTGCCGATGGTGACGCAGACCCGGCAGGGCATTCCCGGCGACCCGATCGATGTCGGGCTCGTCGGCACCCGCGAGGATGTCGTGCGCGCCCTGTATGCCGCCGGCTGGAAGGCCGCCGACCCGGTGACGCTGAAATCCAGCATCGACATCATCGGCTCGGTGCTGCTCGGCCGCCCGGACCCGGATGCCCCGGTGAGCCCGCTCTATTATGACGGCCGGCCGGAGGATCTCGCCTTCGAGAAGGAGATCGGCCGCAGCGCCGATCGCCGCGACCATGTGCGCTTCTGGAAGGTGCTGGACGTCGGCGCCGAGGGCAGGCCGGTCTGGCTCGGCTCGGCCACCTATGACCGCGGCGTCGGCCTCAGCCACTATACCGGCGCCGTCACCCATCATATCGGCCCGGACGTCGACGCGGTGCGCGACCTGCTGATCGACGATCTCGACAAGGCGCGCATGCTGACGGCGACCTATCAGGTCACCGGCCTCGGCCCGGTGCTGTTCGGCCGCAATGGCGGCGGCGATCCCTATTACACCGATGGCGAGATCCGGTTCGGCCGGCTGGTGGCGGGCGGCAAGCCGGCCGACAGACCGGCGATCGTGATCGCCCCGCCGCCGTTCGTTGGTCTCAAGGACCAGCTGTGGCGCAGCTTCGCCGGCCTCGCCGGCAACGAATGAGCGCGCCTACCCCGCGCGGATCGCCTTTTCGAGGAAGGCGGCGGCGGTGAGGGTGGTGCGGTCGCGCGAGAAGCGGCCGACGACCTGGATGCCGATGGGAAGGCCGGTCGACCCGGTGAGGCCGGCGACGTTGACGCAGGGCACGCCGAGCAGCGTCCACAGCCGGTTGAAGATCGAGGATCCGGTCGAGCACAGCCCGGCCGGCGCCTCGCCCGGCGCGGCGAAGGTGAGCACGGCGTCGAAATTGTCCATCAGCTCGGTGAAGGCATGGCGGGCGCCGCGGGTGGTGCGCCGCGCGGCGTCATAGGTCTCGGGCGTCACCCTCATCGCCTGCGCGAGATAGGTGGACAGCCTGGTCGAGAGGCGGTCGCGATGCCGGTCCCACTCGTCGGCGAGCGCCAGTGCCGCTTCATAGGCCTGCACGATGGCATGGGCGTCGTCGGCCGATTCCACTTCGGGCGGCAGCACGACGTCGCGCACCGTCGCTTTGGCGCGTTCGGCGGCGCGGCGGGCGGCGTCGAGCGCGGCATGGGCATCGGCGCCGGCCGCGCCGGCACGCGCCGTGCGCACGAGGGCGAAGCGCGGAGGGCGCGCGGCCGGATCGATCGCCAGATTCCGGCCGGTGATGGCGCCGGCGGCGAAGGCGGCGTCCGCGACCCCGGCGGTGAACAGGCCGATCGTATCCAGCGACCAGGCGAAGGTCTTGTTGCCCAGCGCGGGGATCAGCTTGAAGGACGGCTTGAAGCCGGTGACGCCGCAGAAGGAGGCCGGGCGGACGATCGAGCCGGCGGTCTGCGAGCCGAGCGCCAGCGGCAGCATGCCCGCCGCCACCGCCGCCGCCGAGCCGGAGGACGATCCCCCCGGCGTATGCGAGGGGCGGAGCGGGTTGCGTGTCGCCGCCGGCTCGGTGAAGGCCAGTTCGGTGGTCGCCGTCTTGCCGGCGACGAGACCCCCCGCGCGCAGGATCATTCGCACCACGGTCGCGTCGGTGGCGGGATGGTGGCCCTCGTAGATCGCCGAGCCGAGCGCGGTCGGAAAGTCGACGGTGTCGAGCACGTCCTTCACGCCGACGGGAAGCCCGGCGAGCGGCCGCGACGGCAGGCCGGGCTCCTGCGCCCGCGCCCGCATGGCGTCGAGGTCCAGCGCGGCGAAGGCGCGTATCTCGTCCTCCCGCGCGGCGATCGCCTCGGCGCAGCGCTCCACGACATCGGCAGGCGAGATATGTCCGGCACGGATGGCGGCGGCGAGGGCACTGGCGGAAAGCATGTCGGTCATGGTGTCGTGCCGGGGAGGAATCGGGCCGCTGTCATCGGGCGAAGCGGAGGGTGCCGCTGGCAACTTGCGTATCGCATGCGACACGCTTCACGCCAACATTATGGATCGGCACACCTAATTTCGTTTGAGCCCTTGCATCGCTGGCGGTAAGCGCGGATCGTTTCTTCCAAGGGCCGGGGCACGTGCAGATGAATATCCTCTCGATTCAGTCGTGGGTTGCCTACGGGCACGTGGGCAACGCTTCCGCGATGTTCCCCATGCAGCGCCTCGGGCACGAGGTGTGGGGACTGCACACCGTGCAATTTTCCAACCACACCGGCTATGGCGCCTGGCGCGGCGAGGTCTTCGGCGCCGATCTCATCCGCGACCTGGTCTGCGGCATCGACGAACTCGGCGCGCTGCCGCGCTGCGATGGCGTGCTCTCCGGCTATATGGGGGCGGCCGAGATCGGCGATGCCGTCCTCGACGCCGTCGGGCGGGTGAAGGCCGCCAACAGCGCCGCGCATTATTGCTGCGATCCGGTCATGGGCGATGTCGGGACGGGCATGTATGTGCGGCCCGGCATTCCGGAATTCATCCGCGACCGCGCGGTGCCGGTCGCGGACATCATCACCCCGAACCAGTTCGAGCTCGACTATCTGTCCGGGCGCACCACCGCGACGCTGGAAGACACGAGGCTCGCCTGCGAGGCCGTCCATGCCGCCGGCCCGCGGGTCATTCTGGTGACCAGCCTGCACACGGAAGACACGCCGGCCGATTCCATCGACCTGCTCGCCTCGGGGCCGGACGGGCGCTACCGGGTGCGGACGCCCAAGCTCGGCATTTCCGTCAACGGCGCCGGCGACGCCATTGCCGCGCTGTTCTTCGTGCACTGGAAAAGCAGCCACAGCACCGCCGAGGCGCTGAGCAAGGCGGCGTCTTCGGCCTATGGCTTGCTTGCCCGTACCGCGGCGGCCGGCGCGCGGGAGATCCTGACCGTCGCCGCCCAGGACGAGTTCGTCACCCCTTCGCGCGTTTTCACACCGGAGAAGCTGTAAACGCCATGGCCCGCCGCTACGTCGTGCTCGATGTCTTCACCGACCGCGCCCTCGCGGGCAATCCGCTCGCCGTCGTCCTCGACGCCGAAGGGCTCGACGGCAACCAGATGCAGGCGATCGCCCGCGAGTTCAATCTCTCCGAGACGGTGTTCGTGCTGCCGCCGGTGGAGGAGGCCAACCGCGCGCGGCTGCGCATCTTCACCATCAACCACGAATTGCCCTTCGCCGGTCATCCGACCGTCGGCACCGCGGTGCTGCTCGCCCTGCGCGACGAGGTGGAACTGACGGCCGATTTCGTGCTGGAGGAGAATGTCGGGCCGGTGGCGTGCCATGTGAGCCTGCGCAATGCCCGTTCCGGCAACGCCACCTTCACCGTTCCGCGCCTCCCCGAAATACTCGAGGACGAGGCGCCCAGCGTCGAGACCTGTGCGCAGGCACTGGGCCTCGACAAATGGGACATCGGCTTCGACGAGTATCGTCCGGTGGTGGCGTCCGCCGGCGTGCCCTTCGTGTGCGTGCCGCTGGCCTCGCGCTCGGCGCTTGCCCGCATCAGCCCCAGCGCGGCGCGGCTGATCAGCGCCTTCGGCGGCACGGCCGATTCCGTCTATGTGTTCTGCCGCGACGACGAGGGCGAGGGCGATTTCCGCGCCCGCATGTTCGGCGCCAATATGGGCATAGACGAGGATCCGGCCACCGGCTCCGCCGCGGCCTCGCTCGCCGCGGTGCTGATGCAGGGCGAGCGCCCGGTCGAGGGCTTCAATGCCTACGATATTCTTCAGGGCGTGGAGATGGGTCGGCCGAGCGTGGTGCGGTTGGGGCTCGATGTGGCGGGCGGGGCGCTCGCCCGCGTCACCATCGGCGGTGGCGCCGTGGTGGTGGCGGAGGGCGTGCTGCATGTGTGACGCCGTGGCGAGCGCCGCGCGGTGATCGGCGACAACGAGACGCCGCTCGTCGTTCCGATCGACCGGATCGAGATGCGGCTGGAGCCCGGCGCGTGGGACTATGCGGAGAGCCGGCGGGCGGAGGTCGACGCCTTCTTCGCCGCGCAGCGCCAGCTCAATCCGGCGCTGTGGAACGGCCGCGTGCTGGTGCTGGCGGCGCATCGGCTGGTGGACGGCGTCCTGACCGGCCGCTATCGCGAGACCGATTTCGCCTCGCTGTTCTGGTGGCTGAAGCATGACTGCCCCGGCAACACCGTCTGCAACGCCTTCTCCATGGCGGCGCTGCGGGCGGCGGACGGTGCCTTCGTGCTCGGCCGCATGGCGCCGTGGACCGCCAATGCCGGGCGCATCTATTTCGCCGCCGGCACCCCCGATCTGAGCGACCTCAATCCCGACGGAGCGGTCGATCTCGCGGGAAGCGCGATGCGCGAACTCGGCGAGGAGGCCGGCGTGTCGTCCCACGAGGTCGCCGTCGCCCCCGGCTGGACCGGCGTGTTCGCCGGCCCGCGCATCGCCTTGATGCGGAAACTGACCAGCCCGCTCGGTTCCGACGAACTCGTCGCCCGCATCCGTGCCTTCATCGCCGCCGAGGAGCGATCCGAGCTCGACGATGTGGTGGTCGTGCGGGGTCCCGGCGATATTTCCGATTCCATGCCGCCTTTCATTCGTGCCTATCTTCTGGCCAGTTGGGAGGCGGAGCGTCGGACGTCGTAAATTTCGGACCAAACAGTTCGAATTTGGCACGCCGCTCGCATAAGCTGTCGGCTTGATGGGGCGTGGTGGCCCCGTGCTCGGGAGAGGTCATCATGGTGCGTAAATCATCGGAAACCGTGCCGCTTTTTTCGTCAGGCATCGTCGATCGGCGGCAGCTGCTGGCGCTCGGCGCCGGCGCGCTGGCACTCACCGGCTTCGGCGGCGCGGCTTTTGCGGCCAAGGCGAAGCCGATCAAGGTGGCGGCGATCTATACCGTGCCGGTCGAGCAGCAATGGGTGTCGCGCATCCACAAGGCGCTGAAGGCGGCCGAGGCGCGCGGCGACATCACCTACAAATTCTCCGAGAACGTCGCCAACACCGATTATGAGCGCGTAATGCGCCAATATTCGCAGGAAGGCGCCGACCTCGTGGTGGGCGAGATCTTCGCGGTGGAGCGCCCGGCCCGCAAGGTGGCGGCCGACTATCCCGGCACCGCCTATCTCATGGGCTCCTCCTTCGGCCCGACCAAGCCGAACCTCTCGGTGTTCGACAACTTCATCCACGAGCCGTCCTTCCTGACCGGCATGGTCGCCGGCAAGGCGACGAAGTCGAACATCGTCGGCCTCGTCGGCGGCTACGCCATCCCCGAGGTCAACCGGCTGATGCAGGCCTTCATGGAGGGCGCTCTCTCCGTGAACCCGAACGTGAAGTTCCTCGTGACCTTCATCAACTCCTGGTACGACCCGCCCAAGGCCAAGGAGGCGGCGTTCGCCCAGATCGACAAGGGCGCCGACATTCTCTACGCCGAGCGTTTCGGCGTCGCCGATGCCGCCAAGGAGCGCGGCGTCAAGGCGATCGGCAACGTCATCGACACCTCCGCCCAATATCCCGGCACGGTGATCGCCTCGGCGCTGTGGCACATGGAGCCGACCATCGACCGCGCCATCAAGGCGGTGGTGGACGGCACCTTCACCGCCGAGGATTACGGCCCGTTCAGCTATATGGCGCATGGCGGGGCGAGCATCGCGCCGCTCGATCCCAAGCTGGTGCCGCCGGAGGTGATCGAGATGGTGCTGATGCGCGAGAAGGAAATCCGCGACGGCATGTTCCGGGTCAACGTCAACGACGCCGAGCCGAAGTCGACCATGTGAGGCTGGCGACGGGAACCTCGGGGGGCGGGGATCTCAGGGGCGGGGACCTCGGGGGCGGCGGCCTCGTGCCGGCGGCTCCGGGGGAAGCGCCTCCCTGCTCCCTCTCCCCGTGGGGGAGAGGGGTGGGGTGAGGGGGCTTTGCGATATCGAACGAGGCTTCCCCTCGCCGATCCGTTTCGCGGACGGAGAAGGTAGAGAAAGGGTCTCCATGATCGCACCGACTGCACCCGATCGGTCTGATCGTACACCTCACCATACTCGGCCGCTGGTGCTGTCGCTGTCGGGCATCACCAAGCGCTTCGGTACTCTGGTAGCGAACGACGCCATCGACCTCGACGTGCGGGCCGGCGAGATCGTCGCGCTGCTGGGCGAGAACGGCGCCGGCAAGACCACGCTGATGAGCATCCTGTTCGGCCATTACGTGGCCGACGAAGGCACCGTGCATATCGCCGGAGCGGACGGGCGGCTGGCGCCGCTGCCCGGCGGCTCGGCCGAGGCGGCGCTGCAGGCCGGCATCGGCATGGTGCACCAGCATTTCGCGCTGGCCGAGAACCTCACCGGCTTCGAGAACATCGTGCTGGGAACCATCCCGTTGTGGCGCCTGGGTTTCGGCAAGGCGCGGGTGCGGGCCGCCATTGACGGGCTGATGCGCGAATCCGGCCTCAATGCCGATCTCGACGTGCCGGTCGGGCGGCTCTCGGTCGGCGAGCAGCAGCGCATCGAAATCCTCAAGGCGCTCTATCGCGACGTGCGGGTGCTCATCCTCGACGAGCCCACGGCGGTGCTCACCCCGCAGGAGGCGGACAGCCTGTTCGCAACGGTGAAAACCCTTGCCGCGAAAGGGCTTGCGGTCATCTTCATCAGCCACAAGCTGCATGAGGTGCTGGCACTGTGCGAGCGGGTGGTGGTGCTGCGCGGCGGCGCCAAGGTCGCCGACCGGCCGACCGAAGGCGCCAGTCGCGCCGTCCTCGCCGAGCTGATGGTCGGGCGCGAAATTCCGCCGCGCGAGCGCACGCTGTCGACGCCGGGTGCGCCGGTGCTGCGGCTCGCCGACGTCGATGTCGGCGCGCCGGGCGAGCGCGACCGGCTGGAGGGCGCCGCTCTTGAATTGCGCGGCGGGGAAATACTTGGAATTGCAGGCGTTTCCGGCAACGGTCAGGGTGCGCTGGCGGCGCTGGTGGCCGGGCTGAAGGCGCCGCGCGCCGGCACCTGCGAGATCGCCGGGCAGCATGCCACGCGCGCCGATCCGATGGCACGGCTCAAAGCCGGCGTCGGCCGTATCCCGGAGGACCGGCACCGCGACGGCAGCGTCGGCGCGCTCAGCGTCGCCGAGAACTACGTGCTGGAGACGATCGGCGCGCCGGAGAACCAGCGCGGCGGCCTGCTGCGCCGGGGGGCCATCCGTGCCCGCGCGGCGCAGGCGATCCGCGACTACGACATTCGCTGTCCCGGCCCGGACGCCCCGATCCGTGCGCTCTCCGGCGGCAACATGCAGAAGGTGGTGCTGGCCCGCGTGCTGGAGCGCGCGCCGCGCCTCATCCTCGCCCATCAGCCGACGCGCGGCCTCGATATCGGCGCCACCACCGACGTGCACCGCCGGCTGCTGGCCGCCCGCGGGCGCGGGGCGGGGGTGCTGCTGATCTCCGAGGACCTCGACGAGCTCTTCGCCTTGTCCGACCGCATCGCGGTGATCCATGCCGGCCGCCTGTCGCCGGCGATGGAGGCCGAAGGTCTCGATGTGCGCACCGTCGGCCTGATGATGGCCGGCCATTCGGCGGAGGAGGCCGCATGATCCGCTTCGTCCCCCGCGAGCGTACGCCGGTCTGGCTGACCCTGGCGGTCTCGGTCGGCGCGGGCATCGCCGCGCTGCTGCTGACCGCCATTCCGCTGGCGCTTTCCGGCGCGCCGGTGCTGTCCGCCTTCGTGCTGATGCTGCAGGGAGCGGCGGGTGACGGCTTCGCCTTCGCCGAGACGCTGACGCGGGCGACGCCGCTGATCTTCACCGGCCTCGCCGCCGCCGCCGCCTTCCGGGCCAGGCTGTGGAACATCGGCGCCGAGGGCCAGCTCTATGCCGGGGCGCTGGCGAGCGTCGCCCTCGGCGCCGGTCTGGTCCAGGCGCCGCCAATGCTGCTGGTGCCGATCGTGCTGGTCGGTGCGGCGCTCGCCGGCGCGGCGTTGCTGCTGGTGCCGGTATTCTTCAAGATGCGTTTCGGCGCTGACGAGGTGGTCGTCACCCTGCTCTTGAACTTCGTCGTGCTGCTCTTCGTGCAGTTGATGCTGGAAGGGCCGATGAAGGACGAGATGGCGCTCGGCTGGCCGCAATCGGCACCGATGCTGGACGAGGCGACGCTGCCCAAGCTGGTCGCCGGCCTGCGCCTCCATTGGGGGCTGGTGCTGGCGATCCTCTGCGCCGTCGGCCTGCACGTGCTGATCACCCGTACCGTCTGGGGCTTCCGCATCCGCGCCGTGGGCGAGAATATTCGCGCGGTGCGCTATGCCGGCCTGCCGGTGGGCAAGGCGATGGCGCTGGTCGCCTTGCTGTCCGGCGGCCTCGCCGGCCTTGCCGGCGGCAGCGAGGTCATGGGGCTCAAGGGCTATCTGACGGCCGACCTGTCGCCCGGCTTCGGCTATGCCGGCATCGTGGTGGCGACATTGGCCAACCTCTCCCCATTGGGGGTCGTTCCGGCGGCGATCTTCATCGCCGGCGTCTTCGTCGGTGCCGACAGCATGAGCCGGGCGATCGGCGTATCGAACTATCTCGCCGATCTCGTCGTCGCGCTGTCGCTGCTGAGCGTGCTGGTCGGCGGGCTGCTCACTCGCTTCCGCATCGTCCTCGTGCGCCGGGAGACCGCCTGATGTGGGCCGCGCTGGAGATCCTGACCCAGGCCAATTTCTGGGCCGCGACCATCCGCATCGCCACGCCGCTGATCTTCGGCGTGCTGGGTGCGCTGCTGTGCGAGCGCGCCGGCGTGCTCAATCTCGGCATCGAGGGCATTTTCGTCGCCGGCGCCATGTCCGGCTGGCTGGCGGTCTATCTCGGCCTGCCGCTCTGGGGCGGGGTGCTGGTGGCGGCGCTGGTCGGGGCAGGCTTCGGGCTGCTGCTCGGCGTGCTCGCCGTGCCGCTGGGCCTGTCCCAGCACGTCACCGGCATCGGGGTGACGCTGCTCGCCACCTCGGTCGCCTATTTCGGCTATCGGGTGGCATTTCCCAATGTCGCCACGCCGCCGCGCATCGAGGCCTTCACGCCGCTCGACGTGCCGGTGCTGGGAGACCTGCCGTTCATCGGCCCGATCCTCGCCCAGCAGACCGCCTTCACCGTGCTGGCCTTCGGCTGCGTGGGGGCGATGGCGCTCGTCCTCGCCCGGACGCCGCTCGGCCTCGCCATCCGCGCGGTGGGCGACAATCCCGAGGCGGTGGAAGCGCAGGGCCTGTCGGTGGTCGGGCTGCGCCTCGGCGCGGTGATGGTCGGCTCGGCGCTGATGGCGCTGGGCGGAGCGTTCCTCACCCTTTCGGCCTTCAACGCCTTCTATTTCGGCATGATCAACGGGCGCGGCTGGGTGTGCATCGCGCTCACCGTGTTCGCCTCCTGGCGGCCGGGCAAGGCGCTGCTCGGCGCGCTTCTGTTCGGCGCGCTCGACGCCTACCAGCTGCGTATCCAGACCATTGCCGGCGGCGTGGTGCCGAGCCAGATCTTCCTGATGCTGCCTTACCTTTTCTCGATTGCCGCGCTTGTGTTGGTCGCCCGCCGCGCCGACTATCCGCGCGCTTTGATGAAGCCGTATTTCAAGGGACAGCGATGAGCCTCGACCTTCTCGTTCGAAATGCCCGACTGCCGGACGGGCGTGCCGGCCTCGACATCGCCTGCGAGGGTGGCCGGATCGTTGCCGTCGAGCCGGGGATCGAGGCCGAGGCGGGACGGATGATCGACGCCGGCGGGCGGCTGGTGAGCCCGCCTTTCATCGACGTGCATTTCCATATGGATGCCACCCTCTCGCTCGGCCTGCCGCGGATGAACCAGTCCGGCACGCTCCTGGAAGGCATCGCGCTGTGGGGCGAACTGAAGCCGCTCCTGACCCATGAGGCGGTCGTCGAGCGCGCGCTGCGCTATTGCGACCTCGCGGTCAGCCAGGGGCTGCTCGCCATTCGCTCGCATGTCGATATCTGCGACGACCGCCTGCTGGTGGTCGAAGCGCTGCTCGACGTGCGCGAGCGGGTGAAGGACTATATCGACCTTCAACTCGTCGCCTTCCCGCAGGACGGCTATTACCGCTCGCCCAACGCGACGGGAAATCTCGTCCGGGCGCTCGACATGGGGGTCGACGTGGTCGGCGGCATCCCGCATTTCGAACGCACCATGGCGGATGGGGCCGCCTCGCTGAAGGCGCTGTGCGAGATGGCCGCCGAGCGCGGGCTGCGGGTCGATATCCATTGCGACGAGACCGACGACCCGATGTCACGCCATATCGAGGCTCTGAGCTACGAGACGCAGCGCCTCGGCCTGCACGGGCGGGTCGCCGGCTCGCACCTCACCTCGATGCATTCGATGGACAATTACTACGTCTCGAAGCTCATCCCCCTGATAGCCGAGGCGGGGGTGCATGTTATCGCCAACCCGCTGATCAACATCACGCTGCAGGGCCGGCACGACACGTATCCCAAGCGCCGCGGCATGACGCGGGTGCCCGAATTGCGGGCGGCCGGCATCAACGTCGCCTTCGGCCATGATTGCGTGATGGACCCCTGGTACTCGCTGGGCTCGGGCGACATGCTGGACGTCGCGCATATGGCGCTGCATGTCGGGCAGATGACTTCGCGCGAGGCCATCGCGTGGTGCTTCGAGGCAGTGACCACCAATCCCGCCCGGATCATGGGATTGGAGGGCTACGGGGTTGCTCCCGGCTGCAATGCCGATTTCGTGGTGCTGCAGGCGGCCGATCCGATCGAGGCCATCCGCCTCAAGGCGGCGCGGCTGTTCGTGGTGCGGCGTGGGCGGGTGATCGCCGAGGGCGCGCCGCGCGCCAGCGTACTGGACCTTCCCGGCAGGCCGAGCGTGCTCGATCCCGCCGCCTACGCGCCGGCCTGAATGCGGCCGCTCCGCGTGGGGTCATTGCTGCGGTAAGCATTTCCCCTTACCTTTCGCAGGCTGGATGCGCGGGGCACGCGGCTTATCGGCGGCGGCGTGGATGACGAGTAACGACAATCAGTTTTTTCGGCCCCTGCCGACTTGCCGGACGGAAGGGCTCGCGATGCTCAGGCGGCCCGTGTGGATTCTCGACACCGGCCGCATGCGCAAACATTTTGCCAACGAGGCGGCGCTGTGGTTGTGGGGCGTCGCGCCGGGAGACGAAGACGAGTTCTTTGCGCGTGATTTCACGCCGCATTCGGATGCGATTCGCCAGCGGCTCGGCCGGGTGATCGAGCGAATCTCCACCGGCGAGATCCTGGCGGAGCGCTGGACCTTCTATCCCAGGCACAAGCCCTTCACCGTCGACGCCTTGATGAGCGGCGTAAGGCTGGAAAACGGCAATGTCGGCCTGTTGATGGAGGTCGAGCATTTCGAGCGTTCGACCGACGAATTGCGGGCAGGGGAGGCGCTGCGCCATACGCTGGTGAACGTCCTGCTGTTCGACGAGGAAGGCTGGGTCACCTATCGCAATCCGTCCGCGGAGCTCAGCTTTCCCGGCGCGCGGCGCCGTTTCACCTCGATGTTCGTCAACGGACTCGAAGGCGAGCGAATGTGGCGCGCCGTCGTTGACGAAGATGCTGCTCGGCCGGATGCCTTCATGGGCCGCACGGTTTCGGGCGATTTTCTCGTCGAGACTGCGGAGGGCGAGCGCTGGTACAGCATCGATGCGCGAACCACCACCGATCCGGTGACCGGCCGCCTATCCGTGCTGGTCAATCAGCGCGACGTCACCGACCGGGTAGAGGCGACGAGCCGTGCCGAGTTCTATGCCGGCTATGACGTCGTCACCAATCTCGCCAACCGGCGCCGCTTCGCCGATCAGCTCGATCGGGCGATGGCGGTCCCGGACTCGGTGGGCGGACTTCTGACGATCGACCTGAACGGCTTCAAGGACATCAATGACAGCTATGGCCATGCCGTCGGCGATGCCGTGCTGCAGGAGATCGGCGAGCGACTGCGCGATTGCACCGAGGCCCAGGACATCTGCGCACGACTGGGCGGCGACGAGTTCGCCGTGATCCTGCCGGGCGTTTCGCATCCGGACCTGCTGGCTGCGAGGGCCGACGAGATCAGCCGGCGGATTTCCGCAACCATCGAGGAGCGCTTCACCTCGAGCCGGCTGGCCGTGAGCGCGAGTTTCGGTGCCGCGCTCTGGCCGCAGGACGGCGCCAGCCCGGACGTCCTGCAGCGCAATGCCGACCTGGCCCTCTACGCCGCCAAGACGGAGGGCGAGCGGCATATCCAGCATTTCGACCTCGCCATGCGCCATGCGGCCGACGAGCGCTACAAATGCATCGAGGACCTGAAGGCCGCGCTGGTGGCCGGCGAGTTCGAGGTTTTCTACCAGCCATTGGTGTTCATGGCGGATCGGCGGCCCTTCGGCTTCGAAGCTCTGCTGCGCTGGCATCATCCCAGGCGCGGGCTGCTCATGCCGGGCGATTTCCTCCATGAGGCCGAGAGCATGGGTCTCATGGTGCCGATCGGCGCGTTCGTGGTTCGGCAGGTCTGCCGGCAGATCCGGTCCTGGCTGGACGCCGGCATCGATCCCGGACGGGTCGCCGTCAATCTCTCGCGCAATAATTTCCGGGTCGAGGGCAGTGTCGCCGAACTGACCGACATTATCCTTGCCGAGGGCATCGATCCCGAGCAGATTGAATTCGAGGTGTCGGAAACCGTCACCTTCGGCGCGCGCGGCGAGGTGGCGGTCGATGCGCTGATGCAGCTTCGTCGCCAGGGCTTCTCCATCGCCCTCGACGATTTCGGCACCGGCCACGCTTCGCTCATGCACCTGCGTCGGCTGCCGGTTGACACGATCAAGCTCGACCGCAGCTTCATCGCCGAGATGGTGAACTCGGTGGCCGACCGCGCGCTGGTGCGAGCCATCGCCCTGCTGGGGCGCGACTTGTGCATGCGGGTTCTCGCCGAGGGGATCGAGACCGACGAGCAGGCGTCGGCCGTGCGGGAACTCGGCTGCGAATGCGGGCAGGGCTATCTCTTCGGGTATCCCATGCCGGCGGCGGAGGCCACGGCCTGGCTGCTGCGGCGCGAACCGGACAGGCACATGGCCGTCAGCGCCCCGGCAAGACGATGACCGTCGGTTTCCTGGGCAGGCTCTCGCGCGAGACCACCAGGGTCGAGCCGACATTCCGTTCGACGACGAACTGTTTCTCGCCGAGGCGGCTGAGGAAGTTGTTCAGCGTCGATTCGTTGAAATAGTGCATCGGGATGATCAGCGGCGATTCCAGCGCCTTCAGCACCTCGACCATGCCGTCGACATCCAGCGTATAGCTGCCGTCGACCGGGGCGAGCACGATATCGATGCGGCCGAGTGCGGCAATGTCGTCATCGGTGAGCGTGTGATGCAGGTGTCCGAGATGGGCGATGCACAAATCGGCGGTGCGAAAGACGAAAATGGAATTGCCGTTGCGCGTCGTGCCGCCCTCCCAGTCGCGGGTGTTGGTCGGCAGGTTGCCGACCCACAGGTCGTCGACATCGAGATTGTAGCGGGCCGGTTGCCCCGGCACCTCGCTCCATCCCTTCAGCACATATTCGATGCCGGGATCGGGGTTGAGCGAATAATGGGTGCTGTGCGCCCGGTTCATCGTGGCGACGCGCGGGACGACGTCCGCCCGGACATAGTCATTGTAGTCGGTCGCCACGGTGACGCCGCCGGCGGTCTCGATGAGAAAGGTCGAATGGCCGATATAGTGCAGCGCGACCTCGCGCTGCTGCACCGCGGCCAGCCGGAACGCCGCCGGGATGATGCGTGCCGGCGCCTCGGCGACCAGTTTCGGACACCGCTCGGCCTGCGCCAGCGCAGGCGTCGATGCCAGCGCGAGGAGGACGGACCATGCAAGGCGCAGGCGTGGCTGAGGCGGCATCGGCAAGGCTCCCGGGCATGAGGCTCGGGAGCATGATCGGCGGCACCGCGCTCCGGCGCGAGTAACGTTCGGGTTAACGCTGCGTCCGACCTCAGCGGATATATGGGTTGGTGCGCTTTTCGGTGCCGATGGTCGATGCGCTGCCGTGGCCGGGCAGGATGGTGACGGCATCGCCAAGCGGCAGCAGCTTGGTCCTGATGCCTTCGATGAGTTGGTCGTGGCTGCCATAGGGAAAGTCGGTCCGCCCGACCGAGCGCTGGAACAGCGTGTCGCCGACCAGCGCAAAGGCATTGTCCCGGCTGACCAGCACGACATGGCCGGGCGTATGGCCCGGCACATGCAACACCTCGAAGGCAATGCCGCCGATATCGACGCTGTCGCCCTCGCTCAGCCAGCGGTCTGGCGTCACCGGCTTGCCGGGGATGCCGGTGCGCAAACCGGCGGCCGGTAGGTCATCGAGCAGGAACTTGTCGGCGATATGCGGCCCCTCGACCGGGATCTTGAGCTCGGCCGCGAGATCGGCGGCGCCAGCGGCGTGATCGACATGGCCGTGGGTGAGCACGATCTTCTCGGGCGTCACCTCAAGCTCTTCGAGAGCGGCCAGGATGCGCGGCAGGTCGCCGCCCGGATCGACCACGGCGCCGCGCTTGGTCTTCTCGTCCCAGACGATGGAGCAGTTCTGCTGGAAGGGCGTGACGGGGACGATCGCGATTTTAAGCTCGGGCATATCCGCTCCTTGGCGTGGGTGCGGCGAATTTGGTGGATCATATGCCAGGCCGCAAGGCGTTGCCGCGCTTGTGAGCGCTTCGCGCCAGTGCTATCCCGCGCGGCATGAGCACCAAGCCCATCGACAATATCCGCAACTTCTCCATCGTCGCCCATATCGACCACGGGAAGTCGACGCTCGCCGACCGCCTCATCCAGATCACGGGAGGGCTGTCTGCGCGCGAGATGTCGGAGCAGGTGCTCGACAGCATGGATATCGAGCGCGAGCGCGGCATCACCATCAAGGCGCAGACCGTTCGCCTCGCCTACAAGGCGCATGACGGCAAGACCTATGTGCTGAACCTCATCGACACGCCCGGCCATGTCGATTTCGCCTATGAGGTGAACCGCTCGCTCGCCGCGGTCGAGGGCTCGCTGCTGGTGGTCGACGCCTCGCAGGGCGTCGAGGCGCAGACGCTGGCCAATGTCTACCAGGCCATCGACAATAATCACGAGATCGTGCCGGTCCTCAACAAGGTCGACCTGCCGGCCGCCGAGCCGGACAAGGTGAAGGCGCAGATCGAGGACGTGATCGGGCTCGACGCCTCCAACGCGGTGCTTATCTCCGCCAAGACCGGGCTCGGCATCGAGGATGTCCTGGAAGCCATCGTCACCCGGCTGCCGCCGCCGAGCGGCGACCGCGAGGCTCCGCTCAAGGCGCTGCTGGTCGACAGCTGGTACGATGTCTATCTCGGCGTCGTGGTGCTGGTGCGCATCGTCGACGGCGTGATGAAGAAGGGCATGCGCATCAAGATGATGCGGACCGATGCGGCCTATGAGGTCGATCGCGTCGGTGTTTTCACGCCCAAGCTGACGGTGCTGAACGAACTCGGGCCGGGCGAAATCGGCTTTCTCACCGGCTCGATCAAGGAAGTCGCCGATACCCGCGTCGGCGACACCATCACCGACGAGAAGCGCCCGACCGCCGAGGCGCTGCCGGGCTTCAAGCCGGCACAGCCGGTGGTGTTCTGCGGCCTGTTTCCGGTGGACGCCGCCGATTTCGAGGACCTGCGCGCCGCGATGGGCAAGCTGCGCCTCAACGATGCCAGCTTCTCCTTCGAGATGGAGACCTCCGCTGCGCTCGGCTTTGGCTTCCGCTGCGGCTTCCTCGGACTGCTGCACCTTGAGATCATCCAGGAGCGGCTGGAGCGGGAGTTCAATCTCGACCTCATCGCCACGGCTCCGTCGGTCATCTACGAGATCGAGATGAATGACGGCACCATGATCGACATGCACAACCCGGCCGACATGCCGGACGTGGTGAAGATCAAGGAAATCCGCGAGCCGTGGATCCGCGCGACGATTCTCACGCCGGACGACTATCTCGGCGCCGTGCTCAAGCTTTGCCAGGATCGGCGCGGCAACCAGATCGAGCTCACCTATGTCGGCTCGCGCGCCATGGTCACCTATGACCTGCCGCTCAACGAGGTGGTGTTCGATTTTTATGACCGGCTGAAGTCGATCTCCAAGGGCTATGCCTCGTTCGACTACCAGATTACCGAATATCGGCCGGGCGATCTGGTGAAGATGTCGATCCTGGTGAATGCCGAGCCGGTCGATGCGCTGTCCATGCTGGTACATCGTTCGCGCGCCGAATATCGCGGCCGCGCCATGTGCGAGAAGCTGAAGGACCTGATCCCGCAGCATCTGTTCCAGATTCCGATCCAGGCGGCGATCGGCGCCAAGATCATCGCACGCGAGACCATTCGTGCCTTGCGCAAGGATGTTACCGCCAAATGCTACGGCGGCGACATCACCCGCAAGCGCAAACTTCTGGAGAAGCAGAAGGAAGGCAAAAAGAAGATGCGCCAGTTTGGGCGTGTCGAAATTCCGCAGGAAGCCTTCATCGCCGCGCTCAAGGTGGATGACTGAACGCCCCGACTACCAAAAGGCGGCAATTCGTGCTGACATGACCGTCTAACGTCAAAAAAGACGAGGCGGGGAAATGTACAAGTTCGAGGTCTACAAGGATAAGTCCGGCGAGTTTCGCTTCCGATTCAAGGCTTCCAACGGCGAGAGCATGTTTTCGTCGGAGGGTTATAAGGCCAAGGCATCAGCGCTGAGCGCCATCGAATCGATCCGCAAGAACGCGCCGGGCGCCACGGTCGTCGACCAGACCAAGGTCGATATCTGACGCCTACGGTCATCCGCACGGCAGAATGGAAACCTGCCGTGCGGTTTGGCTGGCGATGCCGTATGGCGAGTGCCGGCGCGCATCTCTCCCGCTCCCGCTTTTCTATTTTGTCGTCGATTCCATGCCGGCGTGCACGTCTTATGCAGTGCCGCGCGGCCGATTTCTGCAATGAATGCGATGTAGCATCTGCATATATTGATGTGTAATAGGAAAATTATTGATATATGCGATTTTTTCAGGATCATACACTTGTTGAAATTATGTATTATAAATTTAATTGCATGAAATACTGAGATATAATTTTCCATAAATACATATGTTCTTACCTTGAAATAAGTAAATATTGTTTACTTACTGATTTTGGCAAATATATCGTTGAATAGCATCGAAATTCAAATTATATTGACGCCAGTCCGGTGGCCTTGGGGGGCTGAATCGGAGTGTCTTATCGTGGTTGATCTGTAAGCGTCTCCTCGGCTGAGGGGTACAGCTCGCTCGTCAGGCGAAGCATCAACGGGCGCCCATATGTAGCCGGGGTCGGATGCTTCCAGGCCCTTTCGAGTCGGTCGACGTCGCAGTCCCTCGCTGCGCGCTATCCCCTCGCACCGAAGCGCATCCTACCCGAAAACCTTTAGTCAGAAGGGTTTGCATCATGCAATGGGCATCGAGGCACCATTTTGCACGTTTCGCGGACGCCAGATCGTTTCATCCACGACGCATCCTCGTCACGGGAGGAGCGGGATTCCTGGGCTCGCATCTGTGCGAACGGCTCGTCTCGGAGGGACATGCGGTCATATGCCTGGACAATCTTTCGACCGGCCGCCTCAGGAATATTCAGAGTCTTTTTTATCGGCTGAACTTCACATTCGTGAACGGCGACGTCGTCGATCACATCGATTGCGCAGTCGATGAAATATACAACCTCGCCTGTCCCGCCTCGCCGACGATCTATGCGATCGATCCGGTCCAGGCGACGAAGACCAGCGTGTTCGGGGCGCTGAACCTGCTGCAACTGGCGACGGAGAGACGGATCAAGATCCTCCAGGCCTCGACATCGGAGGTCCATGGCGATCCGCCGGTTAGCCCGCAGCTCGACACCAGCGGGGGCAATGTCGATCCGGTCGGTCCGGGCGCCTGCTATGACGAGAGCAAGCGCTGTGCCGAGAGCCTGTTCTTCGACTATGCCCGGTGCTTTGGTACCCGGATCAAGGTCGCCCACATCTTCGACACCTATGGGCCGCGCATGCGTCCCGACGATGGGCGAGTGGTGTCGGCTCTCATCGTTGCGGCCCTGCAGGGGCGCGATGTTGCCGTCGATGGCGACGGCACCGAGACCCGGTCGTTCTGCTATGTCGACGATACCGTCGATGGCCTCATTCAGCTGATGGCGACGCCCGACGACGTGTTGGGGCCGGTCAATATCGGCAATCCGGATGAGCGCGGCATTGGTGTCTATGCCGATCTGCTGCTCGAGCTTGCCCGCCCGGATTCGAAGATCGCACCTCTCGCCCTGCCGCCGGACGATCCGCGCCGTCGCTGTCGGTCCATCGACGAGACACTGCGGCTGCTGGGCTGGGCGCCGACCGTGTCGCTGGTCGAGGGGCTCGTGCGGACCATCGACTATTTCCGGCAGGAACTGGCCGGCGAACCAGCTGCCGGTTCGGTCGCGGTTGCGGAGTTGCCAGCATGACGGTCCCCCACGTTTTGGTGACGGGTGGGGCCGGCTATATCGGCAGCCACACCTGCAAGGCGCTCAAGGCCAACGGCTTCGAGCCGGTGACGTTCGACAGCCTCGTCGGCGGCTATCGCGACGCGGTGCGTTGGGGGCCGTTCGTCCTCGGCGACATCCGTGATGCCGGCGCCATCGCCGAGACCCTGCGATTCCACAACATTGTCGCGGTGCTGCATCTTGCCGGCTTCGCCTATGTCGGCGAGTCGATGGCGGATCCGGCGAAATACTACCGAAACAACCTCGCCGGCACGCTGGCGCTGCTCGATGCCTGTCGCGAGGCCGGGGTCGACCGGATGGTGTTCTCGAGCTCCTGCGCCACCTACGGCTTGCCCGACCGGTTGCCGATCCGCGAAAGCGCGCCGCAACGGCCGATCAGTCCTTACGGCCGTTCCAAGCTCTTCGCCGAACAGATGCTGGCGGACGAGGCGGCCGCCTATGGCCTGCACTATGTGGCGCTGCGCTATTTCAATGCGGCTGGTGCCGACCCGGCCGGCGAGATCGGCGAGCGGCATTGTCCGCAGACCCGCCTTATCCCGCTGGCGCTCGCCGCCGCGACTGGAAGAGGCGCCCCGTTCGACATTTACGGCGACGACTACTCGACCCCGGATGGCACCTGCCTGCGCGATTTCATCCATGTGAGCGACCTGGCGCGCGCGCATGTCTACGCGCTGCGCCACCTGCTCGACGGCGGGGAGAACCTCGCGATCAATCTCGGGACCGGCGAAGGACGCTCGGTCAGCGAGGTGCTGACCGCGATCCGGCGCGTCACCGGGCGATCGGTGCCGTTCCGCGTGTGCCGGCGGCGGCCCGGCGACCCGCCCATCCTCTATGCCGATCCGACCTTGGCCTATGAACGGCTGGGTTTCTCGACGGACCTGTCCGATATCCACACCATCGTGCTCACCGCAGCGCGCTTCATGGCGCAGGAGGCGGTGTCATAAGCAAGCCCGCCGTCTCCGCGAAAAGGGCGCGTGTGACGGCTTACCTGCCTCCGCGGCGTGATGCGTGACGCCATCGGCTCCTTACTCGTCCTTGGACCTTGCGGTGCCCTGTGTGATCAGGCGGGAGCCGCGTTGATCCCTTGTGTGGATCCAGAGCCAGGTTATGGCGACGCTCAGGCGATTGCGAAGGCCGATCAGGAAGTAGATGTGAGCAAGTCCCCAGATCCACCAGGCGAGCGCGCCGCGCAGTTTGATCCAGCCAAAATCGACAACTGCCAGCCGTTTGCCGATCGTGGCGAGGCTTCCATCATGCTTGTAGCGGAACGGCGGAGACGACAGGTCGCCGTTCAGGCGGGCGCGGATGACGGAGGCGACGTACTTGCCCTGCTGCTTCGCGGCCGGGGCGATGCCGGGCACCGGATTTCCCTCGGTATCGGAGACGGCGGCGGTGTCGCCGATCACGAATATCTCGCTTTGGCCGGGAACGGTCAGGTCGGGCTCCACCTTGACCCGGCCGGCGCGATCGGCCGGCGCATCCAGCCAGACGGCAGCCGGCGAGGCTTGCACCCCGGCGGCCCAGATGATGGTCGAGGCGGCAAGACGCTTGTCGCCGAACACCACCCCCTCCGCTGAGCACTCGGATACGGGATGCCCAAGTTCGACCTCGACGCCGAGCTTTTCCAGCGACGCTTTGGCGTAATCGGACAGGTCGACTTTGAAGCTGGGCAGCACGCGGGGACCGCCCTCGACCAGAACAACACGGGTTTTCCTCGTGTCGATGTTACGGAAGTCCTTCGGAAGAGTGACCCGTGCAAGTTCGGCAATCGTGCCGGCGAGTTCCACACCGGTCGGCCCGGCGCCGATGATGACGAATGTGAGCAGCCCCGCGCGCCGTTCTTCGTCTTCCTCCAGCTCGGCACGCTCGAAGGCCATGAGAATGCGCCGACGGATCGTGGTCGCATCTTCCAGCGTCTTCAGACCCGGTGCGTAGGGCTCCCAATCGTCATGCCCGAAATAGGCATGGCGCGCGCCTGAGGCGATCACCAGCGTGTCGTAGGCGAGCGTCGTGCCGTTATCCAGCCGGATCCGCCTCATCTCCTTGTCGATGCCGGTCACCGCGGCCAGCAAGGTCGTGGTCTCGGGCTGGTTGCGCAGCAGCTGGCGGATGGGCCAGGCGATCTCCGATGTCGCCAGCGAGGCTGTCGCGACCTGGTAAAGCAAGGGCTGGAAGAGGTGATGATTGCGACGGTCGACGACGGTAATGCGCACGGGTGCGCCGGCAAGGCGATGAACCGTTTCGAGGCCGCCGAAGCCCGCGCCGACAACGACGACATGATGACGTTCATTCAAAGGGGTGGCGGATGTCGTCATCGGCTCCTCACTGCGGCCGGCGGAATCGGGTCGATGTGCAAGCCGAAGACCTGCTGACCGTGTTGCGCCTCGCCTCAGGAACGCTAACACGGAAGCGCCAGCGACGGAGCCGACAGTCGATTGATGGCACCGCTGCAGGCAGCGCATAGCCCAAATCCATGAGGGAGCGCAAAGACCCATGCACCAATTGCGCTCGAGAATGGATCTGGCGGACCTTTGCGTTCGATGCTGCCTGCAGGCCATCCTCCGCCGGCGGGGGCGAAACGCATGGACGGCCGTCCAGTGCAGCCGGAGCGTTACCTACTCAGTGGGCCGGACCTCAGACAGCTGAAGGACCATAGAGATCGCGGGCGCCAAGCGATCAGGCGGGCGTGCCCTGGAACTCCATCTCATGGCGCCAGGGCGGGTTCGCACCGGCGCGGGTCACGGAGATGCCCGCCGCGCGCGTCGCGAAGGCCAAGGCTGCGGAGACGTCCTCGCGGGCAATCCTCGCCAAGCTGTCGCGGCTTAGCGTTCCTCCCTCGGCGAGCGCGGTGAGGAAGCCTGCATTGAATGTGTCACCTGCGCCCACCGTATCTACAACGGAGACCACCGCGGCGGCGGCGTGTACGTCCCAGTCTCGCGCGAAGGCATGCACGCCGTTCGCGCCTTGCGTAACCAGCACCAGATGCGGCCCCAGCGCTTGCACCTTGCGCGCCTGGTCCTCCAGGTCTCCAGGGCCGGTCAGCCAGAACAGATCCTCGTCCGACAGCTTCACCACGTGGCTGAGCGCGAGGAGCCGTCCGATCCGGGCGCGATACGCCGCCTCATCGCGAATGAATCCAGGCCGGACATTCGGATCGAGCATGATCAACCGCCCGCGTCCATCTCCCGCCACGTGAAGGGCCAAAGCCTCCATAGCCGAACCGACCGGCTCTCCAACAAGGCTTATGCCGCCGATGAACAACGCGCCGACCTCCGCCGGCACCTCCGGCAGATCGTCCGCCGTTAGCATCCGGCCGGCAGTGTTCTCGTCGAGGAACAAATAGCGCGCCTGCCCCTCGAGCAGCGTCACGAAGGCGAGCGTTGTCGGCCGGTCCGCCGGACGGCAGAGCCGCCCATCCACACCCGCCGACACCAGCGCCGCGCGAAGCTGATCGCCGAAGAGATCGGTGGACAGCCCGTACCAGAACAGCGTCCGCGCTCCCAGCCGTGCGGCGGCGATGGCGGTGTTGAATACAGAGCCGCCCGGCAACGGCAGAAAGGCCAGACCTTCCGGCGTGTCGCGCGGCACCATGTCGATGAGTGCCTCGCCGGCGCAGAGAATGGCGGGTGTGGAAGCTGGAATGCGAGCAGGCATATGTCGTCGTCCCTGTAAGCGGCACCCTGTCCGGCGCCGGACATCAGCCCACCAGATAATCGGCAAGCACGGCACGGGCGCCGTTGTCCCAGAGGGCTCCGAGCGCTGCGGCAAAGGCGGACGCCACCTCGGCGTCCTGCCCGAGATCGCCATAGACCTCGGTCATGCCGAGCCATGCGGCCGGGTTGGCCCTTGCTGCGCGCGCTCTCGCCGTCAGCATGTCCCAGTTCGGATCATTGGGTGCGATCACCGCACCGGAATCCGTCACTCCCGCGCAATAGCGGCACCAGAGCGCCGAGGCGAGGATCAAGCCTTTCGGCAGCCGCCCCGCCATGCGGTTGTCTCGGATGGAGGGCACGATGAACTTCGGCTGCCGATTGGAGCCGTCAAGACAGAGCCGACGGATCGTATCCGCCACCTCCGGGTTCGCGAACCGCTCTCGAATGACTCGGTAATAGGCACCGAGGTCGGTATCTGGCACCGGTGGCACGATCGGCAGGATCTCTTCCGCCTCCAGCCGGTCGAGGAACCCGACGACGAGCGGCTCGGCCATGGCCTCGTGCGCGAACTCGATATCCATCAACCCGGCGGGATAGGCGATGATGGCATGGCCACCGTTCAGGATGCGGATTTTCATCGTCTCATAGGCGTGGACGTGGCGCGTGAAGGTCACGCCCACCTTCTCCAACGCCGGCCGGCCGGCTGAAAAATCGTCCTCCAGAACCCACTGCCGGAACGGCTCGCACGTGACGGGTACGGGATCGTCGAGCCCGAAGGCCGCCGCCATAGCGCGTTCGCGCTCGCCAGTGGCCGGCGTGATGCGGTCCACCATGCCATTCGGGAAAAACACATGCGCGTTTACCCAGTCGGCGAATTCCACGTCGAACAGCCGAGCAAGGCCAACAACCACGTCACGGGTGACCTGGCCGTTGCCCGGAAGGTTGTCGCAGGACATCACGGTAAAGGGCGGCACGCCGGCTGCGCGGCGGGCCTTCAGCGCGGCGAGGATGGCACCGAAGGCGGTGGAAGGCGCCTGCGGCCGGGCGGCGTCGGCGACGATCTCCGGCGCGGCGGTGTCCAGCCGACCCTTGGAATCCATGAAGTAGCCGCCTTCGGTAACCGTCAGGCTGACGATGCGGATGGCCGGCGCGGACATGGTGGCGATCAGCGCGGCATTGCCGGGCTCCACCGGCAGGAAATCCACCATGGCACCGACGCGGCGCGCACGCCGACCCGCAGGATCGAGCTCGATGACCGTAGACAGGCAGTCCTGCGCCAGCAGCGCTTCGCGCATCACGGCATCGTGTGGCCGCACACCCGCGCCGACAATAGCCCAGTCGTGCCCTTCGCCGAGCGCGAAGAGGTCGTCGAGATAGACCGCCTGATGCGCGCGGTGGAAGTTGCCGAGGCCGATATGGACGATGCCCGGGGTGAGACGGGAGCGGTCATAGGCGGGAAGGGATACGGCAGGCAAAGTCATCTCAAGCCATCCAGTTGCCGCCGTCCACGCCGAAGCATTGGGCGACGATGTAATCGGCTTCCGGCGTGGCGAGGAAAACCGCCATGCCTATCAGGTCCTGCGCGGTGCCCATGCGACCGAAGGGTACGGCCTCGCCGACAAGGCGCTTCTTCTCACCCTTCTGGCGGTTCTCATACTTGGCGAACAGTGCATCCACCCCGTCCCAGTGCTCGCCATCGACGACGCCGGGAGCTATGGCGTTCACGTTGATCCCATGCGCGATGAGATTCAGCCCCGCCGACTGGGTCAGCGAGATGACCGCAGCCTTGCTCGCGCAATAGACCGCCACCAGGCTTTCGCCGCGCCGTCCGGCCTGGCTCGCGATATTGATGATCTTGCCGCCCGCGCCGCGGTCGATCATGTGGCGCGCGACCGCCTGCATGGTGAACAGCACGCCCGCCACGTTCACCGCGAACAGCCGGTCGAAGCTTTCGCGCGTGATCTCGACGATCGGAGCGGCATCGAACAGCGCGGCGTTGTTGACGAGGATGTCGATCCGACCCATGGCGGCGACGGCGGTGGCGATGCCGGCCTCGATGCTGTCCTGCAGCGTCACGTCCATCTGCACGGCATGGGCACCCGCACCGAGCTCGGCCACGGCGCGTTCCAGCGCGGCGGCGTTGACATCGGCAAGCGCGACCTGGGCCCCCTCGGCAAGATAAGCGCGCGCGAACTCAAACCCGATGCCTCGCGCGGCGCCGGTGATAAAAGCGCATTTTCCACTCAGTCTCATGCCAGGGCCCTTCCAGCTTCGTCGAAGCGATAAATTCTGTCCGGCCGGGGCGCGAGCCTGACTTGGTCGCGGTAATGCAGTTCGACCTCGCCGCCGACGCGAACGTTGAGCGGGCCGATACCTTCCGCGTCGACCCGCAGGAAGGTGTCCGACCCAAGATGCTCGGACAGCCCGACGATTCCCCGCCAAGGGCCGTCATCGGCGATGACGAGATGTTCGGGCCGTACCCCGATCGTATGCGCACCGTGGCGGGCCGCTTCAGCACCGGTAATGAAGTTCATCTTCGGGCTGCCGATGAAACCGGCGACGAAGAGATTCGCCGGGCTGCGATAGAGCTCGATCGGACTGCCGACCTGCTCGATGCGCCCGGCATTCAGCACCACGATCTTGTCGGCCATGGTCATGGCTTCCACCTGATCGTGGGTCACGTAGATCATCGTGGTCTTCAGCGTCTGATGCAGTTCCGAGATCTCCTGCCGCATGGAGACGCGCAACGCGGCATCGAGATTGGACAGCGGCTCGTCGAACAGGAAGGCCGATGGCTCACGCACGATGGCCCGGCCGATGGCCACACGCTGGCGTTGCCCGCCCGACAATTGGCCCGGACGGCGGTCGAGATACGAAGAAAGATTAAGCACCTGCGCCGCCGCCTCGACCTTGCGCTCGCGCTCGGCCGCCGGCATGCCGGCCATCCGCAGCGGAAAGGCGATGTTCTTGCGCACCGACATATGCGGGTAGAGCGCGTAGCTCTGGAACACCATGGCAAGGCCGCGCTGCGCGGGAGCCAGGTGGGTGGCTTCGCGCCCGTCAATGGCGATGGTGCCGGAGGTCGTATCTTCCAAGCCGGCGATCAGGCGCAGCAGAGTCGACTTTCCACAGCCGGAAGGACCGACAAAGACGACAAACTCGCCGTTCTCGACCCGAAGGTCGATGCCCCGGATGATCGAGGCACTCCCGAAGGATTTCGTCACCTGAGATAGGATGATCTCGCCCATGGGTCTCTCCTACTTCACAGCGCCGAACGTCAGGCCGCGGACAAGTTGCTTCTGGCTGAACCAGCCAAGGATCAGGATCGGCGCGATGGCCATCGTGCTGGCCGCCGAAAGCTTGGCGTAGAACAGTCCTTCGGGGCTCGAATAGCTGGCGATGAAGGCGGTGAGCGGCGCCGCCTGCGAGGCGCTGAGGTTCAGCGTCCAGAAGCTCTCGTTCCAAGCCAGGATGACGTTGAGCAGGAGGGTGGAGGCGATCCCGGGCACCGCCATGGGCGTCAGTACATGGATGATCTCGGACGCGAGCGTCGCGCCGTCCATGCGTGCGGCCTCGAGGATCTCAACGGGTATTTCCTTGAAGTAGGTGTAGAGCATCCAGACGATGATCGGCAGGTTGATCAGCGTCAGCACCGCGACGAGGCCGAGCCGGCTGTCGAGAAGCCCGGTGTCACGGAAGATCAGATAGATCGGCACCAGGACGCCGACCGCCGGCATCATCTTGGTGGAGAGCATCCACATCAGCAGGTCCTTGGTCCGCTTGCCGGGCACGAAGGCCATCGACCAGGCGGCGGGAACCGCGATGGCGAGCCCGACCAGCGTCGAGCCGAGCGCGATCACCACGGAGTTCCAGAAATGCGCGAGATAGTCGGAACGCGCATTCACGGTCCGGTAATTCTCCAGCGTCCAATCGAACATGACGAAAGAGGGCGGGGCGGCGATCGCCTCTCCTTCCGACTTGAAGGAGGTGAGCACCGTCCAGAGGATCGGGAAGAAGATGAGAAGCCCGATCCCCCATGCGATCGCCGTGACGACCGCCTTGCGGCCTGTCGTTGCTTTGCGCGCCATCTCAACTCTCCAGGTTCTTGCCGATCATCCGCATCAGGAAGATCGCAACGATGTTGGCGAGGATGACGGCAACGATGCCGCCAGCGGAGCCGAGGCCGACGTCGAACTGGAGCATCGACTGCATGTAGACGAGGAAGGTGAGCGTGGTGGAGGCGGTGCCTGGGCCTCCATTCGTGGTCACCAGGATTTCGGCGAACACGGAGAGCAGGAAGATGGTCTGGATCAGGATCACCACGGTGATGGCCCGCGTCAGATGCGGCACCGTCAGGTAGACGAAGCGCCAGAGCGGTCCCGCGCCATCCATCTCCGCCGCTTCCATCTGCTCGCTGTCGAGGCTCTGGAGCGCGGTGAGAAGGATCAGCGTCGCGAACGGCAGCCATTGCCAGGCAACGATGACGATGATGGACGGCAGAGGTGCCTGCGCGAAGAAGTCGAAGGGCTGAAGGCCGAGCCCGCGTGCGGCCGCAGCAAAAAGCCCGTTCACCGGGTTCATCATCATGTTCTTCCAGACCAGCGCCGAAACGGTGGGCATGACGAAGAACGGTGCGATGACGAGAATGCGGACGATCCCCTGGCCCCACATCGGCTGATCAAGCAGCAAGGCCAGCCCTATCCCGCCCAGAACGGTAATCAGAAGCACGCCGAGGACCAAAGCCAGCGTGTTGGCCAGGGCCGGCCAGAAGGACGGATCGGTAAAGAAGTAGGTGTAGTTCTCCAAACCAGCGAAGCTCTCCGTTCCTGGCATCAACAGGTTGAAGCGCAGGAGCGAGAAATAGAGGGTCATGGCCAGCGGGACTATCATCCACAGGAAGAGCAGGACGACTGCTGGCGAGAGCATCAACCGGCCTGCAATACGGGAGGCTTGCGTCGCCATCGACGAATCCTTTGCCGGGCAGACCGCGGGCGAGGACCGCGGCTAGGTAAAACGGAACGGGAGAGCAGGGCGCACGCCTGCTGCGCGGGAGGCGTCTGCAAGCACGCCACCCCTGGAAACTCCGAGGGTTGGCGTGCTTGCCTGGACGGAGCTATTTCGGATAGCCGGCCCGCGTCATCTCGCGCTGCGTCAGGGCCTGCGCCGCCGCCAGCGCCTGCTCGGGCTTGGACTGCCCGGCGAGTGCCGCGGAGAACTGCTGGCCCACCGCCGTACCGATCGCCTGGAACTCGGGGATCGCCACGAACTGCCCACCCGTATAGGGCACCTCCTTGTCGGAAGGATGGGTGGTGTTGGCGGCGTCGATCGCCTTCAGCGTCATGGCGGCGAAGGGCGCGGCCTTGAGGTATTCCGAGTTCTGGTAGAGCGAGGTCCGCGTCCCCGGGGGCACGTTGGCGATGCCGTCATGCTGGGCGACGAGCTTGGTGTAGTCCTGCGAGGTTGCCCAGGCGACGAAGGTCTTCGCCGCCTCCGCCTTGGAGGTCGAGGCGGGGATGGCGAGGTTCCATGACCACAGCCAGTTGCCATGGTTCGAGCCGCCCTGCCGCGTTGGCGAGGGAGCGAAGCCGACCTTGTCGGCCACCTGCGAGTCCTTGGGGTTGGAGATGAAGGAAGAGGCGACGGTTGCGTCGATCCACATCCCGCATTTGCCGCTCTGGAACAAAGCGAGGTTCTCGTTGAAGCCGTTGGACGAGGCACCGGGCGGGCCGTAATTCTTCATCAGGTCGAGATAGGTGGTGAGCGTCGTCTTCCATTCGGGGCTGTCGAATTGCGGCTTCCACTGCATGTCGAACCAGCTCGCACCCATGGAATTGGCCATGGATGTCAGGAAGGCCATGTTCTCGCCCCAACCGGCTTTCCCACGCAGGCAGATGCCATAAATGCCGGCGCCCTTGTCGGTCATCTTCTCCGCGGCCTGCTTGATGAAGTTCCAGTCCGGGTTCTCCGGCATGGTGAGGCCCGCCTTCTGAAGAAGGTCGGTGCGGTACATCAGCATCGAGCTTTCGGCGTAGAACGGCGCCGCATAGAGCTTGCCGTTCTGCGTAAGGCTCGCGGCCACCGGAGGCAGGATGTCTTCAGGATGATAATCGGCCCCGAGCCCCTCAAGTGCCAGCAGCCAGCCCTGCTTGGCCCAGATCGGCACCTCATAGTTGCCGATGGTCAGCACATCGTATTGGCCGCCCTTGGTGGCGATGTCGGTGGTCACGCGCTGGCGAAGCACGTTCTCTTCCAGCGTCACCCAGTTGATCTTGATATCGGGGTGCTTGGCGGTGAAGTCCGAAGTAAGGCCCTGCATGCGGATCATGTCGCCGTTGTTCACGGTCGCCACAGTGATCGTCGTCTCCGCCCAGGCCGAGCCCGTGAGGGCAAGCGCTAAGGACGCGCCCAAAAGGGCACGCGTGGTGAACGTCATCGTTTCCTCCTACATGGCGATTTTTGAGCAATTTGTCGCCTTATGGGCAAATATTCACCCGCGCTCCTCCATCGTCAAGTCTCTCGTGCGGCCGGCAATGGAAATCGGGACTCATGGCACGAGCACCAATCCGGCTGGAGGGTGCCGCGACGGCTTGCAGCCGGCATGGATATCCCGCCCGCCCGGAACCCTGGGCGCCCGAAGTTCAACCAATATTGGAGACGGCCTAGTGCGCGAGGATGCCGCGGGCCGTGGGTTCGTCGGTGACCAGCCCGTTGAGGATGCCTGACGTCAATGCCGCCGCGATCGCCATGACTTTGGAAGGGCCGGCCGCGACGCCGATGACCGGTCGTTCCGGGCTCGTCGTATCGACGCGCACGCCCCCGAGGCGCTTGTTGAGCGCCAGATCGAGATAGCGGCCTTCCGAATTGAAGATCCAGCCTGCCACTTCCCCGACCGCCCCCTCCCTTTGCACCTCGTGCAATTCCTCCGCGCTGAGAAAGCCATCGGCAAAAAGCGGGGCGTCATCGGTCATCTGGCCGACGCCGACAAAAATCACATCGGCGGCCTGTGCCAGTTCGCGCACCTTGCGCACGGGACCGAGTGACTGGAAGGCTGCATTTTCCTGCGCGGTGGCGGAGACGACCGGGACCGGCATCGGATAATGCGGCGCCCGCACCTTTTCGCCCAGCCGCATGATGACGTCGAAATAAGAGGCCGATCCATCCGGGGCGATATTGCCGATCAGCGATACCAGGCGATGCTGCGGTGCCTCAATCACACCCAGCGCCTCGACGAGACCACGCATGGCCCGGCCCGTGCCCACTGCGACGATAAGGGGGCTGCGCTCGCGCAGGACGCGCTCCATCTCTGCCGCTGCCGCGGCGGCGATGGTCAATACCGGCTCGCGCTCGGCACCCAGCCAGGGCATCACGCGGCAGCGCACCAGCCCAAAACGCTCGCACAACGCGGATTCGAGTGCGAAACAACTGCCCAGACGGTGATTGAGCCGAACATGAATGAGCCCGGCCGCGATGGCTCGGCTGACCAGCCGCTGCGCCCTCTGGCGAGAAACGCCCATCTCAACGGCGATCTGGTCCTGCGTCAGGCCCCCGACATAATAGAGCCAGGCGGCACGCGCTGCTTGATCATCGGTGCTGGGATCGGCGTCGATAGGCAAACTCATACCGGAACCGTTGCGCACATGGGCGCTTGAAAGAGATTAGGGAATTCTGTCCGCAGCTGAGTGAAGCTGGCAAAGCTCCGGTGCGGCTGCAACTCGCTCGACAAAGCCAGGTCGAGGCCGGCGATATGGCTGCCGCCGACAAAGCGCCAGACCTGCATCCCAGCCGCCAGACCCGCGGCAATGCCCGTCGGGCTATCCTCCACCACCACGCAATTCGACGGGTCGACATCCATTCGCTCGGCGGCATGCAAGAAAAGGTCCGGCGCCGGCTTGCCGAGCGCCACCTCGCTCGCGGTAAAGCTGCGGCCGGCGAACATCCGGTCGAGACCGACGATCTCCAGTGAACGCGCCAGCCTCGTCGGGCTGGAGGATGTCGCCACGCAGAACGGCACCTTCAGCGACGCCAGCATGTCCGCCGCACCTGCCATCGCCTCCAGTTCCGTCTCGAAGGCAGCAAAGAGGCGGGACCGGTATTCTTCCTCGAATCGATCAGGCAATTGTCGTCCGAGGCGGTCGCGTATCTCCGCCCGCACCGTCGGGAAGGAGCGTCCGAGAAAATGCTGGGCGACAAAGTGGCGGTCTACGACGATGCCATGGTGCGCGAGTTCGACGATGAGCGTGCGCGCGCTGATGACTTCGCTGTCGATCAGAACGCCGTCGCAGTCGAATATGATGAGCGCAGGCTGCATGGAGACAAGCTAGTATCCGCCGCCTTGGCCGTCCAGCAGACGTGTGAACGCGAGCAGGTGCATACCCTCATCGTCCTCAGTCCGCCGATGCTCTGTAAATTTAATATATATCTCAGATGGTTATAGGCGGAGGCATATTGCCGGGTGGAGCCCTCGTGATGCCACCCGCATGCGCGGCATTCGTGCAACAGCGTTCAGGGGAGTTCCATCCACAACTGGGGGAAGGCAAGGGAATGGACCGCTCGAAGCTACGCCGAAGGCATCGGCGATTGCCCGGCAATGGTCGCCGATGCCGCCTGCGCAAGCCCTTCGGGCGCGCCGCCAGTCAAGCCGACTTCCGCATGAAATGAAGGCCGGTCAACGCTGCCGTGAAGCCCCATTTTTCATAGAAGGGGACCATTTCCTCCAGGCAGTACAGCTCGCGGTGCTTGATGTGGACGATGGCGGCATCGTTCATCACGGTTTCCATCAGCAGACCGCCCAGCCCCGTATTGCGCCACGTGCTTTTGACGATGATGTCGAAGATCATCGCCTTGTACACGCCATCCGTCAGCACGCGGGCGAACGCGACCAGATCGTCGCTATGCGGATCTATGAACGCGAATATGGGCCCGCCGGATTGCAGGATTTTCTCGACCTCCGTTTTGGTGCGCCCCTTCGTCCACCACTCGGCTTGAAAGAGGTCCACCAACTGATCGATCTGCGAAGAGGTCAGGGACCGATGAAGAGTCAGCCGATCCTTGTCATGCGAAACGGTGTTCACTGTGCTCTCCCGAAACGGGCTGTCTGAAACTGATCGCGAAGCCCCCGGCGCGGCTACGTACCGCTTGCCGCCAAGGCTTTCAGCTGGAGAAGCTTCTCTCGCGAAATCGGAATGCCAAGGCGCTCGGCATTGGCTCGGTTCCTGTACCGGCGTTCGCCTGGCAGGCGCTCCTGTCCCGCGTCGAGAAGCCGATCGCATAACAGTGCGACACGCCGAGCGAACTCCGAGTTTCCTCCGCGCCGGGGATCGATGACGATCAGCAATTGCCCGGCCTTTGGCGTCTGGGCACCGACGCAATCGCCAAAATCGTTCTCGAACGAGAGCTGTCCGCCGGTCAGGGCGCCCGCCATCAGCTCGACCATGAGCGCGATGGAGGATCCCTTGTAGCCGCCGAAGGTGTTCAGCGCCCCACCAGCCAGGACCGCGTGGGGATCCGTGGAAGGGGTGCCGGCGCTGTCCACTCCAGTGCCGGGAGGAAGGGGAGTATTCGCCAGGGCATGGAGCCTGACCTCGCCATTGGCCATCACGCTCGTCGCCTGATCCACCACGAGCGGTTCGGCGTCGGCGACCGGCGTCGCAAAGGCTATCGGGTTTGTGCCATAGACGGGCGATCGACCGCCATGGGGCACCACGTTTGCCAGGCCGTTCACGAAGCTGATCGCCACAAGGCCCCTGCGCGCAAACGGTTCGACGTCAGGCCACAGCGCGCTGAAATGATGGGAGTTGCGCGTGGCGACGATGGCGATGCCAGTGCTTTCCACGGCCTCGTCGATCGCCCCTGCGGCAGCGGCCATGGCCGGCTGGGCAAATCCGTTGCGGGCGTCGACGCGGATGAAGGAGGGGCTGACGACGACGACGTCCGGGATCGCCTTGCCGTCGACCCACCCCGTTCTCAGAGACGCCACATAGCCGGGAATACGAAATATGCCGTGGCTTATGGCGCCGTCGCGCTCGCAGCCGGCGCAGTTCGCGGCGAGAATGTCTGCGGTTGCAGGCGATGTTCCACTGCCGACGAAAATATTCCCCAGCAGCGACTTCAGTGTGTCGAAATCGACGCGGATTTCAGCGTGCTCGGCGGTCATTGTTCTCGTTGCCAATTAGATCTGGTGTGGATCACCGCAGCACGGCGGGATCAGTGTCGGCGTTGCGTGATGTTTCGAGAAATTTGCGGAGGCAGTTTTCCAGAAGACGGGAAACGTTGTTCTCGTAGTCGTCATGCGGCAGGCTGCCGCAAAACGTAATGGAGCCGACCGAGAACAGGCCTCCGCCATTCTCGGCGAGGCCGTAGACAATATTTGATCGGATGCCACCGTAAGGTCGCGGACCTCCGTCGAAGACGCCGGGAAGAAGCAATTCTTCAAAACTCGTTTCGAAGGTTGGCCCGTGTCCTTCAGACGCGGCAACCACAGTCACGAAATCCGGCGTCCCAAGATCCGGGGAGGCCTGGTCGATCTCGAAGCCGGCAGCGCCGCCGCCTGAAAGGCCGAAATCGCCTATTCTCTGATCGGGCGGGATGCCCTCGAACAGGAACGCCAGCTCGGCCTGAAACGATTCTTTGGTGCGGACGTAATAGGTCCCCTCGAATGCGCCTTCGGCTGTAAAGCCAACGCCGGCCACCTTTTGTGGGGCAATGCCGTTTCGACGCCACAACCCGCCATATTCGCCATCGAGCTGATTGTAATATTCGCCGGGCAGGCTTGCCCAGGTCCTGCCGCCTCCCTCCGCTCGACGTATCTCGATGAGGTGGGGCTGACGCGGATCGCGGCCGATCTTCCAGTAGAAGCCGTTGCCGCCAAGGTACATCAGCTTGCCGCCTCCCTCCCTGTAGGAGATGAGAGCCTCGATCGTCCGGCGCGTATGATATTCAGGGTGCGTGCCCGTCAGGACGACGTCATAGGGTGAAAGCGCACTCACGCCCTCGCGGTCCAGATCTTCGTCGGTCAGGACATCGAACCCGAAGCCTTTGGCTCTCAGCCAGCCTGTCAGATGAGAATCCGCAGGGAAGCCTCGCATCCCCGAGCCCTTCTCGTCGTAATAGACCAGATAGCCGGGGCGCATCGTCATGATCGGGCGCAACCGGGACGAAAGGGTCACGCCGGATCCGTCCGGATGGCGATTATAGGTGGAGTAGCCGTAGGCGCCGACGACATCCGGGTTATGGGGATAGGCTCCCCACTCTTTCACGCGCGCTTCCAGCGCACCGGAAAAATTGCCGCGCGCATGGTTGGCATAGGCCATGTAAGTGAAGGTAGGCGCCAGAAACACGATCCTCTGCCGGGGCAAGGCAGGGTCGGGACGAACGTAGAACGGGATCGTGTCCGTGCCGATCCGATTATCGATCGCGAGACCGTAGACGCCCGACGGCACTCCCGTGGGCACGTCGATGGCAATCGTCGTTTCCCACTTGCAGTCGCTCAGATCATCCGAATGAAACGCGATGGCGGCATACTCGTCCGGGGCGGTTTTCCAGTCCATGTTGCGGCCGGTCCAGGCGGACGATCGAACCGCGCGCATCGGCATATTGATCAAGGCGAGGCGGCGGGAGGGGTCGATATCGTCCTCCACCCATTCGCTATTACCTGAATCGCCAAAGCGCCAACGTGCGAGCTCGTGAGTGTCGGAGGCCGCGCCTGTCCGCGAACGGCTGATCAGACGCGGCGCCTCGATCGTACCGTTGAAACACTCGTCCGGATGGCCATTCCAGACCGCTGCGAAACAGACATGATCGACCTCGCCGAGGATATTCCGAAGATCACCCGGCGCCACGAACCCTTTCGAGTCTTTTTGAGCTTCCAGGACGGAGGCACGGGCGCAGACGCGCTCGTCGCTGAAAGTGACCTCCAGCCTGGTCCATTCATTGAGGCCGAGAGCGAGGTTCAACGTGTCGCGGGTGGGGCGCGATCGCCGGGTTTTGAGGAAAAGAACTCCGTTGTTGAGGACCAGGGCAAGGCCCTTCGAACCATCGGAATTCTGCAGCGAGAAAATGGTCTGGTCGGCAGAGCTGAAAAAGGTCGGCCTGACGATAAGTTCCACCGTCAGATCCCGCGCTTCAGGGACCGGCGGGATAGGCCCAATCGCACAGGACCCCAAATAGGTCTTCTGCTCCGTGGCCGCATAGTGCGGTTTCAGGCCGAATTCCACGTCTTCGCTCTTCGGGCCGGGGCCGAGCGGATTGGGATCGCAGCAATCCAGCCTCACGACTTTCACCGCAATGTCGCGGTTGCCGATCGATGAAATCTTGAACTCAAGCCGTTCTCCCGCTCTCGCGCTGAGCGGGGTCACGTAGCCTATGACAGCAGGCTGAATGGGTTCCGGAGCAGGCATTTTCCACCACAGTCGGACGTTGAGGCGAGAGTTCAGCGGGGGAGGGCAGCGGCGCGGACGTCACCGGCTGCGCGCCGAACCTCGGCGCGGCCGGTGGACGTTCGCCGAACATTGAATGAAATAGAATATCGTATACGTTTTAAGTGTCTGTCAAGTTGCGATCTTGCAGCCTCGACCTCATCTTCAGCACCGAGAGAAGGCGCCTGCACGAGGATGTTGTGATGGTGCCAACTTGCGACCTCATATCGAATACGGTATTCGATCGCAGCCCTTCGATGGCAGGCTTGGAGATGGAAGTGCCACTTACCGCGATAGATTTGCCATCTCTCGGTTCGGCGCCGACGGCTTCCGACATCATCGCCAAGCACATTCGCGAAGCGATCGTGAGTGGAGCATTCGACGAGGGGGAGCCGATTCGGCAGGACGACGTCGCGAAGCTCTTCGATGTCAGCAAGATCCCGGTGCGCGAGGCGCTGAAGCGGCTGGAGGCGGAAGGCCTTGTCGAGTTTCACCGCAACCGTGGAGCCGTCGTCGCAAGCGTTTCAGAGCCGGAAATCGCGCAGATCTTCGAAGTGCGGGCTATGCTGGAAGCAAGCGCACTCAAATTATCCGTGCCGCGAATGACTGAAAAGACGTTCCAGCGAGCCGAGGAATATTGCGACGCTTTTGCGCAGGAGACGAATGTCGCGCGATGGGCTGAGCTCAACTGGCAATTTCATTCATGTCTCTACGAGGACGCGGATCGATCGTTTCTCATGAATCTCATTCGATCCGTCAATGATCGGATTGAGCGCTATCTGCGAATACAGCTCACTCTTTCTGGCGGAACCGGCGTTGACGATAAAGAACATCGCCAGATACTCGCCGCGTGCCGGGAAAAGAATGCCGACAAGGCGGCCGCGCTGCTGCACCATCACATATCAAGCGCCTGCGACTCTCTTTTGAGCCATCTCAAAAAAATGAGACCTGTATCGGGCATTGCTATTGATCCGAAGTCGGCGTCGCGGCCATAGGTCGGCGCTCGTCATCTGACAATGGATGAGCGGGCGAGGCGAGAGGGATAATCTCGCGAACGAAATCGTGCTCTGGGCGCGGTTTCCGGCAGATAGTTCCAGGGCAATCCGTTTCGGATCGGGGCAGTCAGGAATCTCGCGCGGCATGGTCATTTCTGCGGTTGACTCGCATCCATGATCGTATACGATATCTGAAAATCATAAACTGTCGAACGGCGCTAACCACCTCCCGGCGATCCGAGAGCGCGAAGGACTGCGCCGAAGCCGGTCAAACAAATACTGCAGCTAGTTTGCAGCAAAGCGTGGCCTGATGTTGAATTGTGGAGATGGCGTATGCAGTACCAGAGATCGTTAAGTACCGTTGAATTGCATACGTGCGGTGAAACATTTCGACTTGTGACGCAGGGTCTTCCGAAGATTCCAGGAAATACCATTGTCGAGCGCCGTACCTGGCTGGAACAGAACGCGGATCAATATCGTCGCGCTGTCATGCTGGAGCCGCGTGGCCACAAGGATCTGTATGGCGGATACCTCACCGAACCCGTCAGCGCCAATGCCGATTTTGGCGTGATTTTCCTGAACAATATGGGCTACAGCCCTCATTGCGGGCACGGCGTTATCGCCCTTGCGACGGCGGCTGTGGAATTGGGCTGGGTCGATCGGCACTCGCCCGAGACGCGCGTCGGCATTGATGCCCCTTGCGGCTTCATTGAAGCCTTCGTTGAGTGGGACGGGAATAGAGCCGGAACCGTACGTTTCGTGAATGTTCCCTCATTCATCTTCAAGCGGGATGTGACTGTCCTTACGCCGACATTTGGCAAGGTAACGGGTGACATTGCCTATGGAGGCGCAACGTATTTCTATGCCGATGGGCGCCCTTACGACATTTCCATTCGTGAGAAGGATGTTCAAAAGATCATGCAGTTTGGATACGAAATCAAAACTGCGGTGAATGCGGAAATGTCGGTCATTCACCCGGAAATTCCTGAATTCAATGATGTTTACGGCGTCATGGTCTATGGCGCCCCGCGTCATGAAGGGTCAACCCAGGCAAATTGTTGCGTCTATGCGGATCGGGCGATCGACCGATCGCCAACCGGGTCGGGTACCGCGGGACGCGTTGCCCAATTGTATCTTCGTGGAGAACTCTCCGCCTCAGATACGCTGGTAAACGAGTCCATTATTGGGACAGTGTTCAAGGGGCATGTTCTCAGCGAGACAAAGGTCGGTCCGTTCGATGCGGTGATTCCTGAAATCAGCGGGAATGCCTATATTTGCGGGTTCGCAAATTGGATCATAGATGAAGAGGATCCTCTCACCTATGGGTTCCTTGTTCAGTAATGGAAACTGATCATTTGACGGAATTACATTGATCCAGGTGAAGGGTTTGTTTGCCTCATTAATCGTATACGATATCTAAGATACGTTTGTCTTCAATCGAGCATGATTTCAATCAACGAGAAGGGGAACAGAAATGCGCATCACCTCATTTGCCTTCGCTGCGGCCTTGGTAGTATCGGCAGCCGCGACCGCCCATGCCGACAAGCTCGACGACATCATCGCTTCCGGCACGCTGCGCTGCGCCGTCGTGCTCGATTTCCCGCCCATGGGCTCGCGCGATGCCAGCAACAACCCGATCGGCTTCGACGTCGACTACTGCAACGACCTGGCTAAAGCGCTGGGCGTGAAGGCCGAGATCGTCGAGACCCCGTTCCCGGACCGCATTCCGGCGCTGGTCTCCGGCCGCGTCGATATCGGCGTCGCCTCGACCTCCGACACGCTGGAGCGCGCCAAGACCGCCGGTTTCAGCATTCCCTATTTCGCCTTCAAGGATGTCATCCTCACCAAGGAAGGCCTCGGTCTCGATACCTATGACAAGCTGAAGGGCCGCAAGGTCGGCTCGACCGCGGGCGGCTACGAGGCGCTGGCGCTGGAAGCCGACGTCAACAAGTGGAACGATCCGAAGGGCTCCTTCCGTGCCTATCAGACCCAGGCCGACGTGTTCCTGGCGCTGAGTCAGGGCCAGATCGACGCTACTGTCGTCACCTCCACCGTTGCGGCCGCGACCGTGAAGGAAGGCAAGTTCAAGGGCTTCGCCATGACCGGCGACGCCCCCTACGACATCGACTACGTGGCGCTGATCGCGCTGCGCCAGGAGCAGGGGCTGCTCAACTACCTGAACCTGTTCATCAACCAGCAGGTCCGCACCGGCCGCTACAAGGCGCTCTACGACAAGTGGATCGGCCTCGGCGAGGCGCCGGATCTGACGATTCCAGGTGTGTATCGCTGATCGAACATTCCGGCGGCGGGCGCGAGCGATGAACTACACCTTTCATTGGCGTCCGGCCTTCCGGGCATTGCCGGACATGCTCTGGGGAGCACTGGTGACCCTCGAGGTCGCGGTGCTGTCCATGGTGCTCGGGGTGGCATTCGCAGTGCTTCTGGCGCTGGCGTCCGGCTCGCGCTTTCGCGTGCTCCGGGCGATCGCGACGAGCTGGGTGGAACTGGCGCGCAACACCCCGGCACTGTTCCAGATCTACATGGCCTATTTCGGCCTCGGCTCGCTGGGAATCTATCTCGACAGTTTCCCGGCGCTGCTGGCCGGCATCACCTTCAACAATGCCGGCTATCTCGCCGAAACCTTTCGCGGCGGTCTGCGCGCCGTGCCATCGACACAGGTGCGCGCCGCCCGCTCGCTGGGCATGGGGTCCATCCAGGCATTCCGGTTGATCGTGCTGCCGCAAATGTTCCGGGTGGTGTTCCATCCACTCACCAATCAGATGGTGTGGGCGATCCTGATGACCTCGCTCGGCGTGGTGGTGGGGCTGAACAACGACCTGACTGGCGTCACCCAGCACCTCAACGTCAAGTCGTTCCGCTCCTTCGAGTTCTTCGCCATCGCCGCCGTCATCTACTACCTGATCGCCAAGGCCGTGACCGGCTCGGCCCGCCTGATGGCGTGGCGGCTGTTCCGTTATTGAGGGAGGCGCAGATGTTCGACGGTTCCCTGTTCGAAACCTCCTTCACTCTCAACGACCTCTGGTTCATGTTGAGGGGAGCGGGCGTCACCATCTCCATCACCTTCTGGGCGGTACTGGGCGGAACCCTGCTCGGCATGTTGTTCGGTCTGGCGCGGGCAACCGTGCCGTGGTGGGTCAACGCGCCGATCGGCTTCGTGCTCGACATCTTCCGCTCGGTGCCGCTGCTGATCCAGTTCGTATTGGCCAATTCCTTCAAGTCGATCATCGGCCTCAACTGGTCGGCCTTTACGATCGGCTGTGTCGTACTGGCGATCTATACCGCAGCCTTTTGCACCGAGATCGTGCGCGCCGGCATCCTCGCGGTACCGGCGACGACGCGGCGGGCGGCCCGCTCGCTCGGGCTGAGCTGGCGGCAGGACCTGACCGCCATCGTGTTTCCCATCGCCCTGCGCGTCGCGCTGCCGAACTGGATCGGCCTCACGCTTGGCGTGATGAAGGACACCGCGCTGGTGCTGTGGATCGGCATCGTCGAGTTGCTGCGCTCCTCGCAGATCATCGTCACCCGCATCCAGGAGCCGCTCTTCGTGCTCGCGATCGCCGGGCTGATCTATTTCCTGATGAGCTTTCCCATTGCCCGTCTCGGCGCGCGGCTGGAGAAGAGGTGGCGCGAAAATGATTGAGATCGACGACGTCCACAAATCCTTCGGCCAGCTCGAAGTGGTGAAGGGCGTCACCATGACGGTGGAGAAAGGCGAGGTGGTCTCGGTGATCGGCGGTTCCGGCTCCGGCAAGTCGACGCTGCTGATGTGCATCAACGGGCTGGAGCCGATCAATGCCGGCCGTATCCTGGTCGACGGCGTCGACGTGCATGCCCGCGGCACCGACCTCAACAGGCTCCGCCGCAAGATCGGCATCGTTTTTCAACAATGGAATGCGTTTCCGCACCTGACCGTGCTGGAGAACGTCATGCTCGCCCCGCGCAAGGTGCTGGGCAAGAGCCGGGCCGAGGCCGAGGCGATCGGTGTGGAGAAGCTCTCGCATGTCGGGCTCGGCGAGAAGCTGAAGGTCTATCCTTCCAGGCTCTCCGGCGGCCAGCAGCAGCGCATGGCGATCGCGCGTGCGCTCGCCATGTCGCCGGACTACATGCTGTTCGACGAGGTGACCTCGGCGCTCGACCCGCAGCTGGTCGGCGAGGTTCTCGACACGATGCGCCTTCTTTCCGCCGAGGGAATGACGATGATCGTGGTCACCCACGAGATCGCCTTCGCCCGCGAAGTGTCGGATCGGGTCGCGTTCTTTCACAAGGGGAAGATCCACGAGATCGGGCCTCCGGCCCAGGTGATCGGCAATCCGCAGCAGCCGGAAACCGTCGCCTTCCTCAAATCCGTCCTTTGAAGCTGGGGGAGTATATCCCAGGAGCTGTGGCTACGCGTTCTTCCGACCGTGATGGCCACGCGAGCGCCTCCTCGTCACCAAAGAACTCGGACGCGCGTCCCTTTGGGACATGCTGCCCGCCACCGACCTCGGAGGTCCATGGCGGGTGCACATCGTCAACGTGGTCGCTCACGACACAAAATTGGCGTTGACGCAGCGGCCCTTGACCATTGTAGGCGCCACGCGTGGGGGCGAGCCCTGGCTCTAGATCTCGGTCAGAAATGCCAGCCTAGACTGAGGGTTGGACCATGCATGACGGTATTGTAGCGAAAGGAGCCCGTGCCGACGCCAGGCCCCTGATAGTCTTCGTAGAGATAGCGGTAGCCGATCGCCGTCGAGATCGAGGACGTCCACCAGTAGCCGACCCCAACATAGCCATTGCTCGACAGCTTCGATCCAACACCAAAGCCGCCAATATCCGCGGTGGAGTTCAGGAACCAGCGATCGTCGATCGCCCATTGCAGGACCAGTCCGACGGTGGGATCGATCCACTGCTCCGTCTGGCTGCCTGACCAGGCAAGCTGTGAACCAGCGACCGACAAGGCTGCGTCGGCGGAAAGCCGCACGTAGCGCAGGCCGGCGGTGATGCCGAGATCAAAGCTGGATGCGCCGAGTGGTAGCCAGTGGCCAATCGCGCCGGTGGCGATGGTCTGCGACAGCTCCGCGTCGACGTCGCTGCCTCCATAAGGGCCGATCTGATCGGTGTGCGACAGCCGCGCCAGCACGAGATCCGCCAGGAACAGCCACTGCCCGTTTTCCGCAAGGAACGAGCCCATCACCGCGCCGTCGAGGTTTTCCAGCACCTCTGGCACCGATGCGTCAACCGGTGCCATGGGCCGGTTGAGCACGCCGATCTCGCCGTCGATCGCGGTGAGCCAGCCATAGAACGTCGCCTGAAAGCGCCAGTCCGATGCCGGCCGCACTTGCAATGCCGAGACGGGCTGCGGCACACGGCGATAGGACAGGTCGGCGGCGCCCGCTGAACCCGCGGCGACAAACGCCACGAGCGCCAACGTCATGGCACCTGTCCTGTACCCGGCTGCACGCCTCTTCTGGAGATTGTTCGGCATCGTCCTTCTCCACCGGCCGATTCGATCGTCTGCGCCAGCACGGCCCAGCACGCCGTTCGGATCCCAGGCATCTATTTCGGGGGCGCAATTTCGGCGAACCGGCCCGCGATCTTCCGCGGGCCGGCTCTTGGGTCACTTCACCAGAGCGATCTCGCTCGGCCGCCAGCTCTTGTCGAAGAACGACGGCAACGGGCTGTAGAGGCGCAGAATTGTGAACCAGCCCTTTCCGGGGGCGGTCTGGATCCAGTTGCCGCGTGCCACACCGTTCGGCTGGGTGGGGCCGAAATAGACCGTGGTCGTGCCGTCGGCGGCGGCCTCGGCGGCCGGAGAGGGATAGCTCTGGCTGCCGGCGCGCGGATATTTCTGCGGCGTCTGCAACATGGAGCGTGTCTGGTTGTCATAGAGCGTGAAGGACCAGAACGCCTTGGCGGGAATGTCCTTGGGCAGCGTCACCTTGTAGGTCTTCGCGCCGTCGAAGGGAGTTCCATCAGGATCGAGGAAGCTCATGAGGTACTGCGAGCCCACGCCCGGGATGCGCATGATCATGCCAGGCGAGTCGAGCGTGTAGCCGTAATAAAAGGCTATGCGGGAATCGAGCGTGCGCGCGCCAGTCGGTGCCAGCGGCTCGAACATGCCATCTTTGAAGACGGGCGGCGGGGTCTCGAAAAACGCGCCACCATCCCACAGCATGTTGCCCCACTGCGAACCCTTGTAGTAGGTCCAGTCTGGGTGCTGCATCGCATAGCGCCAGTTGAGTGCGCGGCCGGATGCCTGGCCGACCACCGCCGCATCCGACAGGATCTTCTTCATCCGCTCGTCGGGCTTGAACTCCTTGCCGTGCACGATGCCGATCGCCGCGAGCTGTCCTGCAAGCTCGATGTCGTAGCTGGTGGCAGGCTCGTTCTGGACGTTCTCATTAATCAGTTCGAAGAAACCGTAGCCGCTCGGCGGAATGGTGTTGAACGACCGTCCGCTGGCCTCGATGAACTTCATCTCTGGAATCTTCGGCTCGCCGGCAATGCGCACCGTGCCTTCGAGCGCCTGAGCAAGGCTCGTTCCGAAAGAGCCCGGCTGGTAAGGATAGATCTTCAGGTTCCGCTTGACGTTCTCGACGGCCGGCTTGGGGTCGCTGTCGACGAGATAGGCGCGCGCGGCGTAGAGAGCGAGGTTCGTCTTTGAACGGGCAATGAAATAGCCGCCCTCGGGCAGCGGACCGTTATAGTCGGGGCCGACGATCAGGTACTTGCCGCCAAGGCCGCGATCTGGTCCCGGGGCGCCAATGTCGATGATCCACGAGAACCACATGTCGTTGATCGTGCCGACGGCGTCCGATGGTTGTTCGACCACCAGCGGGCCTTTGCTCAGATCGAGCGCCGTGAGGTAATAGACCGTATCGGCATTTGCCGTCAGGAACAGCGAGCTCGAGTCCATGAGCTCCGAGAAGATCGCAACATCGCCGGGCTTGACGCCAATGCTCGCGAATCCCTTGACGAGCGCCAGGGCCGAGGCGCCGCGGAAGCTGTTGTTGTAGACGTTGAGCGCCCGGGTGAAATCGAGCGCGTCGTATACCCTGCTGGCGGTTTCGGCGGTCGGTGCACCGTCCTTGAACTCCAGCGTGCCGATGCGCGTCTGCGCCGTATCGGGTGCGCCAAGAGACCGAATGGTCTCTTGCGACACCTGCGCGATCGCAGCGGCAGAGGGCAGCGTAAGGGCCGCGAAGGCGGTGGCGCCGGCCAGTCTCAGGTAGCGTTTCATGGTGAACATCCTTTGCTGCAATTCGAGATGCGCGGCGCCTCCGGCGCCACGCATCGCCTTCTGTCGGCGGCTCAGTTGCGTCATCATCTCTGCGCCTAAGTTGAGTGTCCGATAGATAACTATCGTGGGCAGACGTCCCAGAAACCCTGACTCCGACTAGGAGTCGTATAGTACCAGCAGTACCCGGGCTCGGGCGGAGTGCCGGCAATCGAAACGGCTGCAGCATCAGCAATGAATCCCACGGCCGCTCCGGCCGCGATCGCGCCTCCGGGGCGCCAATAACGATGAGGATTTACAACCACGACGCCGCGCGGGCGGTACCCCGGGGCTCCATAGCCCGGCCTGACAGCGCCCGCTGCGCATCCGCGCGGACCGCAGCCCGCTGCCACGCAGCCGCGCGGTCCACAGGCCGCCCCGCCAGACCGATAGGCTTGAGCCGGCGTGATCGAGAGCATCGGGGTGGCGAGCATGGCTGCAAGCCCTGCCGGCAGGATCGTTAGCTTGCATGCATTCAGCACTGCAGCCCCTCTATCATGATTGAGTTCGGCGCGAACGAACGCGACGATGGGCAACTTCCTCGCGCTCACGGCCGACAATTTCCTCGGCTGCAGTCAAAGCCACGCCGGCGGCCTCAAGCAGGCTTCCCCGTTTGTCCGATACACCTATATTGCGCCACAAAGCAGCAATCGGACTTCGAGACCACTCATTTTGCGCCACCAATGGCGGTATCCCCGGAGCGTTCCGCGCATGGCTGAGATACCGGTTATCTCGAACCGCATACTGCATGGCACGCCGGCCTTCCTGCGCCAGGAAATCGGGGAAAGGGCGCTTCAGCAGGCGAATCGAGCCGCCGGCTTCGATCTCGAGCTGACCGAGGATCGGAATTGCTTCATCCCGCATGCGGCGGTGGTTGGGTTCGTGAATGCCGCGGCGAGAGCGGCGGGCGAGCCCAACCTTGGGATCCTGTTGGCTCCGATGATGAACGCTGCCAACTATGGCAGTTTCGGGCGCTACGTGCTGGGAGCCGACACCCTCGGCCAATCCATCGAGCGCGCCATCGCGGCACTTCACTACCATAGCACGGATGACAGGATGTCGGTCGCGATCGTCGGCGACGAGGCACGGTATAGCTACGTCTTTGCCCTTGCCGGGCGCACCGGCTACGACATCATCGCCAGCGCCGCGGCTGGCGTCCTGCTGAGCGTCCTCAGGGCTTATTTGCCCGCTGACTGGCGGCCGCTGCGCATCGAGCTTGATATCGACAAGCCGCGCCAGGCTGGGCTGTTCGAAGATGTCTTTCAGTGCCCGGTCCTTTTCAATGCGCCAGCAGTGACGGTCGTCATGGAGCGCCATCATTTATCTGCTGCTCGAAGGCGCGCTTCATGGTCGATGATCACGATCGAGGACGTGGCGCGAGACCGGCGGGGCGGGGCTCCACGGGATCTGCTCGACGTCGTCGTGGAACAGATCCGCGCCCAGGTTCTCACCGGGAGCGTGTCCATCGACAGTGCCGCGCAATCGATGGATACCAGCATCCGAACGTTGCAACGCGAGTTGAACCGGGCGGGAACCGATTTTCGCAGCTTGGCGAACGCAGCAAGGCTTCAGCGAGCCACCGAGCTCCTCCGGCACACGAATGGCTCGATCACCCGTGTTTCGGCGGAGATGGGATATTCCTCTCCCGCCAATTTCGCGCGCGCCTTCCGAAAGGCGACCGGCCGTGCCCCGCGGGACTTTCGCGCTAGATAGGCTAGGAGTGAGGACTGCCTGCACACAGAGGTGCATCATGGATCGGCCGGACCGATCGATCGCAGCCCTGATCTTGCTCTAAGCGAGACGTGCGGCCGCTGGCTCGCGAACCTGCTTCTCGATCCAGGCACTTATTTCCGCAGTTGTACACGCTGCCGGCCTTTTCAAGGTGTCGGGTCTTGATTCGGGCGACAGGCATTTGCGCTTTCCAGTCGCATGGCGCCAAGACCGAGCGCCACCGGCACGCGGTCCGCGCATCGGTGGCGCTGGTTGCCCTGAACGGCGCCGGCCTCGTTACGCCGCGCCGCAATAGGCCCAGCACAGATCGACGGGGATCGAAACCAGAACCTCCGTACCCGTGGAGAAGCGTGGCTCGGTACCCAGTTCCACCACGTCGAGCGAGGCGTCGAGCACGTCCACCGTGTAGACGCTCTGCCCTCCATGGAAGCGTCGCTGGGTGATGCGGCCGGGATAGCGCTGGCCTTTACCGTCTCCTGTCGCCAGCCCGTCACGGGCGGAGAGCGCGATGTTCTCCGGCCTGAGTCCGATGAGCGCAGGATCGCCTACGCGCAGCTTGCCCATCATCCGGGCATGGAGATGGGCGCCTTGGCCTTCCAACTGGAAACGGCCCTGCCCATTATCGACCTGAACCAGATGGCCCTTCAGCGTGTTGGTTACGCCGGTGAAGTTGGCGACGAAGGGGTCGGCCGGGCTGTTGTAGAGATCCGTAGCGGCACAGATCTGCAGAAGCTTGCCGTCGCGCATCACCCCGATGCGGTCGCCGATCACCACGGCTTCCTCCTGATCGTGCGTGACATAAAGCGCGGTGAGGCCGAGCTGCTTGATCACTCGGCGCAGATCGTCGCGCAGCCGGATGCGCAGCTTGGCGTCGAGGTTGGAGAGCGGCTCGTCCAGCAGCACGATACGCGGGCGGTAGACCAACGCGCGGGCCAGCGCCACGCGCTGCATCTGCCCGCCGGACAACGCAACGACGGAGCGTTCCGCATAATCTGCCAGGCCGACCAGTTCGAGTGTTTCCTCGACGCGTTCGCGTAGTTCCGCCTTGTTCTGGCCGCGTCGTCGCAGCGGATAGGCGACATTCTCGAATACCGTCATGTGCGGCCAGACGGCATAGGACTGGAACACCATGCCGATCTGTCGATGCTGCGGGGCGACGAGCGCCCCGCTGGCGGAATCATAGACGGCATGGTCTCCGATGCGGATGGTGCCGGAGGTGGGCTTCTCCAGTCCCGCGACCATGCGCAGCGTGGTGGTCTTGCCGCATCCCGAGGGACCGAGGAGAACGATGATCTCCCCGGGCGCGGCGGTGAAGCTGACATCGTCGACCGCCGGACGAAGCCCGCTGCTGAACGACTTGTTGAGGTTTGCGACCGAGAGGGCGACAGACATGGATCAACCCCCGTTGTTCAGTTGCGGTAGCCGTAGATGGCGTCCCACTCCTTCACCCACGGTTCGCGCAGGGAGTCGAACTCGGCATTGTCCGGCACCCAGACCTTGGCATCCGCGGGGGCGCCCTCGGGCTTCTTCGCGCCTGCGAGCAGCGACATGCCGCCGAGCTTCTCGACGATCACGTTCTGGCCCTCTTCGGAGAGCGACCAGTCCATGAACAACCGGGCCGCGTTGGGGTGCGGCGCGTTCTTGAAGATGCCGGCGGCGCCGGGCGCGGCGGGTAGTCCCTCCATCGGATACACCACGTTGATCGGCGCACCCTGGAGCTTCAGAGCGGTAGCGGTGGCAAGCAGAAGTGCTCCCATATGGATCTCGCCGCGCACAATGGCGCTGGAGGCCGGGCCGTTCGATTCAAATAGGCGAGGCCGTAGCGCCGCGATCTTCTCCCATGTGTCCGCGCCCATCACCTTGCGCTGGAACATGGCGACCGTCCACGCGCTGCCGCCCGAGCCGGCAAGGATCAGGCCGGTCTTGTCCTTGTATTTGGGATCCTCAAGCTCCTTCCAACTCGCCTTCGGCGCTTCCATCAGGGCCGGGTTGTAGGCGAGGCCGTAGACGAAGAGCGTGCGCGGCCACAGGCTCTTCACCGGCATCGAGGAGCGGTCCCACTTGGCGGCATTGGGCGGGGCATAATCCGCGAACAGGTGCTCGATGCGGGTGGCGAGCATGCGGTCGGTCAGGTCCACCACGTCGGCCGTCAGCTTGTTGGCGGCGGCTTCGGTCTCGATTCGGGTGAAAAGTCGTCCGCCTGGCGCGCGCACGATGTCGACGTTGATCCCGGGGAAGCGTTCGGAGAACGCCTTGGCGAGGATCTGCTCATTGTCGAGCACCACGCCGGAATAGAGCGTGAGCTTGCCTTCCTTGGTGGCGGCCGCGACCAGTTCCTTCGAGCAGCACTCCTGTGCCGACGTGGCACCGGACAGTACGAGAAGGGAGGCAGCAGCAAGCACCGCCCGCGTCATGAGAGCTTTCATCGATTTCCTCCTGGGTTCGCGCGCGGTTTTTGTGCGGCGGTCGGTTGGCGCCGGCCGGGCTGCGCGCTTGAGCGGCAAGCCTATTACGAGAAAAGCTCCGGCGTAAATAGCGAATACGTTTCTTATTAAGATAAAAAATCGCTTGATAAATTCATTTACGTATACGTTAATCGTGCAAACGGCACTGAGGGCGAAAAATGCCCCGAAAAAATGCCGAGCCTAGGGAAACGACCCGGAGGAAGCCGACGGTGGTGGATTTCACTGTTCCACAGGGCGTGCATGCGCGCCCTGACGTCTTTTCGTGGAGGATGACGCTGAATGCCTGGCGGGGCCATATCTGGTCGCTGGGGCTCGTTCTCGTGCTGTGCGTGCTCGTCATCTATCCAATGGCGATGCTGCTGCTGGGGGCGCTCACCACGACGAACCCGGCGCTTGAGGGCATCTCGACCGCTCTCACGATGGATAATTTTCGTGGCATCGCCAATTCCTCGCTGGTGCGCGAGGCGGCGGTCAATTCGCTGATCACCTGCGGCATCGGCACCTTCTTCGCCGTGATCATCGGCGTGGGGCTGGCCTGGATCGTGGCCCGCACCAACACGCCCGGAAAGGGCTGGGTGGAGATTTCCGCGATCATGCCGCTGTTCCTGCCGCCCATGGTGGCGGCGGTGGCGTGGTCCTACATGGGCTCACCGACGACCGGACTGCTCAATGTCTTCCTCAAGCAGTTCGGTTTGGATATCCGCGTCAATTTCTACAGCCTCAGCGGCATGATCGCGGTCTTCGCGATGTATTACGCGCCTTACGTCTACATGTTCGTCTCCGCGGCGCTGAAGAACATGGACCCCTCGCTGGAAGAGGCGGCGCAGATGTCGGGCGCCGGGCCGTTGCGCTCGACGCTCACCATCACCTTCCCGCTGATCGCGCCGGCGATCCTCTCGGGCAGCCTTCTGTGCTTCATCGTGATGTTCGGCATCTACGGCATCCCTGCGGCGCTGGGTACGCCCGGCAAGATCGACGTGCTGACCACCTATCTGTTCCGCCTCACCTCGTGGACGCCGCCCATGTTCAATGCGGCCGCGGCGGTCGCCATCGTGCTGGTTATCGTCACGGCGGTGTGCGTTGCCTTGCAGCACCGGGTGCTGGCGGGACGCAGCTTCGTCACGGTCACCGGCAAATCGTTCAAGCCCCGCACCATGGATCTCGGCCGCTGGCGCTGGCTCACCTTCTCCATTGCCGCGCTCTATGCGCTCGTCGCCGTGGTGGTGCCCTGCATCGGGCTGCTGGTCGGCGCGTTCCGCCGCTTCATGTTCGTGCCGAACTTCGCCAGCCTGTTCGATGCCAGCCAATACTCGCTGATCCATTTTCAGCGCCTGTTCGCCAGCGATCTGGTCTGGCGCTCGTTCTGGAACACGATCGAGGTCGGCATCATGAGCGCCGTGCTCGGCGGCGTGCTCGCCTTCTCACTGGCATACACGATCAACCGCACCAGGCTGCCGTTTCGCAGATCGCTCGATATATTGAGCACGGCGCCTGTGGCGGTGCCGGGGCTGGTGATCGGCGTCGCCTATCTGTGGGCCTGGATCGCCTTCTCCGAGCATCTGTGGGGCACGACGCTGATCCTCGCCCTCGCCCTGGTCGCGCGCTTCCTGCCGGACACGCTGAAGGTGTTCAGTGCTGCGCTCACCCAGATCCATGGCGAGCTGGAGGAGGCCTCGCGCATCTGCGGCGCGGGCACGCTGCAGACCATCCTACGCATCATCGTGCCGCTCACCGTGCCGGGCATCGTCTCGGCGATGAGCCTCCTGTTCATCCTTTCGATCCGCGAGCTCGGCTCCTCGCTGTTCCTCTTCACCAACAACACCATCGTCATGCCGGTGCTGCTGCTGGACTTCTACGAGGGCGGCGATACCGGGGCGACGGCGGCCTTCAGCGCCTTCCAGGCCCTCCTGCTGCTGGTCATCGTCGGCGGCGCCAATCTCCTCGGCCGCATGAGCCGGATCCAGTGACACAGCCAATCCCGGAGTTCCGCTCATGACCATCCATCGCCCCCCCGGAATGGAAGAGGCGCGCATCCTCTCCCTCACCGGCAATCTCGGCTACGGCTTCCCGGAGCGCTCGCTGCGCGAGGGGCTGGCGCGCAACCCGCATCTGATCGGCGCGGACAACGGCTCCTCGGATCCCGGGCCGTATTATCTCGGCAGCGGTACCCAGCTCACCAAGCGCGAGCAGGTGCGCCGCGACCTCGGCCTGTCGCTGGCAGCGGCCCGGCAGGCCGGCGTGCCCTATGTGATCGGCACCGCCGGCACGGCCGGAGGCCGGCCGCATCTGGAAGGCTTCGTCGACATTCTCGACGAGGTGAGTCGGCGCGACGGCCACAAGTACCGCCTCGCCACCATCCAGGCCGAACTCGACAAGGCAGTGGTCAAGAAGGCGGTGCGGGAGGGGCGGATCCGCTCGCTCGGCGTGCTGCCGGAACTGACCGAACAGATGGTGGACGAAACGGTGCGCATCGTCGGCCAGATGGGCACCGGGCCTTTCGTCAACGCCTTCGACGCCGGTGCCGACGTCATCATCGCCGGGCGGGCCTGCGACACCGCGATCTATGCCAGCTATGCCGCCTATAAGGGGCTCGACATGGGTTTGGCTTTCCACATGGCCAAGATCATCGAATGCGGCGCGCAATGCGCCATTCCGCTCGCGGCCAATGACTGCATCCTCGGCACGCTGCGCCGCGACCATTTCGAGCTGGAGCCGATGAACCCGGACATGCGGCTCTCCCCGACCTCGGTGGCGGCGCACATGATGTACGAGCAGCCCGACCCGCATCATTTCTTCGAGCCGGAAGGCATGGTGGACCTGGAGACCAGCCATATCGAAAGACTGACCGAAAGACGGGTGAAGGTCTCGGGCAGCCGGCTGGTCCCCGCCGACCGGCCGACCATCAAGCTGGAAGGCGTGCGGCTGCGCGGCTATCGCGCTATCGCCATCGCCGGCATGACCGATCCCCGGCTCATTGCCGCCGTCGACGAGGTGGAAAACCGCGTGCGCGAGGGCGTCGCCCGGCTGGTGCAGGGCACGCTCCGGCCCGACAGCTACCAGCTCAGCTTCGTCTATTACGGCCGCGATGGCGTGCGCCCGCGCGTCGGCCAGCCGATCGCCGGCGAGGTCGGCCTGGTCATCGAGGCGATCGGCGAGGACCAGGCGGCCGCGAACATGGTGCTGTCGCTGGCCCGGAGCTCGTTCCTTCACTGCTATTTCGACGGGCGCAAAGCCACGGCGGGCAATCTCGCCTTCCCCTTCTCGCCGTCGGACTTCGTGGGCGGGCCGGTCTACGAGTTCACCATCTATCACCTGATGGAGGTGGACGATCCCGATGCGCTGTTCCCCATCGAGATAAGCGAGGTGGCCTGATCATGAGCGCCAACGTCCACGCGATTCCCCAGCCGGCCGTCCAGACGCTTCCCCAAGCGCATCCCAACGCCCGGCATGAGCGGCTCTACGATCTGGCTGCCGTGCTCCGCAGCAAGAATGCCGGGCCGCTCTACATCACCTTCGACATCATTTTCGACGACCTCGCCACCTATCGGCGCGTCGTGGACAGCGGCGTGCTGACGCCGGAGCGGATCGGCGAGCTCTACGCTCTGCCGGCCGGCGAGGTGCAGATCATGCCATTCGAGGCGGCCCGTGCCATCAAGATCACCATCCCGCGCACCGGTCCGACCTCCGGTGCGCCGGGTGACCGCGACGTCTATGGTGCCCAGCAGCACGTCCCGCTGATCGACATCGAGATTCCCTGACCGTCAGACCGCGGCCGGCCAGGGGAGGGCCGTTGTCTGAAAAATCAATGCATACGTTACCAGAGACATTGTTGCCGCAGGAGGAGAAGCCCATGCCAGCCAAGCAGGAAACGCCAAAGAACTCGACTCCTCTGCCCTTGCAGGGAGTGCGGGTGATCGACATCGCATCCTTCCTCGCCGCACCGATCGGCGCGATGTTCCTCGCCGATTTCGGCGCCGACGTCATCAAGGTCGAGCGGCCGGATACCGGCGACGAGTCCCGCTACTGGGGCAATAGCAAGGACGGGGTCGGCCTCTATTACAAGGTACTCAACCGCAACAAGCGTTCGGTGACGGCGGATCTGCGCACGCCGCTCGGCGTTGAGATCGTCAAGCGGCTGGTGAAGGACGCCGACATTCTGGTCGAGAACTTCCGGCCCGGCACTCTGGAGCGCTGGGGGTTGGGTTGGGATGTGCTGTCGCAGATCAATCCCGGCCTCGTCATGCTGCGCGTCACCGGCTTCGGGCAGACCGGGCCGAATTCCGCCCGCCCCGGTTTCGGTACGTTGGCCGAGGCCTATAGCGGCTTCGCCTATATCAACGGCGTCCCGGAGCAGGCGCCCATCCTGCCGGCCTTCGGCCTCGCCGATTCCACAACCGGTCTCATGGGCGCCTTCCTCGCCATGGTCGCGCTGAAGGGCCGCGAGGTGAACGGCGGCAAGGGCCAGTTCATCGACCTCGCGCTCTATGAGCCGCTGTTCACGCTGCTTGGCCCCCAGGCGGTGGATTTCGACCAGCTTGGTTTGATCCAGGAGCGCAACGGCAGCCTGCATTCCTTCACGGCACCGCGCAACTGCTACCGGACCAGTGACGGCAAATACGTCGCCATTGCCGGCGCTTCGCAATCGACCTTCGAACGCATGTGCGTCGCCCTCGACGTGCCCGAAATCCCGAAGGACCCGCGCTTCGTCGACAACCGTCTGCGCGTGAAGAATAACAAGGAGATGGACCCTGCGCTGCAGGACGCCGTCGGGCGCTTTACCCTTCAGGAGATCATGGAGCGCTTCATCCGCTGTGAGGCCGCCGCCGCGCCGGTCAACGACATCCGGCAGGTGTTCGAGGATCCGCATTTTGCGGCCCGCGAGAACATCGTCACCGTGTTCGACGAGGAGCTGGGCGGCCCGCTGCGCTTCCAGAACGTCGCCGGCAAGCTGTCCGCGACGCCCGGCCGGGTGCGCCATGCCGGGCCGGCGCTGGGCTCCGCCAACAAGGACATCCTCATTGAAGAGCTGGGCTTCACACCCGAGGAACTCGACAGCGGCGTGCTGTCCTCCGATTTGCGCGCGGCCGAGTGAGCCGCCCCTGAAGCGCCGGTCCGTAGGCGTTTCATTGACCCAATGCATGCCGTAACGTATACATTAAAGGTGATTTGCTCGGCGGCCCGCTCGCGACAGATGCCTTTCACACTGGAGCCTTTCCGTGCTGAACCTTCCCACCTCAACCACCGTCGTCGATGTTTCCGCGCGCGACGGGCTTCAGAGCTTTCACCGCTGGGTCGATACCGACACCAAGGTGGCGATGGTCGACCGCCTGTCGGAGGTTGGCTTCCCCGTGGTCGAAGTGACAAATTTCGCCCATCCGCGCGTCATCCCGCACCTTCGGGACGCGGAGGAGGTGATGGAGCGCATCACCCGCAAGCCGGGCGTCGTCTACCGTGCGCAGGCGCCGAATCCGCGCGGCGCACAGCGCGCGGTGGCGGCGAAGTCGCAGGAAATCCTCGGCCTTATCACCGCCAGCCATGCCTACAACCTCAAGAACCAGAACATGACGATCGAGAAGGGTCTCGATGCCGCCATCGAAACCTTCCGCATCGCCGATGCGGCACATACGCCTTTTGTCATGGCGATCGGCATGGCCTGGTGGTGCGCCTATGAGGGCGTGATTCCCCCGAGCCGCGTGCTCGACCTGATCGAGCGCATGCGCAATGGCGGCATCACGCGCTATTACTTCGCCGGTTCGCTCGGCATGGAAGACCCGCGCCATGTCAACGAGCTGATCCGCAAGACGCTGGACCGCTTCCCGGATGTCGAGGTCGGCTTCCATGTCCATAACCTTGCCGGCAATGGCGCGGCCAACATCGTGGCGGCGCTCGATGCCGGCGCGAGCTTTATCGAGGGCAGCATCTGCGGCATCGGCGGTGGCATCATGACGCCTACCAGCATGGGCGCGGTCGGCAATCTCGCCACCGAGGACATCGTCCACCTGCTCAACGAAATGGGTGTGGAGACCGGCGTGGACACCGCCGAGGTTGTTGCGGCGGCGCGCGATATCGCCGACATGCTGGATATCGGGTGCCAGAGCTACGTCACCGCCGCCGGTACGCGGGCGGACATTCTCGGGAGTTCCACCGAACATGCCCGTTCACACCCCGCATGAAGAGCACGCGATGATTTCGAGCGCAGGGGATGGGATGAAGAAGATGAGCGAGGCGAAGAAGGCCGATGCCAAGCCGGCACGGCGCACATCGACCGAGAACGTCTACGACATCCTGCGCCGCAAGGTGATCGACAGCGAACTCACGCCCGGCTCCCAACTCCTCGAACAGGAGCTGGCGATCATGCTTGGCGTCAGCCGCACCCCGATCCGCGAGGCTCTGGTGCGGCTGCAGAACGAGGGGCTCGTCGAGGTCATTCCGCGCCATGGCGTGCGCATCCTCCCCATGTCGATTTCCGACATGAAGGAGATCTACGAGATATTGATCAGCCTGGAGCCGATGGCGGCGGAGCTGATCGCCGCGCGGGGTGCCACGGAAGAGGAGCTCGCCGAGCTGGAGGCGTGTTGCCACAGGATGATCGAGACGCTGGACCGCGACGATATCGAGCAATGGGCGCTCGCCGATGAGGAGTTCCACCTCAACATCATTCGCATGAGCGGCAACAAGCGTCTTGCCGACGTGGTGACGAACTGCTGGGACCAGGTACACCGGGCGCGCTATTTCACGCTGCGCCTGCGCCCGCATCCCCAGCCGCGCAAATCCATCGAGGAGCATTTCGAGATCATCGAGGCCATCCGCCGGCGCGACCGCATCCAGGCCAATGCCTTGTTCCGCCAGCATCGCGAACGTGGCGGAAACGAGCAGATCGACATATTGAGAACCTTCCGCATCCATCAGATCTGACGCCGGTCGCCTATCGGGCCGGCGTGGATGCTCCGCGCGGCACTCCCCGCCGCGCGTTTCCTACAGGACCCGCCGTGGACGACCGAACCGCCAGCCGCATCGAAGCCGCCCCACCGGGGCGCGCCGTCTCGCTCACCTCCGTTCTGGCGGAGACGGTCCTGGTGCAGGCGCTCGGCACCATGTCGGTGCTGATCGTGCCGGCGCTGGCGCCGGCCGTCTCCGCCTCGCTCGGCGTGCCGACCCTGTTCATCGGCTACCAGATCACGGTGATCTACCTCGCCGCAATGGTGGCATCGCTGGTCGCCGGCGCGCTGGTCGCCCGCCATGGCGGCCGCCGCATGGGGCAACTGGCGATGCTGCTCGATGCCATCGGCTGCGTGCTGGTGAGCGTCCCTAACCTCGCCTCCATGGCGGTCGGCTCGCTCACCATCGGCGTCGCCTACGGGATGATCATCCCGGCATCGTCCGAACTGCTGATCCGCCACGCCCCGCCGCACCGGCGCAGCCTGATCTTCTCCATCAAGCAGGCGGGCGTGCCTGTGGGCGGCATGGCGGCCGGCATCATTGGCCCCTGGATTGCGCTCCGCTTCGGCTGGCATGCGGCGCCGTGGAGCGTGGGCGCGGCGTGCCTTCTGGTGATGCTGTATTCCCAGCGCGGCCGGCGAGAGTTGGACCGGCCGGAGGGGCGCGCCCGCGTGCCCATGGTGCTGCCCTGGGCCTCGCTGCGGATGGTGCTCGGCAATCCGCCGCTGCGCTGGCTGGCGCTGTCCACCTTCTGCTTCTCGGCGGTGCAGCTCTCCGTGGTGGCGTTTCTCGTCGCCATGCTGGTGGAGGAAAAGGGCGTCAACCTCGCCACGGCCGGCCTCGTGCTGGCCGCCGTGCAGCTATGCGGCGCCTTCGGGCGCGTGCTGTGGGGCGCGGTGGCCGATGCCACCGGCCGGGGGCTCTCCGTGCTGGTCGGCCTCGCGCTGGCGATGATGGCAGCCGCCCTGCTGGTGGCATGGGCCGGCGACATGCTGCCGCTTGCGGGGCTGGTCGGGCTGTTCCTCGTCCTCGGCCTCACCGCCAATTCCTGGAATGGCGTCTATCTCTCGGAGATTGCCCGCCTCAGCCCGGCCGAGGCGGTCGGGACCGTCACCGGGGCGGCGATGTTCTTCACCTTTACCGGTGTTGCCGTGGGGCCCAGCCTGTTCTCGCAGTTCCATGACGTGTTCGGCAGCTATCAGGGCACCTATGTGGTGATCGCCGCCTTCTCGGCGGTGGCCGCCATCCTCCTCGTGCTGGTGAAGCGCTTCACGGATGCGCGGCGCAGGCCCGGCGAGGAAAGGCCATAACTCCCGGATATCGGTGCCCGAGCCATTCGGTATTCCCACATCCCACTGATCCGTCGCTAGTTTCGATCCGCCCGCGCGGTGGGCCGGAACCCGCATGAGACAAGGATCAGGAGACGCCGATGCCGCTTCGCACCCTGCTGTTCGCTCCGGGCAACCATGCCCGCCGGGTCGAGAAATGTATCGAGATCGGCGCCGACGCGGTGATCCTCGATCTGGAGGATGCGGTCGCCATCGCCGAGAAGCGAGCCACGCGCGCGCTCGTGGTGGCCGCGCTGCAGCGTCCGCGCCGCTGCGTGGGTTATGTGCGGGTGAACGCCATGGACACCGAGTTCGGCTATGGAGATCTCGTCGCCATGGTGCAGCCGGGCGTGGACGGCATCATGCTGCCCAAGATCGAGACGGCCGACGGCCTGCGCGCCGCCGACTGGGTCATCAGCCAGCTTGAGCGCGAACGGGGCCTGCCGGTCGGCTCCATCGACCTGCTGCCGATCATCGAGACCGCCAAGGGCATCGACAATGTGCGCGAGATCACCCGCGCCGGCACCCGCGTGCGCCGCTTCGCCTTCGGGGCGGGCGACTTCACGCTGGATGTCAACATGGCGTGGACCGCGCATGAGCGCGAGCTTGCTTATGCCCGCGCGGCACTCGTCACCGCCTCACGCGCCGCCGATCTGGAGCCGCCCATCGATTCCGTCTGGGTGCGGCTCGACGATGCGGCGGGGTTGAGGGTCTCGGCGGAATATGTCTGCGCCAACGGCTTCCAGGGCAAGATGTGCATTCATCCCACGCAGATCCCGATCGTCAACGAGGTCTTCACGCCGACCGAGGCCGAGGCGTCCCATTCCCGCCGCATCGTCGAGGCCTTCGCCGCGGCGGAAGCGGAAGGAAAGGCGGCGTTCCAGCTCGACGGCAAGTTCATCGACTACCCGATCGTCTATCGCGCCCAGCGCGTGCTGGAGACGCTGAAGGCGATCGAGAACGACCGCGCGGCCTAGAAGGCGCGGGCTTCCTCTCCACGGCGGGATGAGGCAGGGTCCTTGGCGCCGCGCCGCCTCAGCCCGGCAGCACGACATTGTTCGGCCGGCCTTCCGCGAAGGCCTCGACATTGTCGATGAGCTGGTCGGCCAGTGCCTGCGTCGCCTCCCGGCTCGCCCACGCGACATGGGGGGTGATGATGACATTTGGACGCCCGGCGATCCGCATCAGCGGATGCGTCGATGGCATCGGCTCCTGCGTTGCCACGTCGAACCCCACGCCCGACACCAGCCCCTGCTCGACGGCCTCGATCAGCGCGGTCTCGTCGACGAGGCCGCCGCGTGCCGTGTTGACAAGCAGTGGCTGGCGCGCCATGCGGGCGAACTCCTCCCGCCCGATTAACCCGCGCGTCGCCGGTGTGAGCGGGCAGTGCAGGCTGATGACGTCGCTACGCGCCAGCACCTCGTCGAATGGCGTCAAACCCTCACCGGGACTGGCATCGCCCCTGCGGCCGGCCTGGACAACCTCCATGCCGAAGGCGCGTCCCAGCGCCGCCACAGCTCCGCCCAGCTCGCCCCGGCCGATGAGGCCCAGCGTGCTGCCGGAAAGATCCCGGATCGGATAGTCGAAGAAGCAGAACTGCGCCGTCTCGCCCCAGCGCCCCCTGGCCACGGCATCGCGATAGGAGAGCAGGCTACGCTGCAGGGCGAGGATCAGCGCGAATGTATGCTCGGGCACGGTTTTCGTCGCATAGCCGCGAATATTGGAGACGACGATGCCCCGCTCGGCGCATGCCTTGATGTCCACCTTGTCGGTGCCGGTCGCCGCGATGCCGACCATGCGGAGCCTGGGCAGCTGCGCGAGGGCTTCCGCGGTCAACGGCAGTTTATTGATGAGGAGGATCGTCGCCTCACACGCCCGCTCGACGATCTCGGCGGGGGTAGTCTCGTCATATTCGCGCCAGTCGCAGGCGAAGCGCGGCCGGCGCAGGCTCACCCAGGGCGGCAGGGCGGCTTTGTCGAGCATGACGATGCGATGCTCGTTCGACGCGGCGGATGCGGTGCCGTCTGACATAGGTGCGGATCTCCTGTGCTGCCTGGAAGAAAGGGGCGGGCAGGTCGACGGTCCGATGGCATCAGTCGAGCCGCGCCGCGATACCTTGCAGCGCCTCGCTAACGGGAGGAAAGCGCTCCATTACCAGGGGGTCGTGCCCCGGCACGATCAACTCGGGTGCGGAGGCGAGCCGCTTGAGGTCACCGAAGGCGTCGAGCATCTGCCCGACATGGAAAGCGAGATGGAAGGGGCGCGAGGACTGGACGTTCTCATAGAAATGGCTGGCGTCGGAAGCAACCACCAGCCATCCCCGGCGTGTCCACAGCCTGACAAATTGCAGGCCCGCCGAATGCCCGCCGACGCGGTGGAGCTGGATTCCGGGGGCGAGCTCGGCGGCGCCGTCATGAAACTGCACACGGCCGGCATAATTCAGCCTGAGCACCCGCACCACGTCCTCCAGCTCGAAGGCGTCCGCGCAGCAGGCATGGCCCATATAGCGCCCCGTGGCGTAGGCCATCTCGGTGTCCTGCAGATGGAAGCTGGCGCAAGGCAGTTTTTCGAGATTGCCGCAATGGTCGTAGTGCAGATGGGTCAGCACGACATGTTCGATCCCTGCCGGGTCGACGCCGAGGCGCCCGAGCGACTCAATCGGGCAGCGCAGGAAGGTACGCCCGCGCTGTTCGGCGACCTCGCGGCAGAAGCCGGTATCGATCAACACGGTCATTTCCGGCGAGCGGGCCAGCCATACATAATAACTCAGCGGCATTGACCCATCATGCGGATCGCGGTCGATGAAGTTCTCGCGCCGTGTGCCCGGGCGGGTTGCATAGCGCAGGGCATAGACCTCGAAGGGTGCGCAGTCGGGCCGCGCTTGGGCCGGAGCCGCATCGAAAGGGATCTGGTGCTGGGACATGTCCGGTGTGTCTCGGAACCCGTGGGGGAGAAATGGAAGGCGCAGGCGGGCGTTCCGGCCGCGCCCTTCGGGCGTTACTCCTGAAACGCCTCCTCGCGTCCCCGGCGGATGGCGGGCAGCCCGACTGCTACCAATGCGGCAAGCGCCAGGAACAGCAGCGCGGCGGAGATCGGCCGCTCCATGAACACCAGCGGGTTGCCGCGCGCCAGCAGCATGGCGCGGCGCAGATATTCCTCCAGCATCGGCCCGATGACAAAGCCCAGCAGCAGCGGGGCCGGCTCGCAGTCGAGCTTCACCAGCACGTAGCCGAGCATCCCGAACACCGCCATGGAATAGACGTCGATCGTGTTGTTGTTGATGCTGTAGGCGCCGATGCAGCAGAAGCCCACGATGATCGGGAACAGCACATGATAGGGAATGGTGAGCAGCCGCACCCAGATGCCGATCAGCGGCAGGTTCAGGATCACCAGCATGAGGTTGCCGACCCACATCGAGGCGATGAGCCCCCAGAACAGCATGGGCGTCTCGGTGATGACGTTCGGTCCCGGCTGGATGCCCTGGATGATCATCGCGCCGATCATCAGCGCCATCACGGCATTGGAGGGGATGCCCAGGGTGAGCATCGGGATGAAGGAGGTCTGCGCGCCGGCATTGTTGGCGCTCTCCGGCCCGGCCACGCCCTCGATCGCGCCCAAGCCGAAGGCTTTCGGTTCCCGCGACAGCTTCTTCTCTATGGAGTAGGAGGCGAAGGACGAGAGCAACGCCCCGCCACCCGGCAATATGCCGAGGAAGGAACCGAGCGCGGTGCCGCGTAGCACTGGGGCGATGATGCGCTTGAACTCCTGCTTCGTCAGCACCAGGCGCGACACCTTGGAGGCGACCAGGATGCGGCTCGATTCGTCTTCAAGGTTCCGCACGATCTCGCCGATACCGAAGATTCCCATCGCCACCGCCGCGAAGTCGAAGCCGTCCGCGAGGTCGGTGAGGCCGAAGGTCAGGCGCGGCGCGCTGGTATAGATGTCCTGCCCGGAAAGCCCCAGCAGAAGCCCGAGCACGATCATCCCCAGAGCCTTGATCACGGAGCCCGAGGCCAGTGCGACGGAGGCGACAAGACCGAGCACCATCAGCGAGAAATATTCGGCCGGGCCGAATTGCAGAGCGAAGCTGGCGAGCGGCGGCGCGAACAGAGCGAGCAGCACGGTCGCGACCGTGCCGGCGAAGAACGAGCCCAGCGCCGCCGTGGCCAGCGCTGCGCCGGCTCGCCCCTTGCGCGCCATCTGATGGCCGTCAATGGCGGTGACGACGGAGGAACTCTCGCCCGGCAGGTTGATGAGGATCGCGGTGGTCGAGCCACCATATTGCGCACCGTAATAGATTCCGGAGAGCATGATCAGCGCGGAGACCGGCGGCAGGCCGTAGGTGAGGGGCAGCAGCATCGCGATGGTCGGCACCGGGCCGAGGCCCGGAAGCACGCCGATCAGCGTGCCGAACAGTGCGCCCAGGAAGCAGTAGAAGAGATTTTCCAGCGAAAGCGCGACGGAAAATCCCAGCATCAGATGGTCGAAAATTTCCATCCCGCTTTCCTCACGAGCCGCCGAGCCACGGTCCGAGCAACGGTAGCGGAAGGCCGAGCCCGAGGATGAACACCGCCCAGCCGAACACCGTCATCCCCGCCGCCATGGCGAGGGCGGCCATCGGACGGAAGGCGCGACTGGCGAGCATGCAGGCGAACACTGTGAGGGCGAGGGCCGGCGCGAAGCCGAGCGGCCGCAGCGCGAGCGCGAAGAATATGACCGCCCCGGTGATCACCGCCAGCCCGCGCCATGAGAAGCCGGCCGGCGCATCCCCCTTTATTCTCAGCCCGTTGGTAAGCACCAGAAGCCCGATGAAACCGAGCAGGCCGGACAGCAGAATCGGAAAATAGCCTGGCCCCATGCGGCCCGACGAGCCGAGGGCGAGCTTGTGACTTTGCCACCAGAACAGCACGGCGAGGCCGATGAACACCAGGCCGCCGAGCACGTCCTTGGGGTTGCGGACGAAACCCATGCTTTTCTCCTTGGTACGGCCCGTGCCGGGGATGGGGACATGGCCCTATGCGGAAAAGAGTGGCGCGACACCGCGAACTGGGCGCCGGTCGGGCCAGGCGCCGGCATCCGCGCGCGCGGAGCGAAGGCGAGGCTGGAGCAGGTGTCGGGGCGAGCGATCAGGTGCGGCTGATCATTCTGGCTTGATATTGCCCGCCTTGATCAGCGCGCCCCATTTTTCGATCTCGGCGCCGATGAAGGCTTCCCATTCCTTCGGGCCGCGCGTGTCGGGGATCAGCCCGCGGTCGACCATCTTCTGGTTCACGGACGGCTGGGCGACGACCTCCTTGGTGGAGGCTGCGATCTTCTGGATGATCTCGGGCGGCGTGCCCTTCGGGACCATCAGCCCGCCCCAGCTCACCGCCTCGAAATCCGGCATGCCGGATTCGGCGAAGGTCGGCACGTTCGGGATCTGCGGCATGCGCTGGAGTGTGGCCACAGCGATGGGACGGATGGTGCCGGCCTTGATATGCGGAATGGCCGAGGCCACGCTGTCGAACAACAGGTCGGTGTGGCCGCCGAGCAGGTCCTGCATCGCCGGGCCGCTGCCTTTGTAGGGTACGCCTTCGATATCGATGCCGGCACGGTTGGCGAACAACTCCATGGACAGGTGCTGTGTGGTGCCGAGCGGGCCGGCAATGGCGATCATCAACTTGCCCGGTTCTTCCTTGGCGGCGTCGACCACGTCCTTCACGGTCTTGAACGGGGAGGCCGGCCGCGTGACCAGCATGATCGGGCCGAGATAGATGCCGCTCACGGCGTCGAAGTCCTTCAGGGGCGCGTAGGGCAGATCGGGATAGAGCCCAGGATTGATGCCGGCGGTGGAGGAGGGGGCGACGATGATGGTGTAGCCGTCCGGCGCGGAGGACTTACCGTCCAGCATGGCCGGTACGCCGGCGCCGCCGGGCTTGTTCTCGACGAAGACGTTCTGCTTCCACTTCTGGGTCAGGCCTTCGCCGAGCAGGCGCGCGCCGATGTCGAGAGCGTTGCCGGGCGGAGTGGGCACCAGCAGCTTCACCGGGCGGCTTGGATAATAGTCGGCGGTCGCCGGTTGCACGAGGCCGAGGGTGGCGGCGATGAGCGGCCAGATGAACATCCTGGACATGTTTCTCTCCCTGAAGGGGTTCGTTGCCCCTTGTGTCGACCTGGCCGCGCCCATGGGAACGCGTTGGGCATGGCGGCCGACGGCTGTCGCGAAACAGCGCGCCGGCGGACCGGCACGCAAATGGCACGGCGACATTCCCGTTGGCGTGTCGGGGCGCCGTCCCAGCATTGCAAGCTTCATCCATCGCGTTGGTGTCGCGCATATAGCGATGTGGTCTAACCGCCATAACATCGCGCTATGCGCCGCGCCCACACGCACTGGGCGGGCCAGTGCCTCGACAGCAGGGCTCAGGCGTTTTCAGGGCGCCGGGTGAGGCGCGCGCCGCTCCATTGCCCGCTATCGATCAGCTCGGCGGCGATCTGGCCGATCAGGCGTTTGATGCACAAGGCCGCATGGCTCAGCGGGCGTGCGGAGGAATGGCAGATGGCGAGGCGGCGATGCATCATGCCTTCCTCGAAGCTGGTGCAGGTGGTGCGTGTCTGACCGAGCGCGCTGATCCAGCCGCCGGGCAGTATCGCCTCGCCGATACCGGCCTCGACGCATTGCGGGATCATGCTGAACGTCTCTATCTCGCGTACCGAGCCGAGCCGCAGCGAGCGGCGTGCGAAGCGCTCCTCCACCATGGTGCGCAATTGCCCCTTTGCGAGAATGAGCGGACGGTCCACCACATCCTCCAGCCGCACGGCGCGCTCGTCGGCGGGCGCCTCGCCGGTGGCGGGGCGCACCAGCAGGAACTCCTCCTGCAGCATCTCGTCGGCCTGCAGGGCCGAGTTCATATTGCCCTCCGAGACAATGATGCCCATGTCGAAACGATTTGAGAGCAACTGCACGGCGATGCCGGCGCTATGCTCCTCCACGATCTGCAGGTCGATCTCGGGAAAGCGCACCAGTGTCTCGCGCAGCAGCGGCGCGGCGAGGATGAGGTTTACGCTGTAGGGGATTCCGATGGTCACGCTGCCCATCGGGATGTCGCCGGTTCCCTGTATCTCCGCCCGTGCCAGCTCAAGCTGACGGAACACGATCTTGCAGTGTTCGTAGAGCTTCTCGCCGGCGCGCGTCGGGCGCACGCCCTTGCTGGAACGCTCCAGAAGAGGGGTGCGCAGATCGAACTCCAGACAGCGTATGCTCTTGCTCAGCGCGGGCTGGGCCGTGCGCAGTTCGGTTGAGGCGCGCGAGATGCTGCCGAGCTCCACGATGCGCGCGAAGTAATGCAGCTTCCTGAGGTCGAACCGTTCACTCTTGAACATCGCGACCGGCGACGGAAAGGGGGCGTTCATCCTGGCGTTCCTCCCCGGACCATACCATGGAGATATATGCGGTAGGCCCGAACGTTATTTTTTAGCTTCCGCAGAGTGTCATACACCTAGGCTCGCGTACAGCACTCCACTTGGCCTTTCCCGAGATTGGCCGCTCCCTGGGGTCTCATTGTACTTGGTAGACCGTATATCCAGAAACAACCTGGCGTAAGAGGGAGTACCAATATTTAACAATGGGACGAGAGCTGCTTTCGTTGTGTTGTCGCGTTGGGCGTTGGTCCACAATTATAAGCTTTATCTGTAAAGGATACCCCTCATGCTGGATAGGCGCGTGAGAAATACTTCCGATCTCGACGAGCCGGCAGATGAGCAGCGCCAGCCGCTGGGGCCGATGACGGGCATCCGGGTGCTCGATCTCACCAGCTATCTAGCCGGCCCTTATGGTTGCGCGTTGCTCGGGGACATGGGCGCGGAAATCATCAAGATCGAGTCGCCGCAGGGCGACATGATGCGCCATTACCCTTCCACCATTCCGGGCGAGAGCCGCTCTTTCGTCGGCACCAACCGCAACAAGCTCGGCATCGTCATCGACCTGAAGAAGGAAGCGGGGCTGGAGGCCTTCCTCGACCTCGTGCGCACCGCCGATGTGGTGGTGCACAATTTCCGCCCCTCGGTGCCGGGTCGGCTCAGGATCGACTATGAGCGCCTCAGCGTCATCAATCCACGCCTGATCTATTGCGGCATCACGGGCTTCGGAGACACCGGCCCGCTCGCCAACAATGCCGGCTTCGACCAGGTCCTGCAGTGTCTGACAGGCCTGTGTACGTTCCAGGGCGGCGAGGGCAACGACCCGGAAATCGTGCTCGGCTCGGTGGTAGATTATTACACTTCCTCGCTGGTCGCCTTCGGCGTCGCCTCCGCCCTGTTTCAGCGGGAGAAGGATGGGCGCGGGCAGTATATCGGCGCCTCGCTGCTGCGCAGCGCCATCACCATGCAATCCGGCCGTTTTGTCTGGACCAGGGAGGAGAGCCGCGAGGTCAATCGCGATATACGCCTCGCCCCGCTGACTGGCATCCATCCCACCAGGGACGGCTACATCTACATTTCCTCGCATTCCAAGCATTTCTGGGACGCGCTGTGCGACTTCCTCGACATGCCGGACTTCAAGGAGGATCCGCGCTTTGCGACCATGGGACTACGCATCGCGAACGCCGAGCTGATCCTGCCGCGGATGCGCGCGGGACTCCAGAAACATACCGCTGAGGAATGGGCGGAGATTTTCGGCGAGCGCGTACCGAACGCCCCCGTGCGGCCGATCGAGGACATGTTCGATCACCCGCAGATACTCGCCCAGGATCTTGTCACCACCTACGAGCACCCGGTGGTGGGCAGCTATCGCGGCATGACCAAGCCCTTGCAATTCTCGCGCACGCCGGGACCCGCCCCCATCGCCGCGCCCACCATGGGCCAGCATACCGAGGCGGTGCTGGCCGCCTGCGGCTACAGCGAGGAACGCATTCGCAAGTTGAAGGAAAGCGGCGCGGTGCAGTAGCGACTGCCGCGCACCGCACGGGAGGCTGGAAGGGAGGTTCCGCCTTGGGAAATATCCAGACAGACCGCCGGGGACGTGCCGGCATCATCGCGCTAGACCGGCCGCAGGCGCTCAACGCGCTCGATACCGCCATGGTGCGGGACATCCAGGCGGCGCTCGCCGCCTTTCTCGGCGAGCCGGCGGTGGAGCGGGTGCTGCTCACCTCCACAAGCTCCAGGGCCTTCTGCGCCGGCGGCGATATTCGCCACATCCAGCAACTCGCGGCTTCGGGGCAGGTGCGCGAGGCCATGGAATTCTTCCTCGCCGAATACCCGGTGAACATTCTGATCTCGCGCTATCTGAAGCCCTATGTCTCGCTGATCGACGGCGTGTGCATGGGCGGCGGTATGGGGCTTTCCGTCCATGGCCGCTATCGCGTCGTCACCGAGCGGGCGAGCTTCGCGATGCCGGAGACGCGGATCGGCTTCTTCCCGGATATTGGTGGTACTTTCTTCCTTTCGCGTCTGCCGGACTTCGTGGGGACCTGTCTTGGATTGACCGGCATGCGCATTCCGGCGGGGGATGCGGTGCGGGTGGGGCTCGCTACCCATTTCATACCCTCCACGTCACTCTCCGAGCTCACCGAGGAACTGTGCCGCTCGCGCCAGCGGGTGGAAGACATATTGGACGCCTTCGCCGAGGCACCCCCCGCCGGTCCGTTCGACGAGAACCGGGCGGTGATTGCGCGTTGCTTCGGCCAACCCAGCGTGGCGGAGATGACGCGCATGCTGGAGCGGGAAAGCTCGCCCTGGAGTTTTCAGGCGCTGGAAGGATTGCGCCGGGCCAGCCCGTCTTGCCTCGATATCACGCTCGGCATGCTGGAGTGGGGCGCCGAGCGCCCGCTCGCGGCCTGCCTCGACCGAGAACTGGCCTTTGCCGAAGCTTTCATCCAGAGCCCGGATTTCGTGGAAGGCGTGCGCGCGGCGCTGATCGACAAGGATCAATCGCCACGATGGGCGGCGGAGAACGCCCGCCTTATCGAGGCAAATTTTGCCAAGCGGCTGTATTCGAATCCACTCTTCGAGCCGGTCTGCGTTTAGATTAGAGTTCAAGCGGCGACGACGTCGGCGAGATGCGGCTCGAACCGGCGATGGCCGGCGAGGTCAGCAGTCCTTCTTTCATCCCACGATCGATCCTATCCCCAACGCCGGACAACATTGTCAGCATCGTAGGTTGCCTTGATCGCAAGAAGTCGATCGAGCTCGGTCGCATAAGCACTACGGCCGCTTCCTGTCGCAGGACAAGGCGGCGCTTGCGGCACAGATCCTCAACCGCGTGTGGGAGGCGGCATAGGGAGCCTCCGTTTCACTGCTTGAAGCAGTGCTCCCGGTGCCATTGCAGGAAGTGCCGATGCGGACGCTCGAACGCCTTTCGAGGCGCGATGGCACGACCGTCCTTGTCGATGAAGGCACGCACGCCATCGGGGTCATTGGCGTGGCGGGAGATCAGGATCTCCAGGTTATCTGGGAGGCTGATCAGCCCACGATCGAACATCCAGTGCGCGGTACCCGACAGCGCCAGTCCATTACTGACGATGTCGGGACCGTTCGCTTCCACCGGCCGGATGTGCGCTGCCGCGACCTCGGCACGGCCGCCGCCGTTGATCAGCTTCAGTCCGCTGATCGCGCAGCGCTCGCCATAGGCCCGCAGCACGACCCACCGGAAGATCCGATCCCGCACGATCCGCGACGAGAGAGTGCTGACGCGCTCGCGGCTCTGCTCGAACTCGAAGGGAGCTTGTTCTTCGTGGAAGCCGGCAATGGATGCGCTATCGTCGACGCGCGGGAGCAGCGGCTCGGCAACTGGACGTCCCTGGGACACCAGCACGTCGACCTGACGAAGCTTCGCGACAATCTCTTCGGGCTTGTGTTTCTTCTGCGCCATTGCGCCATCCTCTAAAGGCGCGAAAGCCCCCTTCAGGGAGGACCACTTTTCAGGGGGCAGACCAATGCGCTTAGCGCCCGTAACGCGCCCAATTCCATTCGAGAAGATTGCCGACACGTCCCTTCTGTCCTAGGCAGCGGACTCATAACGCCCTGATCCAGATGCGGAGGGCAGCGAGCTTGAGTGCTGCGAGGAAGTTTTCCGGCAACCGGTCGTAGCGCGTGGCGAGGCCGCGCATCTGCTTGATGCGGTTGAAGAAGCGTTCGACGGCATGGCGCTGTCGATACAGCCAGGGACTGAAGGCGAAAGTCCGCTTGCGGATGATCCGTGGCGGGATGTTGGGGAAAGCGCCGCGGCTGGAGGTCTCTGCCCTGATCGCATCGGTGTCATAGGCTTTGTCGGCGAGCAGGATGCTTCCCGCCCGCAAATCCGACAGGAGGGCGTGGGCCGCCGGCGCGTCGCCGGCCTGTCCGGCGGTGAGGACGAGCCGGATCGGTCGGCCCTCGGCATCGACGAGGGCATGGATCTTGGTGGTCAGTCCGCCCCGGGAGCGTCCCATGCAACGATCGTCGACGCCCCCTTTTTGACCGCCGCGCCATGCTGGTGGACCCGAACACAGGAACTGTCGATCATCACCAGATCGCCGTCATAGGCGGCCGATACCGCTTCCAGCAGGCGATCCCAAACCCCGGCCGACCGCCAGCGCACGAAGCGGTTGTAGAGGGTGGTGCGCGGGCCGTACCGCTCCGGCGCGTCTCGCCACGAGGCGCCGGTGCGAAAACGCCAGAGGATGCCGTTGATCACCCGCCGGTCATCCACCCGCACCACACCGCGCGGCTTGTTTGGCAGAAGTGGCGCGATGACCGCCCACTCCTCGTCCGTCAGTTCGTGTCGACGCATGCCGCTCTCCCAGTTCGGAGAGCTTGAATCACGGCCCCATCACATCCGCAAATTTATAGGGCCACTACCTAGGCGCGCCGGCCACGTGAGAAAGACCTGTTCCGCCAGTAGTCGACGCTGCTACCTTAGTTTTTGTGAATCGTCGCCTATGCATCGGGCGTTTTCGGAGAGAGTGTTATGGCCGATTTCCTGAACGTAAAAGATTACGGCGCCACAGGAGATGGAACGACAAACGATACAAATGCCATTAACTCAGCACTCAGTGATAGTGCGACAACAGGAAAATCAGTATATTTTCCACCAGTAATTTACAGCATCACTAAAATTGTATTCCCAGGAAGTCCGAATACAAATCAATCTTATTCAGGTCGTATCTGGGGTGATTACGGATTGACAATCATAAAACAAAGATCAAGTTCATTGAATCAAAATATCATGGAAATAAATAACAATGCTGTGAATCGTGTTGATGATCTAATAATTGAATGGTTTAATTTCATTGCTGCATCAAAACGGGAGGTGCCGCAATTTATGCATACGGTGTTGCGCGTCTTGTTATTGAAAGGGTTATAATGCTGGGTAATGCCCAAGTTTATAACGGTATTGTCCTGAATGGCGTCGCGTCGACTCTGATTCGGGATATTAAGATTATCAAGCCTGTCAGCGACGGAGTGCAGATTTTTTCAGATGGCGCCACCGGTGGGGCAGGATTGCTTTGCGAGGGTGAAATTACCATACAGCAGCCCGGACGTGATGGTTATTCTATTGGTGGTGGCGTTGGCGGAGTTTATTTGGGAGGGTTTGTCGCCGAGGCTGGTAGGCATTCTCTGTATTGTCACAAGATATTTTCTAATATTCGTAATCGTTAAATTACATTTCTTCCGACATTTTCTGGCGATAATCCGGTTGCCGCGAATATAAACATTTCATCGCAGAGCTTGCAGAGTCTTCAGGCGTCTGGATGTGTAGTGAATGGTGGCACGACGGGTTTTGAGATAGCCTATCAAGGCCCTCCCGTCACGCCAGGTGCGCCAGTAGACTATGGCGCATGCGTAATTCTGACGGGAGTTCGTGCACAGCAGGGCTCTGACGCCGCAGTTTTTTACCAAGATGAGGGAAAGTTGACGGTTTCCGGATGTGATTTTTCTTATCGATCCGGTGGAGGATTCAAAATTCAAACGCCGATGTCAACAAGCAGAGCTCGAATTTTGATAGAGTCGACGCAAATTACGAACTGTAATGGATATGCTATTTTTTCCTTGGGCGGCGCTGTGCGCGCGGGCCTCGTAGTTGGATGTATACTTACTGATAACGCAAATGGAGCGTTCCAGAATATTTCTGACGGAGCGTCGGGCTGGACCGTAACTGCAAACAAAACATAAAATTCTAAACTGATTCCCCCTTCGTTTTTGGTTGCAAAAGATGAAGGGGGTTTCTTAGTTTCGCGCGTTTGAAGAGGCGCTCGACGTAGTTCCTTTGATGATGGAGCCATGCATTAAAGGCTCAGCGATCCTAGTGGGTGGTGCGTGGCGGCGCATGGCGCCGCTGCCGCGCTTCGCTATCGCCGCGCGGAGGGCGTAGGTGTCATGCACCTTGTGGGCGGGGAAGGATTCCGTCAGGTGGAAGGTGTCCTAGCAACTCGTACTCCACAGGGGTTGGTCGGCCGGCCCGGCGGTCAGCTTGAGGTGGATCGGCCGTCCTCGGGGGTCGACCAGCGCATGGATCTTGATGTTCAGGCAGCCTCGGCAGCGTCCACGGCAACGATCGTCGTCGCCCCTTTTTTGATCGCGGCGCCTTGCTGAGGCACGCGAACACAGGAGTGGTCGATCATCACGATGTCGCCGTCATCGGCGGCGCAGACCGCTTCGGGCAGCCGGTCCCGGAACCCGGCGGCCCGCCAGCAAACGAAACGGTTGTAGAGGGTGGTGCAGGCTCCTAGCGCTCCGGTACGTTTCACCCCGGCGCCCTTGTGCTCGTGGAGCCGTCACAGAAGGAATCTCCATTGCGGGCCAACGTTGAGGTATTTTGGGGCGGAATGATAAGAAATGAAGGAGCAGTGCGCTTTTGTGCGCTGCAGGGCAAGGAATTGTGGTGAAGAAGATTGTTGTCACAGGCGGGCGCGGGTTCATCGGCGGGCATGTCGTCGCGCGGTTTCGCGCGCGCGGATATGAGGTCATTGCCCCCTCCGGCCAGGAATGGCGGCTGGGCGCCCCGCTGCCGCCGTCCTGCGACGCGGCCATCGCCGTCATCCATCTGGCGAGCGCCGTGCTGAAGGCCTCGCGCAACCGGGAACTGGCGTCCCGCCTCGATATCGAGGGCACGGCCACGCTGTTGAACCAGCATCGCGCGCTTCGGGCTGCAGGAAAGCGCGGGCGCTTCATCTTCATTTCCAGTCAATCGGCCCGGCCGGATGCCGGAAACGACTATGGCCACAGTAAATTCACGATCGAACAAAATCTGACGCAGGAAGATGAGATCGTCGTGCGCCCGGGCTTGGTCTATGATCGCATGGGAGGCAGCGTTTTCGGCGTGTTCGCGTCGCTGGCCAAGCTGCCGGCGGTGCCGATCCTGTCGTCGCTCCCCTGCATCCAGCCGATCGATGTCGAGGAACTGGCCGAAGCACTCGTTAGGATTGTGGAGGCCGATGCGCCTATGGTTTGCTATGAACTCGGCAGCGTGATTCCTCTGACCTTCGAGGAAATGATCCGTGCGGTTGCTCTGCGCAGCGGCAAGCGGACGCCGCTGATGATCCCGTTTCCTGCGACTCCGGTCCGGGGGCTTGCAGCCTTGCTTGATTTTTCCTTGAGACCCGCATCCCCGCTGCTGGAGCGTATCGACGGTCTTGTTGCGTTGCGTCCCATGACGACGCAGCCGTCACTGGCCGCGTTAGAATTGAAGCTCGCTTCCTTCTGAAGGACGCGATCACGCACTCTCCTGAAAGCTCCCGTCATGATGCCTTCCCGCTTCGACACCATTCTGATCGGTGCCGGGCCGACCGCCGTGGCCGGGCTTTCGGCCATCGAACCCGGTGCCGATCTGGCCGTCGTGACCGGCGCCGTGCCCGGAACCGGCGCCGGCATCCATCCGAAGATACGGGTCGTGGCGCTGGAAGCAGGGGAGGTTCCCGGCCTGGGGGCGCCGATGGACACGGCGCCACCGCTCAGGAAGCCGCTGTTTCCCACAGCGGCGGTCGGTGGTCTGGCCAATTACTGGGGCCAGCAGTTCATTTGCTATGGCGCGGGCGATCCCTATCCCGCCGACATCTTCGCCGATCACGCCGCCTATACCGAGGCTTGCGCCGCCATTGAGGCGCTGTTCGCGCTGGAGGGCGGAGCCGACCTTCCGGTGCTTGATGGTCTCCCCGGCGACTATCGGCTTCATCTGCCGCGGCTCTTGGCCGGAAGCGCCGGAGACACGCGGCTCGGCCTGTCGTCCATGCGGCGGGTGGCGGAGGCACTTATGTCCCGCGCCATGGTGCTTCCGCTCCGGGCGCAGTGCCTCTCGCGGCGGGCGGACGGCCTGTGGGAGGTGCATCTGTCCGATGGCTGCGTCATCGCCGGGCGCCGGATCGTGCTGGCGGCAGGCGTGATCGGCACCGCCCAGCTTGTGCGCGCCTCGGTCCCCGACATTGCCGAGCTGTCGTTCCGCGACCATGCGCCCTGCATGGCCTATATGACCGGCCTGCGGGACCTGCTGAAGGCCCGGCCCGTCACGGCGACCCGGCATTTCAATGCGCTGACGCTGGAGCGGCGGCGCGACGGCCGCTGCACGGTTTTCGCATCGCTCTACGACATGAGCGCGGCGGAATTGAACCTGCTGCTGGCCTCGACCGTCGGGGTCGCGCTTCCGGTCCTCAAGAGGTGGCCGGCTCCCGCGGCGGCGTCCCGCGTGCAGCCGGTGCAGATATGGACCGACAGCAGCTTTGCCCGCGTGACCATCGATGCCGCCAGCGGCCTCGTGTCGGGCGAGGGCCCGAGCGATGCGACCGACAAGGAGCGGGACGCTACCTTGAAGGACCTGGGGGCTCTCGGCGGCAAGGTCCTGCATGTCAGCCGGACCGCTCCCGGCCTCGGGTTCCACTATCACGCGCTGAGCGTCCGGCTGCGCGGCGGCGGCGAAGCGCTGCCGGTCGATGCGGTTCTACGGGGCTGGTCGGGTGGAAGCGTCTCCTGCATCGACGCCTCCGTGCTGCGCCGGATCGGCCTTGCGCCGCATACGCTGACGGCGATGGCCGCTGCAAGGCGCCTGATGGTGGCGGGGCTTTGAGTGAATATCAGTCACACCCGTCAAAGGACGGAGGTTGCCGACCCCTCTCCCGGATACAACTCCTGCGAGATTAAGGGCACTCAGGTGGTCTGGGTGCTGGCCTGCCCCGATTGAGTGGTCCGGTTTCAGTCTAATGCATTGTCGGCCTTGTGGCCGGGGTTGATGTAGGCGGCAAGGGCGGGATGATCGCTGCCGGTGCTGGAGGCTTGTAGCCGAGCGAGGAGTGGGGCCACTCGGTGTTGTAGTGCCGGCGCCAGCTCTCGATGATGATCCTGGCCTCTGCCAGACTGTAGAAGATCTCGCCGTTCAGCAGTTCGTCGCGCAGCTTGTTCGAGACTGATCGGTGTCGTCTTCGGTCGTCTGCCCGCCCGCAACGCCTCGCAGCTCGATCCGGTTATTCGAAAAGGTAAATCGATGGCCGGGAGAAATCGAACAGACGTTTTGGGAGGACCGGCCGAGAAGATTGCGATTGACAGCGCACGGTGTTTTGCCGTGCTTATTTCGAATGAAAGGATGCTGCTATGCCGTCTTCTGCTCGCCCTGCCCATCCACCCCGTGAACTGAAAAAAGACCGGATCGAACTGCGTGTTGCCAGCTCCGCCAAGGAACTGATCCAGCGCGCCATAGCGGTATCGGGTTTGACGGCCGGCGATCTTGCCTATGAGGGTGCGCGCCGCGTGTTGGACGAACACGAACGCATGGTGCTGACCGGCGCCGATCGGGATGCCTTCCTTGCCGCCGTACTCGATCCTCCGGAACCAGCGGACAGATTGGTGGCGGCCCTTCGGCGGCATCGGGACTTGGTGGGCTGACTGACTCATGGGATTTGCTGTCGCGTCCTGGACAAGGGTCACGATCGAAAACAGTTCTCGTGTGGCCAGCCTGATCTCGACGATTGGTTTCAGCGTCGTGCCAGCCAGGACGACAAGCGGAATATCGCACGGGTGTTTGTTGCGGCCGACGACGAACTTGGGATCGTCGGCTTCTACAGCCTGAGTTCGTTCACGCTGGCGATCGACGATTTGCCCGAGAAAGTCGGACGTAAGCTTCCTCGCTATGACGCCATCCCGGCGGCGCTGATCGGCCGCCTGGCTCGCGATGTCCGGGTGCGCGGGAAAGGCATCGGTGAACTGCTGTTGGCCGATGCCGTGCGACGTATCCTGGGGGCCAGCCGCGCGGTTGCGGTGTTTGCGATCGTGGTTGAGGCGAAGGACGCGGTGGCCTCGGCCTTCTATGAGGGTTTCGGGTTTCGGTCCTTCCCCTTGCGACCGCAGCGGCTCTTTCTATTGACTTCGACAGCGGAGGCGGCTTTCGAGAGGATATAGGGATGGTGGCGAATACGATGACGACCAGAAGAAATGGTGTCGGTTGGGGCGATCACAAAAATATTTTGGTCCGATCGAACTCGTTCCATCGCCCGGAATTATGCCGATATTCGCCAGCTTTCGCTGCGCTGCTCCATAATCCATTAATTTACAAGAAATTTCTCTCTTGCCAACGCGCTGTTGCTTGGCATCATTGGCGCGAAGCGGGGTGTTCCGCGCGAGGACAAGGACGCGATCGTGGCGCGACCGAGACGTACAACAGCCGAAAAGCTTCGTGTGGTCGCCGACGCGGCCCGCGAACCGGTTGTGCCAGCGTCGTCGAAGCCTGATCCACGCCTCGTCAATCTGGTCCGACTGCTGGCGCGACAAGCCGCACGGGACTTCGTTCAGGCCGAAACAGACAGCCGGACGCGAGACCGCCTCCCGGAGTAAGGAGGTCGTCTTATGAAGGTCGCGCTCTCGCCGCCATGCGAGATGAGCTTCCGCGCATTGAACGTGAACTCGGAAAGTTGCTGACCGCTATCAAGGCTGGCGGGCCGATCGAAGCCATCGTCGAGGATATGAAGCGGCTCGAGGCCCGAAAGGCGGGGCTGAAGAACCAGCTTGCGAATGCGGAAGAGCCGCCGCCCCTCCTGTATCCGAACATGGCGGAGATTTACCGCCAACGGATTACCGCGCTTTATGAGAGCCTGCAGAGCGAGGACGGTAAGGCCGAGGCGGCCGAGGTGTTCCGGACGCTGGTCGATCAGGTGACGCTTGTGCCCGACGAGGCCGAACTGGCGATCGTGCTGCGCGGCGACCTGACCGCGATCCTTCGGTTCGCGGCGAACAAGAAAAACCCCGACGTCCTTTCGGAAGCCGGGGTTTCGGGTGCCTTGCTTTCACAAGAATCGTTGGTTGCGGGGGCAGGATTTGAACCTGCGGCCTTCAGGTTATGAGCCTGCTTGTCTGTTTTATAAGTTATTGATTTTAAAGAAATAAAAATTATTTCCATGAGGTGTGTGCTAAATCTTGTGCTAATTGCTCTGGAGTTGGGCCAGCCAATAGGATTTGTAGCTCGGGATCCCAAGCTTGAACGATAAAAATAGCTTAAGTATCTGAATTATAAATAATTATTGAATATCAGGGGCAGGATGTCTTCCTGGTCGGCAAGGCTTGCTTAAAAAAGGGGTGTATGCGCTGGGTGGAAGGGATTTGTCCTACCTGTAGGGATTGAAGTGCGGTGCGCGACAGGACCGCCGGACGGACGAAGCCGCAACCCCGTCCAATGGTCTGAGTGTAGCGGCCTAAGCGCTTGGTAAGCTGCCGGTGGGCAAGTACACCCAATCAGCCAGCTCACTCTTGGAGCGGGGAGTCCTCAGCCGGCCGGTCGTGATAGAGCGCCTCGTAGTCGCGGCCACCGTAAAAGACGTTGGTAATTTCGACCTGTGCCGTCACGACATAAGCGATGACGGCCCGGCGCTCGAACGGAACCGTCCGCAACCCTTCCATGAGGTCATTCCGCGGTCTACCGCCTTTGGGCACATCCCCGATCTTGCGGCAGCGGACCATAATCCGTTGAACGAAGCCGCCCGCCACCTCGTGGCTTTGACTGATATCGGCGACGATCCGGTAAATATGCTGGAGATCGGCGAGCGCCTGCGGCCGATAGACGACCTTAGCCTGCCGCATTGCCGGCAGCTTTGCCTTCCGCGGCGATGAAGCGGGCCATCTCCGCTTCCACTTCCTCGGCGCTCAAGCTCGGGCGCGGATCGTCGAGAGAGTGACGTATCCGAGCACGCATGGCCTCCAAGCGCTCCGCATATTCCAGCCGCTGACGCTGCCAGACCCGAACCGCATCCCGCATCGCCTCGCTGGTGGTCGCGAATTCGCCAGCTTCCACGCTTTCTCGTATCGCCCGCATCATGTCGGGCGTCATCGTCACGCTCACCTTCTCAGCATTCTGCATGGCGTTATCCTCCGTTACTATCTTATATAGTAGGATAAAATCTGACCTGACGCCAGTCTTATTTACTAATATTCAATGTAAATACGGTGGGTGCGTGGTGACGCGGCTACCTGCATCAGGCCTCGGTTCGACGCATCCACCGCATGACGAGCCCCAAATGAACGGCATGGACGGCCCCGAACACGAGGGCCATGACGATCAGAGCCAGCTCCGTGCCAACGACAGAAGCGTCTTCGACGCCCCTCCAAGCCGTCCATGCCATCAGGGCCGCCGCGAGAATCGGCGTAAAGGCGAGAGCCAGCCGCCTGTTAGCCGTCCAGTTCACGCGGCCTTGCAGGTCCCATTGCATTGGTAAGGTCATTACTTCGCCGAGCCGGCGATCCATGAGGAAGGAGGCCGTGGCCAGCAGGAACACCGTAATGATCGGGATGACGATAATGCCCATGGCGGTAGACGTCTCCAAGGGTGGCAGCTCTGGGAAATTTTAGCGGCTGAGGTCGCGCGATGGATGCTCGCGCATGAGCATATCGCCTAGACGCTGGGTCCAGTCGTTGATTTCGCGTGATCGCGTGAGGACAGCTTCGCGCTGATGACGCATCGCGCGTAACACATTGGCCAGCTCCCTGAGCAATCGCTTGAGCAGATCGACGCGTTTGCCCGCGTGCGACTGCAGGCGCCGTTGATCCGCCGTGAGCGGCTTTCCTCGTTGAGAGGCCATAGCTCGGTCAATAGACAGAGCCGACCGCATGGCGCGGCCATCTAGGCCGAACTTCGCCCGCGTCTCCCAATAATGAAGTTTGCGCTGCAACCGCGCTGCACGAAACTCCAGACGCTCGACGCCCGTCCGGGCGTGACGGTCGTTCCCCTTCAGGATACGGGTCACCCAGTCCAGGCGACTCCCCCGATCATGCGCAGGGTAATGCCGAACGCGCCGCACTGCCGGTTTGCCGGGCACCCGATAACGCTTCGGCCCGACCTCACGGTCACGGCTATGGACCTGCCGACCATGCGTGGCAACTTGCCTCGCCAACGGCCCAATATGGATCTCCGGCAAGCGATCAAGCAAGACGGCGCCCGCCCGATCCCCCTTCTCGCGCGCCGCCGCCCGTTGAGCTGCCAATGTGCGGTGATTGACCAAGGCCGCATGCCCGTTGCGCTGGAGAGCCCGGTTCTGGTGCTCCGCCCATGCCGTCCGCCAGACAGCCAGCATGTCGTCGGAGTTCCACTCGCGCGTCTTCACGCGCCGCAACCCCTCTGAGGTGGCCTGGCGTAAGGTCAGCAGAATATGGGCATGGTGATTGAGGTGATTGTCCCCCTTCTCGACCACCGGCTGATGGATCGCCAGATCGGCCACCATGCCGCGGGCAACGAACTGCTCGAGGACAAAATGACGAACAAGTTCGACTCTCTGATCGTGCGTGAGTTCATGGGGGAGGGCGAGATTGATCTCCCGGGCCAATTGGGCATCGACCCGCTTCTCCGCATGCTCAACCGCGTTCCAAAGGGATTCACGATCGGTTAACCACTGGGGGCTACCCTCCGGTGCCAGGATCTCCCGATGGGTGACCCCGCGACGTTTGCTGTAATCCTCCACGTGGTTTCGCCGCGAATCGTGTAGACGTTCTCCTGCCCGGTACGCGGCCATGGCCACGACCGAGCGACCTTGCGATCGCTTCACGACCTGCACTGCGAAATGGTAGGACGCCATGGGCGCCTCCATATGAAAAGACGTCGCCTCATGGCGACACCATACGGCGGATAGCTACCTCCGGTGGCGGCCGTGCACCTATGTCGCGCAGCGATGTATAAGTGCGCCATTACCACCCCCTGCCACGAAAATACCTCTCTCCCTGGCTTTCCGGCAACAGAGCAGCACCACAAGCGAAGGGCCGACCGGCACCCCTCTCCGACATGTGATGACGGACAATCACGCTCCACGGAGAGAGCCGGCGCACCGGCGACTCCGAGGACAAGCCGCCCCCGGCCAGACCGCCTCAGACGCACCTGAAACGATTATGCGAACCGAGAACCGCAAGCACCAGCTTGCCTTGATGAAACGCTCCAAGGGCCCTGCAGGGCCCTTCAGAGGTGCAAGGCTCCTCAGACCTTAAGCTTGATCTCGACCTTGCGGCTCCAGGGCAGGCAGGACCTCTCGAGCACGGTCACCTTGGCGAGGCGGCGCTCTACGAGCGTGGCATAGGGCTCGGGATCGTACGGGTCGGTTGCCTCCCAGCCCTCACGGGCCCAGTCCTCGAGGTCGTAGTCGGTGTCGGACTCGATGGTGATTTCGGAGACGCGCACCTCGGTCAGGAGGATGCGGTAGGGCTTGAGGGGTCGGGCGGTCATGGCGGTTTCTTTCATGGGTTGATCGGCGCCGGCTCTCTTGGGTGACCGGCGCTGACCTCTCCGCGCGGCCTCGTGAGCCCAAGGGGCGGGCCCCGGTCAGGAGGCAACACGGGAGCGCAGCGAATGGAGCGGGCAGCCTCTTGACGGGGGACACGGGCCGCGCATCTCCACGCGCCGGTCACCCGAGGGAACGGATGCTTGATCCCATGAGACCGCCTCCGCCGGCATTCAGGCAACTTTCATCTTCATGAAACAGGGTGACGGTGCCCGAATCGCGATTGGTACGATATCGGACAGAACCGCTGATTGGGTGGCAGGTTGCAGCGGGACTACTCGTAACAGTCCGGCTCACGACCTCCGGGCCTGCTGTAGGCGCTGGTTGCACCACACCTGGCCCCGTTCCGTTTGTAGTCGTAAGGGCAGTCGCAGGTTCCCACATAGGCTTCACGGATGGGTGTGCGGCCCGGGCTTCGCGACGGGGCAAGTGACGCTGCTGGTGCGGGAGACCTGATGGGAGATTCCCGCGACGGCGCGGCCGTAGGCGGCGCTGACGCGGTGAGATAATCAGCATGGACCCACCCGCGCTGGCCGCCGAAGGCGGCACGCCACCACCGACCCTCTATCCCTGACACAGCGACCGAAGCGCCAGCTTCGAGGCGCATCAGCACGCGGGCCATCACCGACGGCTCTGCACGGAGATTGACGCGGGCGGTGGTGTACATCACCGCCGTGGACGCGGACGATGCCTCTTCAGGCGTCGTGATCGACGGGACCGCGGCAAGCGGGCTCGTCGGGCGGGTCTCCGCAGCCGGCGGCGACCGCGAATAGGATGTGGATTGAACGGTCGCGCGCGGCGCAGCCGGCGAAGCGACTGGCGCGACCTGGGAGCTGTCGCGCGACGAACAGTAGCCGAGCGCGAGAGCGCTCAGAATGACCCAGCCAAGGCATCCGGCCTGATTCCTGGCCATGGCACGGCCCGATCAGACCGCGTGCCGCGAAGAGGAGCGAAGCGACGTAAACGACACACGCGCCGCGCCGCGGTCGCGTGGTGATACGGATTTGAGTTGAATGCCCACCTTGGCCCCCTCAGTGCCCGGCAGCATGCTCGCGCTTCTGCAACGCAGAGTCGAGGGGCGGGCCAGTTTGAGACGAGGCTAGCTAAACGGCTGGAAAGGTTCAGAAGAGAAAGAGAGGGATAGGCCGCAGAAGACCTGTCAGGAAGTGTATGACAGTGTCATACACTCTGTGGTATAAAGAGGTACAAGGAAAGATACCGCCATGAGAACCAATAAGCCCCTCACCGTCACCCTCGGCAAGCAGCAAGCCAGCGTTGATGCCCGGCTGGCCTCGGGAGCATACGCGTCCGCGAGCGAAGTGATGCGCGCCGCTCTACGGGCTCTCGACCGCGAAGATGAAGCCCTCAATGCCGTGCTCCAAGCCCGCATTCAGGAAGCCTTGGACGACCCGCGTCCGAGCGTGTCAGCCGACGAGGTCTTCAGCCGCTTCGAACAGAAGTATGCGGGGCAGGTGAAAGCGTCACGCAGTGGCGCTTGAGGTCATATTCCGCCCTCTCGCCGCCGCCGATCTCGAGCAGATCTACGACTTCATCACCGAGGACAGCCTAAATCGGGCGATCGCCTTCATCCGACAAATCAGGGAGCGCTGCGAAGCGCTCACGCAAATGCCCGAACGCGCGCCCAGCCGAGAGGATCTCGGCCCGGGCGTTCGACTCCTCGCCATGAAACGGCGCGCGCTGATTGCGTACCGTGTCCGTGACCGGGAGGTTCAAATCCTCCGGGTGTTCTATGCGGGGCGCGACTACGAGGCAGCAGTCTTGGACGAGAGGTCGGAGGACTAGGCCCGTCCGGTGACGCTGAGCGGGCCGCGCAGATGAGAAGGGCGCCCTAAGGCGCCTGAACACGCGTGAGCGCCGTGCGGTGATGGTTGTAATCGAGCTCGAATCCGACGAAGCACCGCCCGCACTTCCGGGCCGCGACCAACGTTGACCCGGACCCACAGAACGGGTCGAGCACCACGCCACCGGCGGGACAGAACGCTTCAATCAGCGGTTCAAGCACTGGCACGGGTTTCTCGGTCGGATGATGACGATTGCCGGTATAGACCCAGTCTCGGACATCGCTCGGCGGCATGTCCGGCCGCGACGGATGGCCCTTCGCCAGCAGATAAGCCTGCTCGTGGCTCGCGCCCAGAAAACGCTTGGACGACACATACTCCTTGCAGAACACCAGATGGCCTACAGGATAAAATCCGGCGGACCGCCAGGCGTCCATGAACACGTCGACCTTGTTCCAGCCGTAGAAGCTCACACAGAGACTGCCGGGCTTGAGCACACGGTACATCTCGGCAAAGGCGGGCTTCACCCAGCGGCCATTGTCATCGTTGCGCACGGTCTGCCCGGTGCGCGACCGATAGCGGCAGATATAGGGCGGATCGGTGAGGATGAAATCGACACTTTCGGCTGGCATGCGGCGCATCAGGCGGACGCAGTCCCCATGCCGCACGGTGTCGTGCGGCATGGTAGTGAGTGGGCTCATCGGCCCACCCCGGCGTCTTTGGGCTTGCGCTTGCGGATGACCAGGCGGCCATCAACGGGCACGCAGGTCAGCTGGATGTTGAAGCCTTCGCCGTTCGTATGCGGCCAGGCGGCTCCGATGCGGGTCCAGAAAGCGGTTTCTCCTTCGCCCTCGACGACGTAGACGTCGTGACTGGGACCGGTTGATGCTGGTTTCTTCATGTGGGGTTCTCCCTTTGATTATCCGGTCACGCCCTTCGTGGCCGGTCGGGAGATTGAAAGCGGTGGAGACCTGAGCCCAAAAGGCGTCCGCGGTCATCAGCAACACGGGAGCGGAACGCGAACGGAGCGGGCAGCTGCTTGACCGTGGCAGGACCTGCCGCATCTCCCGTCCGATGCCGGCCACGGGCGAGATCGATCCAAGTGAAACCTCACAGAAGCCGACTTCAAGGGGCGCAAGACCGGAGCTGGAAGAGGCGAAGCTCGGGTGAATATCGCGCGGATCGCGGTGGCGCCGAACAGACAGTACGGGCGTCCCGACACCGCGTCAGATGTGAAATTGCTTGGCTCAGGCCCGCCGGATTGACACCTGCCACTCGCCACATATCACGCCAACGAGCTCGCGCGTGCGACCAAGGCTCAGATTTTTGGCGAATGATGTCCTGCAGCATCTCACAGTCGAGGGACAGCTCGGCGACGAATTTTCTCAGCTACGTGTTCTCACCCTTGAGATGCTTTAGCCGGAGCATCCCAAGCGGGGCGAGGCCCTCGTATTTCTTCTTCCAGTTGAAGTGCGTCGTCGGGCTGATCCCAGCGTGCCGGCAGATATCCGCCACCGGCACGCCATCCGCCCCCTGCTTCAGGATGAACGCCTTTTGCGCGTCCGAGAACTTCGATACCTTCATCGTGTTCCGCTCCTCCCAATCAAGGGATTTTGGCGCGGAAAACTCCAACTTCAAACGGTCCAGTTTTCCGGGATTAGATCGACACTGCCGCGATCTTGAACTCACGCCCAAACCGTCTTCGCTGTATCTGTCACCTTCGGCTTCATGAAACACCCAATCTCGGTGTCCACGAAGCTGGCGGAACTCAAATAGATCAAGTGAGAACAGCGTCCGCTTATGATCGAGGACAAATTGGAGGGGCCAACGTCAATATGTCACAGATATTGTTTTGCGATATGAATTGATTTTGTTTAAATCTATTCGGAAATATGGCCATGATCGGCGGCTGGAGAGATGCATGTCAAAAAAGATGTTCTTTGTAGTTCAGCCCTTCCAGGTGGATGAGTCTGGTTCATTTACCAGGGGAATCCCAGTAGAATTTAATTCATCTGAAGATGCAATGCGTATATCTAAGATATTAATCAAATCTAATAAAGGAATTGTTGTATTTTCATTAAATGTTAATCCAAAAACATATGAAGGAGATGAGCCGAATATTATTGCAATATTTGGACAGGTGCCGGATCATTTTTATGACAAAAAGATAGTTGTCCATATAGATCGGAAGTTCGACAAAAATAATGCTTTGCATTAAATATAATGTAATGGATGTATTGATATAAGTTCAAATTATATTTCTTAATATGTTCGTAGTGAAGCGGAAGGGGCCTGATTGCGTTGTCGAAGGGTTAGATTGCGGCGCATGTGGAGTGTCCTGCCGTGCCCTTGACATGCTTCCGGCTTTTCGGGCCAGTTTGAGCCGGAATTTCCCATTTTGATCCCTGGCTCGGAGACAGGGAGAGTTCCATGAAGGCGTCGCGGTTCCCGGAGGCGCAGATCGCGTTTGTTGTGAAGCGGGCGGAGGACGGAATGCCGGTGGTTTCTTAGCCGCTCAAGCCCGTGCTTTCTCGGCGCGGGCGTTTTGACGGGCTGACTGTCGATGATCGCGAGCATGACTGTCGCGTCATGGACGATCCGAACAGCAGCCGATGCATGAGGTGGCGGGACCGCCAATGCAGAATCTGCCACGGTAGGAGATTCTTCGGCGGCATCCGTCCGAACGGTCCGTGTAGCGCAAGGCATTCATCACCTCATGCTAGATTCGCCATTGGCTTGCACCTCCGCCTCAGTAACGCTGACGTTTCCCCCTAAAATGCCTTCGGTTTGAATTGGATTCCGTAGGAAGGAGGCGGAGATGAAGAAGATCCGTGGGCGCCTGGAGTCCCTGGCGGGTCAACGTCGGCGGTTCGGCTACCGACCCTGCACATCCTGCTGCGGCGTGGCGGGCGCAAGCGCGCGCTCGGGACACGGGCGCCGATGACTATGCCACAGGGGCCGAACCAGCGCTGGAGCCGCGACTTTGTCGCCGACATGCTCATCGATGGCCGTCGCTTCCGTGTCATCGTCGACGACTTTACGCGAGAGTGTCTGGCGCTCATCGTCGACACCTCGCTCTCTGGCCAGCGCGTTGTCCGGGAGCTCGATGCAATCATCGCCCTTCGCGGCCGGCCGCTCATGATCGTCAGCGACAACGGCGCCAAGTTAACGTCGCGAGCGATCCTGCGATGTCAAGAGGATCAGGGTGTCGAGTGGCACTACATCGCGCCCGGCAAGCTTATGCAAAATGGCTTCGTCGAGAGCCTGAACGGCCGCTTCCGCGACGAGTGTCTCAACGAGCAGTTGTTCCGCAACCTGCCGGCAGCATGCTGGCTGATTGAAAAATGGAGGACGGACTACAACACCTGACGGCCGCATACGGGTCTCGGCGGCCTCACCCCAAACGAGTTTGCAACCCGGTTCCGAAAGGGCCAAAACGAGACCAGAATCCAGTTATGATCGAGGGTAAAGCGGGGGCGACGTCAACGACAACAGAGGCGGGCGAACGATCGACCATTCCTTGTTGGTCAGATCGCTCGGATAGCGCTTCGCTCGCTTCTCAACATCAGCCATCTGACCATTGCCCGCTCGGGGCCATACCCAAGCTTGAAACAGGCCAGATCATCCTCAACCTAGCCTCAAATGGATCTTCAAAAGCAGAAGTCCGAATAGTAAACCGCAATGAAATCAGCAATATTCACTTCTAACTGTTGAGTATCATTATGGTACGAATTTCTAATGATTCCCTAAGCGACAACATTAGAAATTCAATACTCCATCGAGAGGCAGAATTCATTCCGGCAAAACAAACCCAGATGACCGTACTTTTTCCATTATTGTAGACGCGCTACTCCCAGCTATACGTCCAGAAGCAAATTCGCGACGCCAAGATATGTTCTCTTTTACTGTACGCGCAGGATTTCCTGCGGCAATTGAAAAAGCCGGCACATTGGACACTACCACCGCTCGCGCCCCAACAATGGCGCCCTCGCCAATTTCAACGCCGGCGCCAATATAACATTCCTTGCCAAGCCAAACATGCTTTCCAAGTTTGATAGAACGCTTTGTATTTATCAGCACACTAGAATTTATATCGTAAATGTCATGCTGATCGCTAGGTTGCATTGTGACCCCATGTGAAAACATGCAGTCTTGACCGATTTCGATTGAGGCGTCTGAAAGAGTTGCGTTACAAGAATTGATTGTCGTGCCGCGCCCAACTCGCAATAGTGCATTGGAATAAAATAATGCCGACAAATTTATTTGACCGCAACTTTCCAACAAGAAAGCGGCATTGTTACTCTTGAATCTTACTTCAATAGTCCCCGTGTATTTGCCAATTGCAACTACAGGAGTGAGGTCAGGGCTAGCCATCCTGAGTTCTAACACAGCAGCGCCAGACTCAAGATTCCTCAAACATTCTTCTGTTATCCAAATATTGAGATCAGTACAGCGAACCGCATGAAAGCCACGAAGGCCCACCAAGCTCGACACGGAAACGCGACGATAGGTCACTAAACCCCCTTCGTTACCCGGAAACCAAAGTGTAAATTCTACCTAATAATGGGGAAAGTATAAACACGAATTGCTTTGTATTGTCAATACGCCCTTGAAAATTGGATCTGCGCGGGTGTGCAAAATGGCTCTTCTCTATTCGGCCGGCCTCCTGCGCGATGAAAACACCACCCAACGGCAGACGGACTTAAACGCGAAGCGTGACGATCGCAGCCTTCTCAATGTGAAGAAACGGAACCGCGCCGCCCCTTCGGGCTCATGGGCTCGCCTTCGACCGTATGACGAGCCCGCCACCTCCTCACGGTTTTCTCGTTGAATTCGAAGCGCCGCGCGAGTTCCGCGGTTGAAGCCTGCGATCATTGTAGCTCCGTTCGAACGGTGTATGGAGTCTTGGTGCCCTCATGAAGAATCTGGTCCATAGTACCTCCATAGCACCCCCATTTTTTCTGATGGCGACAAAAAGACGCCATTACATCCTGGGACCAAACACCTGGGCTCAGGACCTGATAAAGTGTGGTGACGTATGTTCACGGTGTCTGAGAGGATGCTGTGAGGGGTGATCTGTTTCTGTTGAGCGAGCGCCAGATGGCGCGGACCGAGGCGTGTTTTCTGTTGTCGCATGGCGTGCCGCGTGTGGATGATCGGCATCGTCTACGTGATCCGCAACGGCCTGCAGTGAAGGACACGCCCAAAGGCTATGGCCCGCACAAGACGCTGTACAATCGCTTCATCCGCTGGAGTCGGCTCGGAGTGTTCGATCGCATCTTCGCAGGGCTCGCCGGTGAAAGGGGGGACTGTCAGGAATTTCGTGTGCAGGGCGGCCATACTGGAGCTGATGGAGGTTCCCGATGGCACGACGCAAAGCCC